>NZ_FNVC01000021.1:0-95283 GCF_900108215.1 Billgrantia desiderata | reverse complement strand
CCACCTGGAAGGCCAGCTCACCGCCACCCTGCAGATGGACGACGGCGACCTGGACGCCGCCAGGCAGCTGCTGCCGATCCTCGAGCGCAAGGCGGGGCGCATTCTGGCCAACGGCTGGCCCACCGGGGTCGAGGTGTGTCACGCCATGGTCCACGGCGGCCCGTTCCCGGCCACCTCGGATTCCCGCACCACCTCGGTGGGCAGCGCGGCGATCTTCCGCTTCCTGCGCCCGGTGTGCTACCAGGCATTGCCGCAGGGCCTGCTGCCCGAACCGCTGCGCGACGGCAACCCCTGGGGCGTGAGCCGACTCGTAGACGGCAAGCGCGAGCCGTAGCGTTTCCCTCTCTCCTATTCTCCCTGGAACCTTTGGCGGCCTTCGGGCCGCCTTTTTTCTCTCGCATTTGCCATAATGGCTCCCTACCCACCTGTGGAGCTGTGCATGGCCTCTTCCCCCAACGATCGCCGCCAGGGTCGCCCGACTTCTTCTCGGCCCACCGCGTCCGGTACGCGCGAGCGTGCCTCACGTGTGCCCAAGGCCCAGATTGGCGAGGTGGCTTATCTGGAGGTGGTCACGGTCAACGAGACCGGCGCCTTTCTCGATTGGGGCCACCCGCGCGACGTGCTGCTGCCTTTCGGCGAGCAGCGCTTTAGGCCCACGCCGGGCAAGCGGGTGCTGGTGCGGCTCTACGAGGATCAGCAGGGGCGGCCGGTGGCCTCGCAGAAGCTCGACCGCTTCGTGCAGGACGAGGCGACGGGGCTGGCGCCGGGCGACGAGGTCGAACTGATCGTCGCCGACGCCACCGACCTGGGCTACAAGACGGTGGTCAATCATCGCTTCTGGGGGCTGCTCTATCGCGACGACGTCACTCGCCCGCTGCGGCGCGGGCAGCGCACCCGGGGCTACGTCAAGCGGGTGCGCGACGATGGGCGCCTGGACCTCTCGCTGTTGCCGCCGGGGCCGGCGCGCCTCGACGTGGTGGGTGAGCAGGTGCTCAAGGCGCTGCGCGAGAGCGGCGGCTATCTGCCGCTCTCCGACAACAGCGACGCTGCTGCGATCAAGTCCCGCCTGGGGGTGAGCAAGAACGCCTTCAAACAGGCCATCGGGCGGCTCTACAAGCGGCGCCTGATCGTCATCGAGGCCCACGGCATCCGCCTGGTGCCGGGGGCCACCGCCGAGCCGGGCTGAGCCCGGGCAGGAATGAGGCGCTCAGCCGAGCGCCTTGAACTCCTCCTCGTGCAGCCAGGCGGCATGCTTGGGGGCGCGCTTGGTCTTCGACCACTCCTCGATCATGGCCGGCGCCACCTCCTTGAGCTGGCGCATCTGCTCCGGCGTGCCCTTCACGTAGGTCAGCTCCAGGCGATGGCCGTTGGGGTCGAAGAAGTAGATCGAGCGGATGATGCCGTGTTCGGTGGGGCCGATCACTTCCACGCCCTTGCTTTCCAGCTCTGCCTTGGCTGCCAGCAGGGCCGCTTCGTCGGCGACGCGGAAGGCGATGTGCTGCACCCACTCCGGGGTGTTGGGGTCGCGACCCATCTCGGGGGAGTTGGGCAGCTCGAAGAAGGCCAGGATGTTGCCGTTGCCGGCATCCAGGAACAGGTGCATATAGGGGTCGGGGGCCTTGGTGGAGGGCACGCGGTCCTCGGCGATGGCGACCAGGAACGCCATGTTGAGCTTGTCCTGGTACCACTCGACGGTTTCCTTGGCGTCGCGGCAACGATAGGCGACGTGGTGAATCTGCTGGATCTGGATCATGACGGGGCTCGCGGTGGTGGGCTGGGGAACGTCAGGGCCTGCTCTTGTCTTTTTAGTTTCATTTGAAACTAAAAATAGAGGCGCCCCCGTGCCGTGTCAAGCCGCCTTGGTGTTGCCGGGAAGCCTGCGTCATACTGCGCTCATTTCCCCGATCATGATGGAACGCTGCCGATGAGCCGACAGACGAGCGCACGATCCCTGCGGGTGGGGGTGGTGATGGACTCCATCGCCCATCTCACCTACAAGAAGGACACCACCCTGGCCATGCTGTGGGCGGCCCAGCAGCGTGGTTGGTCGCTGCATTACATGGAGCAGGAGGACCTCTACCTGCGCGATGGCCGCGCCAACGCGCGCATGCGCGACCTCGCCGCCTTTCGCAATCCGGACGACTGGTATGCGCTGGGGGCGCCGGAGGAGCGCCCGCTGGCCGAACTCGACGTGATCCTGATGCGCAAGGATCCGCCGGTCGACGCACACTTCCTCAATGCCGTGCATCTGCTGGGCTTTGCGGAACGCGAGGGCGTGCTGGTGGTCAATCCCACACGGGCGCTGCTGGAGTGCAACGAGAAGCTGTTCGCCCAGCAGTTCCCGCAGTGCTGCACGCCCACCGTGGTGTCGTGCAGCGAAGCGGTACTGCGCGCCTTCCACGCCGAGCACCGCGACGTGATCTTCAAGCCGCTGGACGGCATGGGCGGCAGCGGGATCTTCCACGTGCAGCCCGAGGGGCGCAATCTGGGCGCCATCATCGAGACGCTGACCGAGCGTGGCCGTCGCCAGATCATGGCCCAGCGCTACATCCCCGAGATCAAGGATGGCGATACGCGCATTCTGCTGGTGGACGGCGAGCCGGTACCCTACGGCCTGGCCCGGGTGCCCATGGCCGGCGAGACCCGTGGCAACCTGGCGGCCGGCGGCACCGGTGTCAGCCGTGAGCTGACCGCCCGCGATCACTGGCTGATCGAGCAGGTGCAGCCGATGATTCGTGAGAAGGGGCTGATGTTCGTCGGCCTCGACGTGATCGGCGACTACGTCACCGAGATCAACGTGACCAGCCCCACCTGCGTGCGTGAGATCGACGACCAGCGCGGTACCGACATCGCCGGCCTGCTGATGGACGCCATCGAGCGGCGCCTGTCACGCTCCAGCTAGGCTTTTCATGTAATACCAAGAGGACCCCTCCCACCCATGGTGGCCCCGATCAGCGACCCGATCCACTATGCTCCGGTCACGCGGCCCTATCGCCGCTGGCTGGCGCTGTCGGTCGCGCTGCTGTTGCATCTGCTGCTGATCGGGCTGGTGGCGAGCTGGCAGTTCGCCCCGGCACCGGCGGAGCGCTCCAGCCTGGACGTGATACTGGTGACCCGCCCGGCCGAGGCGCCCGAGGCGGCGCAGGCCATTGCCGAGGCCGACCAGCAGGCCGCCGGCGAGCAGGCCGAGGAGGCGCCGGCCGAGCAGCGTGCGGCACCGCTCGACGAGCTGCCGGTGCTCGAGGCGGCGGAGAGCGCCGTGGACCCCACCACCCCGGCCGAGGCCGAGCCGGCGGAACGCTCCGCCACCGAGCCCGAGGCGGTCGACGAGGTGCCCGCCGACGCCGCGCAGGAGCGCCCGGCCCAGCCTGCGGCGGAGCCGCGCGAGAGCGCCCCTCAGGCCACGGAGTCGCCGTCGGAGCCGGCCGTGGCGGCGCCCTCGGCGTCGGGGCGCGATCTGCTGGCCCAGGCCACCAGCAGCATTCGTCAGCAGGGGCTCGACCAGCACCTGGCCGGGCCGGCCGACGACGCGCCGCGCAGCGCGGCCCAGCGGGCCGCCGAGGCACGCTACATCGACGACTGGACCCGCCGCGTCGAGGACTACGGCAACCGGGTGCATCCTGCGCCGAGCCACCTGCACGGCCAGCTGCGCATTCGCGTGGTGATCGGTCGAGATGGTCAGCTTCGTCAGGCGGAGGTGGTACAATCCTCAGGACATACCGAACTCGATCAGGCGGCGCTGAATACCGTGCACGGTGCCGGGCCCTATCGGCCCTTCGACAGCACCATGGGGGAGCTCGACAGTCTCTCGATCACCCGCGTCTGGCGGTTCGGGCAAGGCAATCATTTCGGTGGCGTGCGCTAGGACGACTGCCCACCGCCCGGGAGTCCCATGCAATCCGTGCAAAACCTAGGCTTGAGAGGTCATTTCCTGCTGGCGATGCCGCACCTGGAAGATCCCAACTTCGCCGGCAGCCTCAGCTATCTGTGCGATCACGATGAGAACGGCACCATGGGCGTGATCGTCAACCGCCCGCTGGAGATCACGCTGGACGCGCTGTTCGAGCAGCTCGAGCTCGACGGCGAGGAGAGCCCGCATCGCAACGCGCCGGTCTACTACGGCGGCCCGACCCACAAGGACCGCGGCTTCATCCTGCATCGCGGCTCCAGCACCCCGTGGGATTCCAGCATCCAGGTGGAGGACGACATCGCCCTGACCACCTCCATGGACATCCTGCTGGCGCTGGCCGCCGGCCGAGGGCCCGAGGAGTTCCTGGTGTGTCTGGGCTGTGCCGGCTGGGAGGCGGGCCAGCTTGAGCAGGAGCTCAAGGACAACGCCTGGCTCACCGTCGAGGCGGAGGGCGACATCCTGTTCAAGGTGCCGGCCGAGCAGCGCCTGAGCGCCGCCGCCGGCATCCTCGGGGTGGATCTCAATCTGATGTCGCGGGAAGCCGGGCACTCCTGATGAGCGCTGCGGGAAAGCGCCTGATTCTCGCCTTCGACTTCGGCACCCGCCGGATCGGGGTGGCCGTGGGCAACGAGCTGCTCGCCAGCGCCCGCCAGCTCGAGCCGCTGCCGGCCCGCGACGGCATCCCCGACTGGAACGTCGTCACGCGGCTGATCGATGAGTGGCAGCCGGACCTGTTCGTGGTCGGGCTGCCGCTCAACATGGACGGCAGCGAATCGGTGATGAGTGCCAGGGCGCGCAAGTTCGGCAAGCGGCTCTACGGCCGCTACGGCAAGCCCTGCGAGATGGTCGACGAGCGCGGCTCCACCCGGGAGGCCAAGGCCATCGCGCGGGAGTCCGGGCTGTTGCGCAATCCCGCCAAGAGCTACCGTGACGACGGCGTCGACGGCATTGCCGCCGTCTTGATCCTCGAGAGCTGGTTCGCCCGTCAGGAGGGGCTGCCGGCGCGTTGACCCCCGGCGCCGCTCTTGTGGAGGAGTCGCTGCCGGGCTCTAATGACGCTCATGGCCAACGCATCGACTCTCGACAACCGTCGTTTCCTGGTGGGCGCCGCCACCGGCACCGGCATGACGGCAAAGGCCGCCGCCCAAGGGGGCGCCGACTTCCTGCTGGCACTCAACGCCGGCCGCCTGCGTGTGCAGGGCGGCCCCTCCATTTCATGCATGCTGCCGCTCGCCGATAACAATCGCGCGGTGATGAGTTTCTCACGAGCGGAAATCCTCACGCGTGTGGCGCTGCCGGTCTATTTCGGCGCCTGTATCTTCGACCCCGACTGCGATCTCGAGAGGCTGGTGCAGCAGGTCGCAGAAGCCGGCTTTCAGGGCATCTGCAATTTCCCCACTGTGGTTCATTTCGACGGCGCCATGCGCGCCCGGCTCGAACGCAACGGGGTGGGGCTGGCAAGGGAGGTGCACCTGCTCCAGCTCGCACGGCAGGTGGGGCTGAAGACCTGCGGCTACGTACGCGAGCTGGACGAAGCGCTGGCGATGGCCGATGCCGGCATCGATATGCTGTGCATCAACTACGGCTGGAACGCTGGCGGCGTCAGCGGCGTGCCCAGCCGTTTCAGCCTGGACGAAGCGGCCGAACACGCTCGTGTGATCTGTGAAGCCGTGCGAGCCCGGCATCCGGCAGTACGCTGTACCGTTGAGGGGGGGCCCATCACCACACCCGACGAGGCCAAGAAGGTCGCGCAGGTGTCCGGGGCCAATGGCTACATCGGCGGCTCGACCATCGACCGTATTCCCCTGGAGGCTGCAGTGGCCGAGACGACCTCCGCCTACAAGGCCGTCGCCCAATTGCAGCATCACTTGCACAACCTCAAGAGCGAGTGGCTGGGAGACGGCCATGAGTTCGGTCTGATTGGCCGTTCCGCCGCCATCACCGAAGTGGTGAAGATGATTCGCAAGGTGGCTCAGAGCGACATCTCGGTGTTGGTAACCGGCGAGAACGGCACTGGCAAGGAACTGGCGGCGCGCGCCATTCATCTCAGCAGCCCGCGTCGCCACCAGCGGCTGGTGGCGGTCAATTGCGCGGCGATTCCCCGGGAGTTGCTCGAAAGTGAGCTGTTCGGTCATGAAGCCGGTGCCTTCACCGGAGCCCACAAGGCCCGCATCGGACGCTTCGAACAGGCGCACGGTACCTCTCTGATGCTCGACGAGATCGGCGATCTCGAGCTGGCATTGCAAGCCAAGCTGTTACGGGTATTGGAAGACGGTATCTTCGAGCGGCTGGGCAGCAATACGCCGCGTCACTCCGATGCCCGGCTGATCTGTGCCACCAATCGCTCCCTGCACGCCATGGTGGCCGAGGGGCGCTTCCGTGAAGACCTGCTGTACCGCCTCAATAGCGTCGAGATACGCCTGCCGCCATTGCGCGAGCGTATCGAGGACATCCCGCTGCTGGTGCGCCACCTGCTGCCGCGCATCGCCGATGAGGTGAATCCGCGTGTGCGCGAGATGGATGCTTCGGCTTACCGGGTGTTGATGCAGCACCCGTGGCCGGGTAACGTGCGTGAGCTGCGTAACGTGCTCGAGCGTGCCGTGGTCATGTGCGATGACGTCGTGGTCACGATCGACGATCTGCCGCCATTGGACAGCCGCATGCCACCGCCGCCGAGCCCTCGGCCCGACACCGGGCATGCCATCCCCGCAGTCGCGCTGCCCGAGACCGAGCGCGAATGGATTCTCGACGCACTGCGACGCAATCGTTTCCGCCGCCAGGCCACGGCGGTCGAGCTGGGACTGTCGCGCAAGACCCTCTACAACAAGATGCGGCGCTACGGCCTGCTCTAGGCCTGGCTGGACCGCGTCTGCGCCTGGCCTACCCGGGAGCCGTCGCGCGGCCGTCGTCGGCCCCATCGGGATGACGGATCACGGCTTCCGCCCAGGGATGGAGGCTCGCCGTCGCGGCTTTTACCCCGTCATGCTCATAAAGCCACAGCGGGTAGCCCGCGTCTCGAATCCTTTCCGCCAAGCTCGCCAGGCGGGCACCCTCCCGCTCCGCCGGGCCCTCGGCGGCCTCGAGCGCAACGGCGATCAATAGCCGCGAGGGCTGGGCCGCCAACGCCGAAACGAGCTGCTGCTCCCGAGTGATGACCGCCAGGGTCTCGAAGCCTTGCTGGCGCGCCCGGGCCAAGAACCCCATTTCCTCCGCGTAGCCCAGCCCCGAATGGGCCAGCGCCTGCTCAAGCTCGCCCCCGAGCATGGCGGTACTGGGCCAGTTGGCCACCCGGTTGCAGCCTCGTTGACGCAGCATCTCGAGCAGGTCGTCCGCGAGACGAAACGGGTCGGTGGCCAGTACCCCGGCAACGGTTCGCGCGGGAAAGTCGCCACGGCCACGCAGCGACTCCAGCAGTTCACCGTTGGCATCGCCGATCGGCAAGCTGCTGGCCAGGTCGGCCAGCGGTGCCGGGAGGCGGGCGGTGATGGGGCTCAAGAGAGTGGCGACATCGTCGTGACGACGTGCCTCTTCGAGACTGGCCACCAACCGTCCGAAGGCATCTGGGCTTGGCAAGGTCATCGGGTACCCATGGGTCAAATCGTGTCATTTCGGGTAATGGCTACTCGACTTTACCCGTTCCGTCAGGTGTCCATAGGGCAAAGAACCGCGCTGGGGCGGGCTAAGCGAACTTGGCACGCTTACTGCAACGTCATTGAACGAAAACAAAGAGACCGCTGCAGTGACGGCGGCAAAAAGGAGACACGCCATGAGTTCGAAAGCTTACATCATCGGCACCTGCGACACGAAAGCCGCTGAGCTGCGCTACGTTCGCAGTCTACTCCAGGCGGCAGGCCTGGACACCGTGGTGGTCGACGTCAGTACCCGCGGTGAAGACAGCGATACCGCCGACATACGCGCCGCGGATGTCGCCGCCAGCCACCCCGATGGACCCGAAGAGGTGTTCGTCAACGACCGTGGTCGCGCGGTCGCTGCCATGTCCGAAGCCTTGCGTCGTCTGCTTGCCAGCCGCTCCGACGTCGGCGGCGTCATCGGCCTGGGTGGCTCGGGCGGGACGGCGTTGATCACCCCGGCGATGCGGGATTTAGATGTCGGCGTGCCCAAGATCATGGTCTCGACGGTGGCTTCCGGCAACGTGGGGCCTTATGTCGGCCCCAGTGATATCGCCATGATGTACTCGGTCACCGATGTGGCCGGCCTCAATCGGATTTCCCGGCGGGTCCTCGGCAATGCGGCCAATGCCCTGGCCGGCATGTTGCAGGGCCGCATTCCGGAGGGGGAAGGCGGCAAGCCGGCTATCGGCCTGAGCATGTTCGGGGTGACCACCGACTGTGTCACGCAGGCGACCCGAGCCCTGGCAGCGGAGTACGACTGCCTGGTCTTTCATGCCACCGGCACGGGCGGTCAGTCCATGGAGAAGCTGGTCGCCAGCGGCATGATCACCGGCTTGCTGGATGTCACCACCACCGAGATCTGCGACCTGTTCATGGGCGGCGTGTTCAGCGCCGGCGAGGAGCGCCTCGATGTCGTCGCGCGCACCTCGGTTCCCTATGTCGGCTCGGTGGGGGCGCTGGACATGGTCAACTTTGGCGCCCTGGACACGGTGCCGGCCATCTATCGCCAACGCCTGCTGTACGAGCACAACCCCCAGATCACACTGATGCGCACCACGCCGGAAGAGAATGCGCGCATGGGTCGCTGGATCGGCGAGAAGCTCAACCGCTGCCAGGGGCCGGTGCGCTTTCTGCTGCCGGAGAGCGGTGTGTCGATGCTCGACGCGCCCGGCCAGCCCTTTCACGACCCGGCCGCCGATGCCGCCCTGTTCGAGGCGCTGGAGCAGACCGTCGTGCAGACCCCCGAGCGTCAGCTGATCCGTTACCCCTTCCATATCAACGATCCCGAATTTGCCGCCGCCCTGGTCGAGCATTTTCAGGAAGTCATGGCGACAGACCCCAGGAGGCATCCTTGAGAAAGTGGAATCGAGAAGAACTGATGGCGCAGTTTCACGCCATGGTGGAGCGCGGTGAGGTGATCGTGGGCGGCGGGGCCGGTACCGGGCTGTCGGCCAAGTGCGAGGAGGCCGGTGGCATCGACCTTATCGTGATCTACAACTCGGGGCGCTATCGCATGGCGGGGCGTGGCTCGCTGGCCGGCATCATGCCCTATGGCAACGCCAACGAGATCGTCAAGGAGATGGCCCGGGAGGTGCTCCCGGTGACCCAGAAGACCCCGGTGCTGGCGGGCGTCTGCGGCACCGACCCCTTCGTCTTCATGGAGCCGTTTCTCGCCGAGCTCAAGGCGATGGGCTTTGCCGGGGTGCAGAACTTTCCCACCGTGGGCCTGATCGACGGCACCTTCCGCGCCAACCTCGAGGAGACCGGCATGAGCTACGCCCAGGAGGTGGAGATGATCCGCCAGGCGCGCAAGGCCGGACTTCTCACCACGCCCTACGTCTTCAGCGCCGCGAATGCCCGGGCCATGACCGAGGCCGGTGCCGATATCATCGTCTGCCACATGGGCCTCACCACCGGGGGCAGCATCGGTGCCGAGACCGCCATGAGCCTGGACGACTGCGTCGCGGCCATCAACGAGTGGGCGGCGGCGGCCCGGGCGGTGCGTGAAGATGTCATCGTGCTCTGCCATGGCGGGCCCATCGCCGACCCCGAGGATGCCGAATACGTGCTCGCGCGCTGCTCGTACTGCCACGGCTTCTACGGCGCCTCGAGCATGGAGCGACTGCCCACGGAGCGCGCCCTGACCGAGCAGACCCGCGCCTTCAAGAACGTGCGTCGAGGCTGAGCCGCCATGTGCACCAATGACAACAACGGCACGTCGGCGCCACACGCCACCCAGCGGGAGGTGACACCATGAACACCTTCTACTTCCTCACTCTCAACGGCCTGACCATGGCCGCACTGCTGTTCATCATGGCCAGCGGCCTGACCCTGGCCTTCGGCCTGATGCGGGTGGTCAACCTGGCTCACGGCGCCTTCTACCTGCTGGGCGGCTATATCGGCGTTCAGGTGATTCGGGACACCGGCAGCCTGACGCTGGGCATCCTGGCCGGCGGCCTCGCCGCCCTGGCAGGCGGGCTGCTGATGGAGCGCTTCCTGCTGCAGCGGGTGCGCGGCATGGACCTTTCCGAGGCGCTGCTGACCATCGCCGTGGGCCTGATCATCGCCGACGCCCTGCTGGTGGTCTACGGCGGGCAGCCGGTGAGCCTGCCGCTGCCCCGCGAGCTGCGCGCGCCGGTGGACCTCGGCGTCATGATGTATCCCTACTTCCGGGTCCTGATCATGATCTTCGCCGTGCTGCTGGGCATCGCGCTGTGGCTGGTGATGACCTACACCCGTATCGGCGCGGCCATCCGCGCCGGGGTCGACGACCGCGAGACCGCCATGGCCCAGGGCATCAATGTGCCGCTGCTGTTCGGCGGCGTCTTCGCCGTGGCCAGTTTCCTGGCGGGTATCGCCGGCGTGGTGGGCACCTCTTACATGTCGCTGACCCAGGGGCTGGACGTGCGGGTCCTGATGCTCTCGCTGGTGGTGATCATCATCGGCGGCATGGGCTCGCTCAAGGGCGCCGCCGTGGGGGCGCTGATCACCGGTATGGTGTCGAGCTTCGCCACCGGCTATCTGCCGCAGTTCGCCCTCTTCTTCCTGTTTCTACCCATGACGCTGATCCTGGTCTTCCGGCCCCAGGGACTGTTCGGGAGGACTGCATGAAACGTGATCACCTGATCATTCTGGGAATCGTCGCCGCGCTGGTGGCCTGGCCGCTGTTGATGGGCAACTATGCGGTCTCCCAGGCCAACCGGGCGATGATCTACGCCCTGGCGGCGCTGAGCTTCTCGCTGCTGGCGGGGCGGCTGGGCTGGTTCTCGCTGTGCCAGACCACCTTCGCTGGCATCAGCGGCTACACCATCGCCATCCTCGGCGTGCGCTACGGCCTGCCCTTCCCGCTGGTGGTGACCCTGGCGTTGCTGTTCACCGCGGTGAGCGCGGTCATCTTCGGCCTGCTCACCGTGCGCTCGCGCCAGGTGAGTTTTCTGATGCTGACGCTGGCGCTGGGGCAGATGGTGTGGGCGCTGTCGTTCCAGTGGGTCGACGTCACCGGCGGCTACAACGGCATCGCCGGGGTGCGCATGCCGGCCTACGGCGGCCTCAACCTCAACGATACCCGGGTCTTCTACATCCTGGTGGCCACGGTCACGGTGGCGATATTCCTCGCTGTGTGGCGGCTGTATCGCTCGCCCTTCGGGCTGCTGCTGCTGGGCATCCAAGAGAACGAACAGCGCATGCGCGCCCTGGGCCACCCCGTCTACCTGGCGCGTTTCACCGCCTTCGTGCTGGCCGGGATGATCGGCGGCGTGGCGGGGGTCTTCCTGGTCTACGACATGGGCATCATGTCGCCTTCACCGCTGGGGCTGGGACACGCCGTGTGGGTGCTGACAGCCGCGGTGCTGGGCGGCTACCGCACCCTGCTGGGCCCCGCCCTGGGGGTGGCCGTGCTGATCGCTCTGGAGACCCTGGTCTCCCAGTACACCGACCGGCACATGATGGTGATCGGTCTGGTCCTGCTGCTCTCCATACTCCTCATGCCGCGCGGTCTGGCAGAGGTGTTCGAGCAGTATTTCAAGCGCAAGTCGAAGCCACAGGCTTCCGTGACAACAACAACCCGAGGAGAAGAGCCATGAAGCACGCCAAGACGCTCATCATCAGCGGCATGTCCGCCCTGGCGGTGGGCTCCGCCGCCCATCTTCAGGCTGACGACGGCCTGCGTGTCGGGGTGATCGGGCCCACCACCGGGGTGTTCTCCTTCTTCGGCGAGCAGCAGCGCATGGGCGTTGAGCTGGCCATGGAGGAACTTGCCGACCGCCTCGAAGCGCTCGACCTGGAAGTCCGGTTCTATGACTCCCAGGGCGATGCCGAGACCACCGTGGACCGCCTGCGGGCCATGGAGTCGCGCGACGACGTCGACCTGGTGGTAGGCCCGGTACTGGGCGGCACCGGCCTGGCTGGGCTGGAGTGGGCCAAGGGGTCGGGCATGCCGATGGTGATTTCCTATTCGGCGCCCGAGGACATCACCATGCGCGACCGCGCCGAGAATGTGGTGCGGGCCGGCTGGACCGGGGCGCAGCCGATGTTCGCCTTCGGCCAGTACGTGGCCGAGGAACTGGGCCACCAGCACATCATCGCGGTGGGCCAGGACTACTCCTTCCCCTACAACCAGCTGGGCGGTTTCCTCAAGGGCTTCTGTGCCGCGGGCGGCGAGTCGGTGGAACGCATCTGGCACCCCACCGGCACCTCCGACTACAGCTCCATCCTGGCGACCTTGCCGGACGGCGATGCGGTGCTCTACAACGGTGCCGGCAGCGACGGCCTGGCGTTTTTCCAGCAGTACCACGACTTCGGTATCGATGCGCGCATGCCGCTGCTCGGCGGCTCCAACTTCTTCGCCGTGGGCGACCTGCCGGAAATGGGCGAGGAGGCCATCGGCGGGCTGTCGGCGCTGCAGTATGCCGAAGGGCTGGAGACGGATGAGTTCGTGGCCTTCCGCGACGCCTTCTGGGACATGCACGGTGACGACGTCATGCCGCTGGCGCCGGCCGAGCACGGCTATGTCGCCTTCAAGATGGCGGTGAATGCCTTTGAGAGCGCCAACGGCGGGGATCGCGATGCGCTGATTGCCGCCCTGCGCGAGACCGAAATGCCCGACGCGCCGCGCGGTCCGTTCTACCTCGACGAGTACGGCAATCCGGTGCAGAACATCTATATCAACGAAGTCCAGGAAGTGGACGGCCGGCTGGTCAATGTGCCAATCAAGACCTACGAGGAGGTCAGCCAGTTCGGGCCCTTCGACCCCGAGGAGTACCTCGCCGGCGAGCCCGACAGCCGCGACTTTCCCCCGGGAGACTGTTCGGATCCCTACTATGACTGAAGCACAGCCCTCGATGAGCCTGGTGCCGGCGCTGGAGGTCGCCGGCCTGGCCAAGTCCTTCGGCTCGCTGACGGTGGCCAGCGACGTCAATCTGCGGGTGCAGCCCGGCGAGCGGCGCGGGCTGATCGGTGTCAACGGCGCCGGCAAGACCACCCTGTTCAACATGATCGCCGGCGAACTCAAGCCCGACCGCGGATCGATCCGCTTCTTCGGTGACGACATCAGTGACGACACGGTTATTCAGCGCACCCTCAAGGGGCTTGGTCGCACCTACCAGGTCTCCACCCTGGTGCCCTCGGTCACGGTCAGGGAGAACCTGGCCCTGGCCCGGGGCAACGGCCGTCTGCCGTCGCTGTGGCAGCCCTGGCAGTCGCGCCTGGATGACGATCTGATGAGCACGGCCGACCAGCTCGGCCTGACGCCGGTGCTCGACGAGACGGTGGCCAACCTGTCGTATGGCACCCTGCGCCAGCTGGAGCTCGCCATGGTGATGGCGCAGCGGCCCCGGCTGCTGCTGCTCGACGAGCCGGCCGCCGGCCTCTCCCATGCCGAGCGCCAGGTGCTGCAGGGGATCCTGCGCGACCTGCCTCAGGAGGTGACCCTGCTGATGATCGAACACGATATGGAGATGGTGCTGGCGCTCAGCGACCAGATATCCGTGCTGCACCAGGGCGAGATGTTCGCCGAGGGCAGTCCTGACGAAATCGCCGCCCACGAAGGCGTGCGCGACATCTACCTGGGGCGTGCCAATGGCTGAAACGATGATACGCGTGGAGGGTCTCGAGGCCCACTATGGCCTCGGACACGCGCTGCAAGAACTCAACCTTCACGTGGGCAGGGAGTGCGTGGCGGTGATGGGGCGCAACGGGGTGGGCAAGACCACCTTGGCGAGGACGCTGATGGGGCTCGATCCGCCCCAGGCGCGCGGTTCGGTGGAGCTGCTTGGTCAGCAGGTGCTGGGCTGGTCGCCGCATCGCATCGCGCGGCTGGGCGTAGGCTACGTGCCCCAGGGCCGCCGCCTGTTTCCCTCGCTCAGCGTCGATGAGCATCTGCAGCTCAACACCCGCAAGGGCCCGGCCGGCCAGCGCTGGACGGCCAGCCGCGTGTTCGAGCTGTTCCCTTCCCTGGGACGCCGGCGCCGGGCCTACGGCGACCAGATCTCCGGGGGCGAGCGCTCGATGCTGGCCATCGGTCGCGCCCTGGTCACCAACCCGGGCTGCCTGATTCTCGACGAGCCCACCGAGGGGTTGGCGCCAGCGGTGGTCGAAGACGTTGCCCTGAGCCTCAGGGAGCTCAGCCGTGAAGGGGTGGCGGTACTGTTGATCGAGCAGAACGTCAAGGCCGCCGTGCTGGCGGCGGATCGCGCCTACTTCATGGCCGAGGGCCGAATCGTTCACGAAACCGCCGACGGCGAGTCGATGTCCGACGAAGCTACCCTAGGGCGCTATCTGGGCGTCTCGGTCTAGCGGAGGCAAGCCCCCTGGCGGATGGATCGGCCAGGGGGATCCGCTATCCGTCATGCTGCTTTCAGCAGGTGAACCGCTCGGCGGCGCCCTCGAAGGCGAGGCGGAAGGTATCCGAGACCCGCTGCACGACATCCTCGCGATCGGCCTCGGCCACCTCGAACTCCGCCCACCATTCGCCGAAGCAATGCCCGCTGGTGGTGATCGGCTTGAGGCACATTTCCGCCACGTAGTCCCGCACCGGCAGCGCCGGGGCCTCGAGAATGCGGTAGCAGCAGCGGTGTTCGCGGTCCGAGAGCGTGAGCAGCTCCTCACGGATGAAGTTGCCGTCGTGGTCGTGGAAATGACGCACGCAGCCGACCTGGTCGGCCGGCTTGCCCTCCTCGATCTCGCTCCTGGCGAAGAAGGGATGGTAGTTCGGCAGGCCGTTGAAATCGCGCAGCACGCTCCAGGCCTGCTCCAGCGTGATGGGGATGACGGCGCTGACATAGACTCGGGTCATGGTGTCCTCCTGGGATGATCAGGCGATGGCCTTGAAACGGCGAATCTGCTCGGTGAGCGCGATCTCCGTGGGCAGTCGCTCCATGCTGCTGGCACCGTAGAAGCCGTTGCAATGTTCGCTCTCGCGCATCACGTAGGCGGCATCTTCCGGGGTGGCGATAGGGCCGCCGTGGCACAGGATGATCACGTCCCGCCGCACCCGCCTGGCTGCTTCGGCCCAGTCATCGATGAGGCGTACCGACTCGGCGAGGCTCTTGGCCGACTCGGCGCCGATGGTGCCGCCCACGGTGACGCCCATGTGCGCCACGATGATGTCGGCGCCCGCCTCCGCCATGGCCACGGCCTCGTCGGCCGAAAACACGTAGGGCGTGGTGAGCATGTCCATTTCATGGGCCAGGCGAATCATGTCCACTTCGCTGCCGTAGGAGATCCCCGTCTCCTCCAGACTGACGCGAAAGGTCCCGTCGATCAGGCCCACGGTGGGGAAGTTCTGCACCCCGGAGAAGCCCAGCTCCTTCAGCTCGCGCAGCAGCTTGGGCATGATCACGAAGGGGTCGGTACCGTTGACTCCGGCCAGTACCGGGGTGCGCTTGACCACCGGCAGCACCTCCAGCGCCATCTCCTGGACGATCTGGTTGGCATTGCCGTAGGCCAGCAGGCCGGCGGAGGAGGCGCGGCCCGCCATGCGGTAGCGGCCGGAGTTGTAGATGACGATCAAGTCGATGCCGCCGGCCTCCTCGCACTTGGCCGAGATGCCGGTGCCGGCGCCGCCGCCGATGATCGGCTGGCCGCGGGCGACCATCTCCTGGAAGCGGGTCATGAGAGTGTTGCGGTCGAAAACGGGCATGTAAGTACTCCTTGTCAGTGCTGCTGCTGAGCGTGTGAGCGGTGCTGAACCTTGGCGGAAGGTGCCGGGGTGCGGCGTGTGCGGAGCCATTGGCCGAGCTGGCCGACCACGCCCTGGCGGAAGGTCAGCACGCAGGTCATGAAGACCAGCCCGGTGATGACCGTGACCCAGGCGCCGAAAGGGTCCATGTAGTGGTTGAGCGCGGAGACCAGGGCAGCGCCTACCGCGGGACCGAATACCGTGTTCATGCCGCCCAGCAAGGTCATCAGGATCACGTCGCCCGAGGTGTGCCAGTGCACGTCGTAGAGGGCGGCCAACTGGAACACGATGGCCTTGAGCGAGCCGGCGATACCGGCCAGGCCGGCGGAGATGGTGAACACCAGGACCTTGTAGCGCGCCACGGGGTAGCCCAGCGAGATCGCTCTCGGCTCATGCTCGCGGATGGCCCGCAGCACATTGCCGAACGGCGAATGGACGGTACGCCATACCAGCCATAGCCCGGCAGCGACGATACCCAGCACCACGTAGTAGAGCGCCGTGTCGCTGCGCAGATCGATCACCCCCAGGAAGGTGCCACGGGGGATCCGCTGCAGGCCGTCCTCGGCGCCGGTGAACGGGGCCTGCAGGAAGAAGAAGTAGACCAGCTGCGACAGCGCCAGGGTGATCATGGCCAGGTAGATGCCGCTGCGGCGGATGGCCAGACTGCCGACTATCGCCCCCAGGACGGCCGCCACCAGGCCGCCGGCCAGGATGCCCAGATCGGTGGGGACGCCGTACGCTTTGACCAGCTGTCCGGTCACGTAGGCCCCCGTACCGAAGAAGGCGGCGTGACCGAAGGAGAGGATGCCGGTATGGCCCAGCAGCAGGTTGAAGGAGCAGGCGAAGAGCACGAAGCACAGCGTCTTCATGACGAAGACGATGTAGATCAGCTGCGGCACGAAGGGAATGACCAGCAGTGCCAGCACCAGCAGGGCGAGGGCCGTGTAGGACAGGGTGCGCATGTCAGCCCTCCTCCCTGCCGAAGAGGCCGGCCGGGCGCAGCAGCAGCACCAGCACCATGACCAGGAAGACGATGGTGGAGGAGAACTCGGAGTAGAACACCCGGGTGAAGCCCTCTACCACGCCCAGGCCCAGGCCGGTGACGATGGCACCCATGATCGAGCCCAGCCCGCCGATCACCACCACGGCGAAGATGATGATGACCAGACTGGAGCCCATGGAAGGATTGACGTGGAAGATGGGCGCGGCCAGCACCCCGGCGAAGGCCGCCAGGCCGACGCCGACGCCGTAGGTCAGGGTGATCAGGCGCGGCACGTTGATACCGAAGGCCTGGGTCAGCTCCGAGCGCTCCGTGGCGGCGCGCAGGCTGGCACCCAGCGAGGTGCGTTCGATGACGAACCAGGTGGCCAGGCACACCAGCAGCGCCGAGGCGATCACGAAGCCGCGATAGAGCGGCAGGATCATGAAGCCCAGGTTGATGGTACCGCGCAGCTGCTCCGGGGTGGCGAAGGGTTGGCCGGAGGAGCCGAAGGCGACGCGGAAGCCCCCCTCCAGCACCAGCACCAGGCTGAAGGTCAGCAGCAGGCCGTAGATCGGGTCGAGCCCGTAGAGCCGGCGCAGGAACAGGAACTCGAACACCATGCCGAAGGCGGCCACCAGCAGCGGGGCCACCAGCAGCGTGACCCAATAGTCGAGCCCCATGTACTGGGCGAGCAGAAAGGCGGTGAAGGCCCCCAGCATGAAGAAGGCGCCATGGGCGAAATTGACGATCTTGAGTACCCCGAAGATGATCGCCAGCCCGAGGCTGAGCACCGCGTAGAAGGAGCCGTTGACGATGCCCAGCATGAGCTGCCCCAGCAGGGCCTGAATGGGAATGCCGAAAATGTCCATGATCACTTGCTCACAAGATCAACGAAGTAGGGGGCGCATGCCGAGCCGCGGGCCGGCATGCGCGGTAAGTCATCAGTTGCCGTTGAGCAGGTGACAGGTGCTCTCTTCGAGCGGCTGAAAGGCGTCTTCACCGGGAATGGTGGCCAACAGGCGCAGGAAGTCGTAGTCGTACTCCGACTCCTCTGGCGACTTCACCTCCCACAGATACTGGTCGTGGACCATGCGGCCATTGGGACGGATATAGCCGCCCGAGGCGAAGAAATCGTTGATCTCCAGTTCCCGCATCTTCTCGGAGACCGCCGTCGCATCGTCGGTGCCGGCGGCTTCGACCGCTCTCAGGTAGTGCATGGTGGAGGAGTAGTTGCCGGCGTGCGCCATGTTGGGCATGCGGCCGGTGCGCTCGTAAAAACGCTGCGAGAACTCGCGGGTCTGGTCGTTGGCGTCCCAGTAGAAGGCGTTGGTCAGCATCAGGCCTTGGGCGGTCTCCAGCCCCAGGCTGACGATGTCGTCGTACCACAGCAGCAGGGCGGCCGGGCGCTGGTCGGGCGTGACACCGAATTCGGCCAGGGCATTGATGGCGTTGATGGCGTCGGCGCCGGTCGAAGCGATGCCGATGATCTCCGCGCCCGAGGCCTGGGCCTGCAGCGCGTAGGAGGAGAAGTCGGTGGTGTCGAGCGGATGACGTGCAGCCCCGACGACCTGGCCGCCGGCGTTGCGCACCACCTGGGACACCTGCTCCTCGAGCCCGATGCCGAAGGCGAAGTCCACCGTGAGGAAGAACCAGGTGTCGCCGCCATCCTCGACGATCGACTGTCCGGTGCCCTGTGCCAGGGAGTAGGCGTCGTAGGTGTAGTGGGTCACGAAGGGCGAGCAGTAGTCGTTGGTCAGGCCGATGTTGGATGACGAATTGACGATGGCGTGGCGCTGCAGCTCGTCGGCCACGGCAGCCACCGCCAGTGCGACGCCGGAGTTGGAGAGATCGTTGATCATGTCGACGCCGTCGTTGTTGTACCATTCCCGGGCACGGCTGGCGCCGGTGTCGGCACGATTGCGGTGGTCGCCATGGATGACCTCGATGGGCACGCCGTCGACCTCACCGCCGAAGTCCTCGACGGCCATGCGCACGGCTTCCACCGCCGCCTCGCCGGACAGGTCGGTGTAGATCCCCGACATGTCCGTCAGCACGCCGATTCGCACCACGCCGTCGGAATAGCCCTCGCTGGCCATGGCGCTGGTGAAGCCGCCGAGGCCCAGCAGCGCGGAGGAAAGGGCCAGGGTCTTGAAGGAGTGTTTGGCTGGCATTGTTATGTCTCCTGTTTCTCGACTCGCTATTGTTTTGGTTTTGCGTTGTTTCGAACGGTAGGTACCGTTGGGCCTTTATCAGTTAGAGCCAACATGGGCGAACGCGCCATGGCCGCAGAACACGAACAGCTATCCGAAACCCACATCGTCGGTGACGATACCCAGCAGTGGATCGTGCGCGCCGAGGATTGCGCTGCGCTCGAGCAGCGGCATATCTCCCACGTCGGCGTGGGGGATGCCGCGGTGCCCTACCGCATCGTGCGTACCCGGCTGAGCGGCGCCTACATCCACGGCTCCCTCGGCGGCGAGGGGCGCATGCTGCTCGACGGGCGCTGGTGCACCATGCGCGGCAGCATGATGTCCTTCGCTCCGGCTCATGCGCTGCATGCCTTTCATGCCGTACCCGGGAAACGCTGGCAGTACTGCTGGCTGCGCTACCTGCCCAGCGCCCCGCGCTCGGTGGTCGGCACCATCGCCCCGATCATGCAGCACTTCGACCCCGAACCGATGAAACACGCCGTGATGGGGCTTTACAGCGAGGTGTTCCACGGTCAGGCCGACCCGGCCAGCTGCGTGATGTGGATCGACACCATCGAGAACTACATCGCGCGCTTTGCCGACCCCTGGCGGCGGGATGCCCGCATCGTGGCGGTCTTCGATGCCGTGATCCCGACGCTGGAGCGGCACTGGACCATCGAGGAGATGGCCGAGATCGCCCATGTCAGCACCGAGCACCTGCGCCGCATCAGCCGCAAGGTCTTCGGGCGCAGCCCGATGCAGCAGCTCACCCAGCTGCGCATGCAGCATGCCACGCACCTGCTGGCGACCAGCGACCTGCCGATCGAGGAGATCGCCGAACGGGTGGGCTATCGCAGCGCCTTCGCCTTTTCCAAGACCTTCAAGCGCATGAACGGCATCTCGCCCTCGCACTTTCGCCATCGTTCCCGTAGCTGACCCGGCTAGACGCCCAGCCGTGCCATCAGCTCGTCGGCATCCTGCTCGATGCCCTTGCGGTCGTAGCGGGCGGCCACCCGACCGTGATCGATGAGGTAGAAGTGATCGGCCACGCTCAAGGCAAAGCGCAGGTTCTGTTCCACCAGCAGGATCGTGTAGCCCTGCTCCTTGAGCTGGTGGATGGTGCGACCGATCTGCTCCACGATGCTGGGCGCGAGCCCCTCGGTGGGCTCATCGAGCAGCAGCAGCCTGGCACCGGTGCGCAGGGTGCGGCCGATGGCCAGCATCTGCTGCTCGCCGCCGGAAAGCTTGCTGCCGGGGCTGTGCAGCCGCTCGCGCAGGTTGGGAAACAGGCTCAACACCTGCTCGGTGCTCAAGCCGCTGTCGTCGACCAGGGGCGGCAGCTCGAGGTGCTCGCGGACATCGAGCGTGGCGTAGATGCCGCGATCCTCCGGGCAGTACGCCACGCCTTGGCGAGCGATCTGAAAGGGGCGCATGGCGATGGTTTCGCTGCCCTGCAGGCGAATATGACCCTGGCGCCGTGGCACGATGCCCATGATCGACTTCAGCGTGGTCGACTTGCCGGCGCCGTTGCGGCCCAGTAGCGTCACCACCTGGCCCGGCAGCACCTCCAGGTCGATGCCGTGCAGCACGTGGCTCTCGCCGTACCAGGCGTGAAGATCGCGAATGGCCAGCATGGGTTCGGCGTGGTGTGCGATGGCGGCTTCAGTCATGCTGCGCTCCCCCGATATAGGACTCGATCACCCGCTCGTCCCGCGAGACCGTGGCGTAATCGCCCTCCACCAGCACCTCGCCCCGCGCCAGCACGGTAATGCGGTCGCAGAGCTCGGCCACCACCCCCAGGTTGTGTTCCACCATCAGCACCGTGCGCTGTGCGGCCACACGGCGGATCAGCTCGGCGGTACGGCCCACGTCTTCGGTGCCCATGCCGGCCAGCGGCTCGTCGAGCAGCATCAGCTCGGGGTCCAGGGCCAGGGTAGTGGCGAGCTCCAGGGCGCGCTTGCGGCCGTAGGGCAGTTCGGCGGCCGGGGTATCGGCCCACTCGCTCAAGCCCACCTCCTCCAGCAGGTCCATGGCACGCTCGCGGTATTCGTCGAGCCGACGCTGGGTGGCCCAGAAGTCGTAGGACTCGCCGCGCCGACGCTGCAACGCCAGCTTGACGTTTTCGAGCACCGTCAGCTGGCTGAAGACCGCCGAGATCTGGAACGAGCGCACCATGCCCAGCCGGGCCACCTGGTCCGGCTTGAGTCGGGTGATGTCTCGGCCCTTGAAGAAGATGCTGCCCGCGCTGGGCTCGAGGAACTTGGTGAGCAGGTTGAAACAGGTGGTCTTGCCGGCGCCGTTGGCGCCGATCAGGGCGTGAATGGTGCCGGGCTCGACCCGGATGGAGATGTCATTGACCGCCTTGAAGCCCCGGAAGCTCTTGGTCAGCTGTCGGGTCTCGATGATTGCCTCCGCCATCGTGCGCTCCGCGATTGTTGTTGTCGGTATCGAGGCGACGGGCGTCTCGTCGTCACCCCGTCCGCTTCAGTGTTGACCCGGGGAGCAGGCGGCGCCATGGTCGCAGAACACGTCTGGATATCCGAAAACCACAAGTGTCCGTGGTCGAGAGGCCGGGGTGGGTGACGGACAAACGCAGAACGGACCCCGTCGGGGTCCGTTCGAAACGAGACGAATGCAAGCGGGCGAACGAGCCGTTCAGGTCGCCAGCACGCGCTCCTCGGCATACTGGGCGGCGATGTCGTTCACCGAGATGCAGGTGTATTTGATGACGAAGAAGGCCAGGGTGGCGGGGCAGGCGAACCGCTCTTCGAAACGCTCCACCTCGACGCCGTTGCCGCGAGTGACGCTGGCGCGGTAGGTGTCGCCCTCCTTGGTCAACTTGACCGTGGCCTGGCGGTCGGCCTCCTGCTTTTCCAGCACCAGCTCGCGCTGCCTGGCCAGTAGCTCACGCAGCATCTTGCCGCCCTCGCACTCCTCGGGCGTGGCCCACACTTCCTGGTCCCGCTTGCCGTACTGGAACAGCATGATGGCCGGCAGAACGGAGAAGATGGCACCGGTGAGCAGCCAGGTGAGCTCGGCCCCGGAGAGCGAGAGCGAGAACACGGCGAACAGCTGCAGCACGAAGCCGACGGCCAGAATGCCCGCCAGCGGGCGCCACATGCGTGGGTTCATCACCGGCTTGCCCAGGGTCTGGCCCCACAGGCCGGCAGCCACCAGGGCGCCGAGCAGCAGTATCGCCACGCCCCAGACCGGGCCGCCACCCACCAGCAGGGCGATGGCGCCGATCGCCACCAGGGCGCTGTAGAAGACCGCCAACAATATGTAAGCGCGTTCCAGAGTCATGCGTCACATCTCCTCTCTACGGTTGCCGTGGGCGGCAACGCCGTTGTTATTCGTGCTCTCTCTTACATTACTCGTTACTGAACAGCATAGCGATGCCCAGCGTTGGTTGCAGCATCGTCAGAGTGCGCTGTCGTCCACTCCCACCCGCTCGGGCACGAACCAGCGTACCGGACGCAGGTCCTTCTCGATCAGCTCGTCCACCTGCAGCAGGGTGGCGAAGATCGCCATGCGCACCGGGATGCCGTTGTCGGTCTGGCGGAAGATTGCCAGGCGCGGGTCGCCGTTGAGATCCACGTCGAGGTCGTTGGCCTCCGGTCGGCTGTCGCGCGGCAGCGGGTGCATGACGATGGTGTCGCGGCCGCAGCGCTTGTCCATGAAGGCACGGTCGACGGTGAAGTCCCGCGACAGGCTGAAGCCCTCGCTCATCTCGGCGGTGAAGCGCTCCTTCTGGATGCGCGTGGTGTAGACCACGTCCACGTCCGCGTAGTCGTCGGCCAGGCTGGTGCGCTGCTCGATGCGGTGGCCGCGGGAGGCGACCAGGTCGATGAGGTAATCGGGCATCTCCAGTCCCGGCGGCGCCACCAAGGTGATGCGCATGGGGTCGTAGAGCGACAGCAGCTTGATCAGCGAGTGCACGGTACGCCCGTACTTGAGGTCGCCGGTGAGCAGCACGTGGGCACCGGCCAGCTTCTTGCCCAGCCGGGTGAACTCCTTGT
Organism: Billgrantia desiderata; assembly: GCF_900108215.1. NCBI lineage: Bacteria > Pseudomonadati > Pseudomonadota > Gammaproteobacteria > Oceanospirillales > Halomonadaceae > Billgrantia > Billgrantia desiderata. Next base: position 72,375 of record NZ_FNVC01000021.1, on the reverse strand, counting down.
CGATGGTGTAGAAGTCGAGCAGCGCCTGGCTGGGGTGCTCGCCGGGGCCGTCGCCGCCGTTGATCACCGGCACGTGGGTGGCGGCGGCGAACTCGGCCACCGAGCCCTGGTCGGGGTGGCGCATGACGATGGCGTCGCAGTAGCCGCTCATCACCCGGCTGGTGTCGTAGAGCGACTCGCCCTTGGCCATGGAGGAGAAGGTGAAGCCGGTGGTGTCGCACACGCTGCCGCCCAGGCGACAGAAGGCGGTGTGGAAGCTGACCCGGGTACGGGTGCTGGCCTCGAAGAACAGGTTGCCGAGCACGGCGCCCTCCAGCACCCGGGTGACCTGGCGGCGCTGGGCGATGGGTTCCATGCGGGCGGCGACATGCATCAGGTGGTTGACGCTATCGCGGGTCAGGGAATCGACGGAGAGCAGGTGGCGACTCATCGAGGGCCTCGAAGGTGGCGGCGGAGGATGGTCCGTAGTGTAACGCTACCGGAGCCGGGCTTCACGGGCCGCGACGGCGTGCCGCTCAGCGACCGAGCAGCTCGGCCAGCTGGTGGGCGTGAGCCTTCACTTCGCGTATGGCCCGTTCGGTGTCGAGATCGTCCATCGCCACCACGCCCACGCAGGCCTCCACCCCGGGGCGGAACTGCGGCGTGGCCACGGGGCTGGCCACTCCCACTGCGCCGAGTTGCAGCTGGCCGCGGGTCAGGCTGTAGCCGTCGCTGCGGGCCTGACGCACCGCCTCGCTGTCGTCTGCGCGCGGCGGGCGTCCGGCCAGAATGGCGATACCCGCTGCCCCCAGCGACAGCGGATGGCGGCTGCCGACCCGGTAGCCCACCCGCAGCAGCCCCTCGTCGGGCTCCGCCACCAGGATCACCACGCACTCCTCGCCCTGGGCCACCGAGACGAAAGCGGTGGCCCGGGTGGCCTTGGCCAGCGCCTGCAGCAGCGGTTGGGCCACCGCGCGCAGCTGCGGCTCGAAGCGTGCCGCCAGCAGGGAAATACCCGCCCCCAGGCGCAGCGGACCCTCGGTGGAGCGTGCCACCAGCCCGTGCTGTTCCAGGGTGGTGACGATGCGATAGGCGATGGCGCGATGCACGTCGAGCCGCTCGGCCAGCTCGGCAACGCTGATGCCCTCGGCATGCTCGGCGACGATCTCGAGCGCGCGCAGGCCGCGATCCAGGGTTTGCAACGTAGTGGCCATCGAACGACGTCCCTCGGTGGATGGTGGCAGAGCATGGTAGCGCAGCCGGCGGGGATTGACGCCCCCACACAAACTGCCTATGTTTCCTCGTGTGTTCGTTAAACGATATCAAGTGTGCGATAAAAGTAAAACATGAATGGCAAAGCGCCGCCATGCATGCCAGCAATGACTTCGAACACAGCAATGACTTCGAACGACTCGGATGACAGCCTGGGGAGGCCTGATGACATCAGCAACACAGCGGACCACCAACGGTGCAGGCGGCTGCCCCTTCCACGCCGCCGCTGAATCGCCGATGGCGCCCAACGGCTGCCCCGTGTCAGCGCAGGCGGCGGCCTTCGATCCCTTCGACTCGCCCTACCAGCTCGACCCCGCCGAGGCGCTGCGCTGGTCGCGCGAGCAGGAGCCGGTGTTCTACAGCCCCAGGCTCGGCTATTGGGTGGTGAGCCGCTATGCCGACATCAAGACGATCTTCCGCGACAACCTCACCTTCTCGCCGTCGATCGCGCTGGAGAAGATCACCCCGGCCAGCCGCGAGGCCCAGGCGGTGCTGGAGCGCTACGACTACGGCATGAACCGTACCCTGGTGAATGAGGACGAGCCGGCCCACATGGCGCGGCGCCGCGAGCTGCTGGAGGCCTTCACTCCCGAGGCGCTGGAAGCCCATGCGCCGATGGTGCGCCGTCTGGTGCGCGAGAAGCTCGATGCCATCGTCGAGCGCGGCCGCGCCGACCTGGTGGCCGAGATGTTCTGGGAGGTGCCGCTCACCGTGGCGCTGCACTTCCTCGGCGTGCCCGAGGAGGACATGGAGCAGCTGCGCCGCTTCTCGGTGGCCCACACGCTCAACACCTGGGGCCGCCCCTCGCCGGAGCAGCAGGTCGAGGTGGCCGAGGGGGTCGGCAAGTTCTGGCAGTACTCCGGGCAGGTACTCAAGAAGATGCAGGAGCAGCCGCATGGCCACGGCTGGATGTACGACATGATCGAGAAGAACCGGCAGAAGCCGGATGTCGTCACCGACAATTACCTGCACTCGATGATGATGGCGATCATCGTCGCCGCCCACGAGACCACGGCGCTGGCCACCGCCAACGCCTTCCGCCAGCTGCTCTCGCGCCCCGCGGTGTGGGCCGAGCTGTGCGCCAATCCCGAGCTGATTCCCGCCGCGGCCGAGGAGTGCCTGCGCCACTCCGGTTCGGTGGTGGCCTGGCGGCGCATCGCCACTCGCGAGGTGGAAGTGGGCGGCGTGACCATCCCCGAGGGCGGCAAGATCCTGATGGTCACCGCCTCGGCCAACCACGACCCGGCCCACTTCGAGAACCCCGACGAGCTCGACATCTACCGCGACAACGCCGTCGACCACCTCACCTTCGGCTACGGCAGCCACCAGTGCATGGGCAAGAACCTGGGGCGCATGGAGATGCGCATCTTCCTCGAGGAGTTCACCCGGCGCCTGCCGCACCTCGAGCTCGAGGAGCAGGAGTTCACCTTCCTGCCCAACACCTCGTTTCGCGGTCCCGAGGCGCTGTGGGTGCGCTGGGACCCGGCGCAGAACCCGGAGCGCCGCGACCCGGCGGTACGCAGTGCCCAGCGCGACTTTCCCGTCGGCGCCCCGGAGGCACGCACCATCGTGCGCCGCGTCCGCGTGACCCGCGCCGAGCCCGAGGCCGAAGGGGTGCTCGGCGTGACCCTGGCCGATCCGGCCGGGCGTGACCTGCCCGCCTGGACGTCGGGCTCGCACCTCGACGTGGTGCTGCCCGGCGGCGAGGCGCGCAAGTACTCGCTGTGCGGCCCGCCGACATCGGGTGACTGGCAGATCGCGGTGCTGCGCGAAGAAGCCGGTCGCGGCGGCTCGCGCTGGGTCCACGACACGGTGCGCGAGGGGCTCGAGCTGCGCGTGCGCGGGCCCAAGAACCACTTCCGCCTCGACGAGACGGCCGAGCGCTACGTGCTGATCGCCGGCGGTATCGGTATCACCCCGATCATCGCCATGGCCGACCGCCTCAAGCGGCTGGGCAAGCCCTTCGAACTGCACTATGCCGGTCGCGCGCGCGCCAGCATGGCCTTCGTCGAGCGGCTCGAGCGCGACCACGGTGAAGCGCTGCGGCTCTACCCCAAGGATGAGGGCGCACGGCTCGATCTCGCCTCGCTGCTTGCCGAGCCTGATGCAGGCACGCTGCTCTACGCCTGCGGCCCCGAGCGCCTGCTCGCCGCGCTGGAGGCCGGCACCGCCCACTGGCCGCAAGGCAGCCTGCACGTGGAGCATTTCACCGCCGAAGGCGCGCTGCTGGATCCGCAGAACGAGCATGCCTTCGAAGTCGAGCTCGCCGACTCCGAGCTGGTGGTCGAGGTGGCGGCGGACCGCACCCTGCTGCAGACGCTGCGCGCCGCCGGTGTCGACGTGCCCAGCGACTGCGAAGAGGGGCTGTGTGGCTCCTGCCAGGTCGAAGTGATCGAGGGCGAAATCGATCATCGCGACAAGGTGCTCACCGCCGCCGAGCGTGCCGGCCAGGATCGGCTGATGAGCTGTTGCTCACGTGCCAAGGGCAAGAAACTGGTGCTGGCCCTCTAATCCCAACACAACCAACAACACGCAAGACCTACGCCAACCCTGACAACCGGGACTCACGAGGAACGACAATGAAAATGCACAAGCTCGCGACACTGACCACGCTTACCGCGCTCTCCCTGGGGGCCTTCCACAGCGCCGCGGCCACCGAACTCACGGTGAGTACCTGGGCGGGCCCCAACCACGGCGTCAACACCATCGTCTGGCCGACCTGGGCCAGTTGGGTCGAGGAGGCCACCGAAGGGCGAGTGAGCGTCAACGTGGTACACGACATGGGCCCGCCCAACGCCCAGATGGAGCTGATCGCCGATGGTGTGGCCGACGTCACCTGGCTGTTTCACGGCCTGATGCCGGGGCGCTTCGAGCTGACCAAGCTGCCCGAGTTGCCCACCTTCGAGGACTTCTCCTCGGAGGCCGCCTCGGTGGCCTACTGGCGCACCCACAACGAGTACTTCGCCGGCGCCGGTGAGCATCGCGGGGTCGAAGTGATCGGCGTGGGCGTGCACGGTCCAGGGTCGCTGTTCCTCAACCAGTCCATCGACAGCCTCGACGATCTGCGTGGCAAGCGGGTGCGTATCGGCGGCGGGGTGATGGGCGATATCTCCAGTGCGCTGGCGCTGACGGGCGTGGCGCTGCCGCCGGCCAGCACCTACGAGGCGGCCACCCAAGGCGTGATCGACGGTGCCATGCTCACGCTCGAGGGCCTCAGGAGCTTCCGCCTGGCCGAGGTGCTGCCCTACACGGTACAGATGCCGGGCGGCTTCTATCGCGGCAGCTTCTCGCTGGTGATGAACCCCGACACCTGGGCCTCGCTCTCCGAAGAAGACCGTGAGGCAATCGAGAGCGTCTCCGGCGAGAAGCTCTCACGCCTGTTCGGCTACATGATGGACGTGGTCGACGTGCGCGGCATCGAGTTCGCCGAGCAGCGCGGCAACACCTTCGTCGAGCTGCCCGCCGAGGAGATCGAGCGCTTCCAGCAGATGGCCGCCGAGCTGCCCGGCGAGTGGATGGAAGCGGCCGGCGCCAAGGGCATCGATGGCCAGGCCGCCCATGCCTACTTCTTCGAGCAGCTCGATGCCGCTCAGGGAGAAGAGGGGCTCTCCGCCGACGAGGTGATCGACCCCGAAGCCTGAGCTCACGTCACCTCTCCATTCTGCGAGCGCGGCCCCGGCCGCGCTCGCTGCGTTATGGGATATTCGTCTTAAGTTTCAAATGAAACTATTTTGATCCCGGTCAATGCTGCCAGAGGGGCGAGGGCCGATACTGAGGCAAACATACCCTTGGGGAGAAGCATCATGAGCAAGACACCGCAAACCTCCTGGTGGAACCGCCTCTGCGAAGGCAGCTATCGCGCTTCCACGCGGCGCCTGGTCCGCGAGATCGAGGCGGAATCGCCCGGCGTCTACAGCGAAATGCTGCAGGATCTGAACACTCCTCTGGAGCCCGCCTTCGAGCGTGAAGTCGCCAGACATCTCGACCGTGGCGGCTATCGTGCCTTCGTGCCCGCCGATACCCTGATGCCGGCCATGCTCGCACGCTTCGGTATCGAGCAGGTGACGGCCACCGAGCATGTCAGCTACCCCAGCCTGCGCGGCAACTGCAACGCCTGCCCGGTGGCCGGCTACTGCTGGGGCGCCATGCGCCGCGACGCCGGGGTCGACGAGTGCCGCGCCTTCTGCCCCAATGCGGCAGCCTTCGAAAGGCTGGCCGAGATGGCGTGATGGGCAGCGCCCATGAATGGGATACCGCACGTGCGCTGTTTTCCATTCCTTGAAGCCGAGTGCCCCATGCGCCTCGCTGCGTTGAGCGCCTTGGAATTAGCGTTGATCCGAAGCCCGCTGAGTGTCATGGCGAGGATTACAGTGAAGGAGCAGGGCGGTGACTCGTTGTCGCTCGGGCAGCGAAGCGAGTAGAGGTCCGCACCGCCCATAACGCCTACGGCGCTTGGAAAGGGGTGAGGCACACGCTCAAAAAGATCAGGATCTCGCATCAACTGACGATACTCGTCGCCATTCTGCTGGCTGCCATGGTCGGCATCGGGGGTTTCGGGCTTCACGGCAAGAGCACGACACTGGATAGCCTGAAGTCGGTCTACGAGGACAGGGTGATTCCGCTACGGCAACTCTCGCAGATAGCCGATCAGTACGCGGTCAACATTGTCGATGCCTCGCACAAGGTGGCCAACGGCAACATCAGTTGGGAAGAGGGGCAGCGCAGCGTGGCGATGGCCCGCCAGGACATCGCCGAGACTTGGGCAGCCTACCTGGGAACCTACCTGGTCGAGGCGGAGCTCAGAATCATTGCGCAAACGCGACCTCGTCTGGAATTGGCCGATGCTGCCGTGGCCCGTTTGCAGCAGATCCTGCAGCAGGAGGATGTTGCCGCGCTCAGAGCCTTCATCGTCGATGAACTCTACCAGACGATCGATCCGGTAACCGATGCCTTCGGCGAGCTGATGGAGGTTCAGCTCGACGTGGCGGAGGCGGAATACGTCAGCGGTACCGAGCTCTATGATTTCATGCAGATCGTCTTCCTTGCCACCATGGCGGGGGCGCTCTTGCTGGGTATTTTCCTGGCCTGGTACATCATTTCCGGTATCAGCCGAAGCCTTGGCGCCGAGCCGGCTTACGTGGCCGAGATCGCCAATCATGTCGCCAATCAGAACCTCGCTCTGGAGATCAGGACACGCCCCGGCGACAGCCATAGCGTGCTGTTCGCCATGAAGCGCATGGTGGAGCAGCTTTCCAGCATCATCACCGAGGTGCGCGAGAGCAGCGCTTCCATCCATCTCGGCACGCGTGAGATTGCGGCCGGGAATACGGATCTTTCCACCCGGACCGAGCAGCAGGCGGCCGCATTGGAACAGACCGCTTCGAGCATGGAGGAGCTGACTGCGACTGTGAAACAGAACGCCGACAACTCCCGGCAGGCGAGTGGCCTGGCGCGGGATGCTTCGTCCACCGCCGAGCGCGGCGGCGAAGTGGTGAACCGCGTGGTCGAAACCATGCATGGCATCGCGGGGAGCTCGAGCAAGATCGCGGATATCACCGGCGTGATCGACTCGATCGCCTTCCAGACCAATATCCTGGCACTCAATGCGTCCGTCGAGGCCGCCCGGGCGGGCGAGCAGGGCCGCGGCTTCGCCGTGGTGGCGGGAGAGGTGCGTCATCTGGCCAGCCGCAGTGCCGATGCGGCCCGGGAGATCAAGGCCCTGATCGAGAGTTCGGTGGTGCAGGTGCAGGCGGGCTCCGCCCTGGTGGAGCAGGCGGGGGCGACCATGCAGGAAGTCGTGTCCGCCGTGCGCCGCGTCACCGACATCATGGACGAGATCTCGGCGGCATCGCAGGAGCAGAGCGACGGCATCGAGCAGGTCACCACGGCGGTCGGCCAGATGGATCAGGTAACCCAGCAGAACGCGGCCCTGGTGCAGGAAGCATCAGCGGCGGCGGCCTCCCTTGAGGAGCAGGCCAATCGGCTGGAACAGGCCGTGGCGGTATTCAGGATCAGCGGGCAGAGAGCGCAACGACAGCCGGCGAGCGCTGCTGCCATGGCCCCGGCTGCATCACTGCCGACGGCCGCTTTGCCGCGCCCGCAGAGCACGAAGCGTCACCAGGGCGAAGCCGAATGGGAGGCGTTTTGAGGCGAGGCGGGGGCACCGCTCACTGATGTTGCAAAAGGGGCATCAGTGAGCAATGGCTCACTTCATTGGCCATGGCTTGAGCGGGGTCAAGGCGAGATTCGGCAGAGGCGCTACGGTAAGAATTGTCATAGAGGAGCGCCTCGATGAGTAAACCTCGACCTCCGCAAAAGCGCCCGCCACCCCCAGGTGGAGAGGCGCAGCTGCACGACTATCTCGAAGGCGAGCGTGCCCTGCTCGAACTGCGCTGCTGCAAGCCGAAGGCGCTGAGCGCGCTGATCCATGACCTGGCACACCCCATGAGCCCCTCGCTGGAGCAGGCCATCGCCCGCTGTCTGGCCGGCAGGGAGCTGGAAGGCTTCGCCCCTGCGGAAACCCTGCTGCCGGTGATGATGCGACGCTTCGGCCTCGACCCCGTCGCCTGCGGCCGCGACCCGGACATTCATTCCCTGCGCACCGTGTGCAGCGCCTGCCCCAAGGTGGCGGGGTGCTGGCTGGCGCTGCGCCATGACGCCTCGTTGGAAGAGTGCACGAGCTTCTGCCCCAATGCCGAGACGTTCGTTGGCTGGGTCACGCGGCGGCCAGCAGACTGAGCCATGCGCAAGCGCTTCCGCATGGCTCAGACAGCAGCGGCAGCCAGTCGTGCCAGCAGATCGTCGATCATGCCGATCTTGGCTTCGGCCTCACGTATCTGGGCCTGAAACGCCTCGCGCTTCTTTCTCAGGCGGGTTTCCAGCTCGTCGCAGAAGGGGGGCTCGGGGTGAAAGCGCGGCATCGCTTCGCGAATCTCGTCGAGGCTGAATTCCAGTTCGCGGGCTCGCCTCACGAAGCGCAGCTCCGCCAGGGTCAGCTCGGTGTAGTCGCGATAGCCGTTGTCGCGTCGCGACGGGGGCGTGATCAGGCCACGCCTTTCGTAGAAGCGGATGGTGTCACGGCCAAGCCCGCTGGCTTTTTCCAGCTCGCCGATCAGCATACGGAAACTCCTTGACTGTGGAGTTGGCTCCACACCTTACCATGGTTCGAGAGGCCCGCACGGCGGCAGTTCCGACATGGTGAGGAGACAACGAGATGGCACCCCAGCTCGAGGAGCGACAGCTACAGGCCAGCGACGGCGTGACCATTGCCGCCCGCTTCGTCACCCCGGCGAATCCCACGGCGGCGGTACTGATCGCCCCGGCCATGGGCGTGTCCCAGCGCTTCTATGCCCCGCTGGCACAGTGGCTGGCAGGGCAAGGGATGGCCGTGGCCACCTTCGATTATCGCGGTATGGGAGCGTCGCGGCCGGCGCGGTTGAGCGGTTTTCCGGCCACCATCATGGACTGGGCCCAGCTCGATGCGTCGGCCGTGCTCGGGGCGCTGGAGCATCAGGCGCCGGGGCTGCCGTGCTACTGGATCGGCCACAGCCTGGGCGGGCAGATACTGCCGCTGGTGGCGGGGCACGAGCGGCTCGAACGCATCGTCACCGTGGCCTGCGGCAGCGGCTACTGGCGTGAGAACGCGCCGGCACTGAAGCGGCGCGTGTGGCTGTTCTGGTTCGGTGCCGTGCCGCTGCTCACGCCGTTGCTGGGCTATTTTCCCGGCAAGCGGCTCAACATGGTCGGCGACCTGCCCCGCGGCGTGGTCGAGCAGTGGCGGCGCTGGTGCCTGCATCCGGAGTATGCGGTGGGGGTGGAGCCCGGCGTGCGTGAACGCTTCGCCGCCGTGCGTACGCCGGTGGTGTCGCTCTCCTTCAGCGACGACGACTTCATGTCGGCGCGTAACACCGAGTCGTTGCATGGCTTCTACGCCAACGCGCCCTGTACCTTGCTGCGTATCCAGCCCCGGGAGGCGGGCCTGTCCCGTATCGGCCACTTCGGCTTCTTCCGCCCGGAGCATGAGCAGACCCTGTGGCAGCGTTATCTGTTGCCGGCACTACGAGGCAGCGAGGCGCAGCTGACGACGACGGCAAGGACGAACAGCGGTCCCGCGTCCTAGGCATTTGGTACAAGGCTCGGTCAGGCCGATACTTCCTGCTCCAGCAGCGCCGCCACCGCTTCGCCGACGCGCTTGATGCCGGCCTCGACGGTGGGCGTCATCGCCGCGGCATAGTTCAGCCGCAGGCAGTGGCGAAACTTCCCCGAGGCGGAGAACAGCGAGCCCGGGGTGATGTGCAGGCCCTCGTTCGCCAGCTGCTCCTTGAGGCGCACGCAGTCGATGTCGCCCGGTAGCTCCAGCCACAGCAGAAAACCGCCCTGGGGGAAGCTGACCCCGGTACCTGCCGGAAAGTAGCGCGTGACCCAGTCGATCATGATGTCGCGGTGGCGGCGGTACTGGCGCAGCATCTCGCGCAGGTGGCGCTCGTAATGGCCGTGCTCGACGAACTCGGCCACGGCGAGCTGCGGCAGTGTGGCCGAGGCACCGGTGGAGACGTACTTCATGTGCAGGGCCTGGTCGCGATAGCGTCCCGGCGCCATCCAGCCGACCCGCAGCCCCGGCACCAGCGTCTTGGAGAAGGCACTGCACAGCAGCACCCGGCCGTCGTCGTCGAAGCTCTTGAGCGTGCGTGGCCGCGGCGCCTCGAAGGAGAGATCGCCGTAGATGTCGTCCTCGACGATGGCCACGTCGAAGCGCTGGGCCAGGGCGACCAGGGCGCGCTTGCGCGCCTCGGGCATGGTATAGCCGAGCGGATTGTTGCAGGTGGGTGTGATCTGGATCGCCTTGATCGGCCACTGCTCGAGTGCCAGTTCCAGCGCCTCCAGACTGATGCCCGTACGCGGGTCGGTGGGGATCTCCAGCGCCTTGAGCTTCTGCGCCTTGAGAATCTGCATGGTGCCGTAGAAGCTCGGCGAATCCACCGCCACCACGTCGCCGGGTTCGGTCAGGATGCGCAGGGCCAGCGAGAGCGCTTCCTGGCAGCCGGTGGTGATCAGCACGTCGTCGGGGTGCAGCAGGCAGCCCGATTTGGCGGCCAGCCGCACGACCTGGCGGCGCAGTGCGAGGCTGCCCTGCAGGCTGTCATAATTGAGGCCGTGGGCCGCCACGTGGCGGTGCAGCGTCCCCAACTGACGCTGCAAAGGGCGCAGGCTGGCGGCAGCGAGGTCGGGAATGCCGCGCCCCAGCATCAGCAGACGGTCCTCATCGGGAGAGCGGGCTACCAGCTCCAGCACCTGGTCCCACTGGGAAACGTCGAGTGGGCGTTGGGCTGGGCGCGACACCTTCGGTAGCAGGCTCGGGGTCGGCCGGGGCAGCACATAGTAGCCCGAGCGCGGGCGTGCCTCCGCCAGGCCGGCCTCCTCGAGGCGACGGTAGGCCTCCTGCACGGTGGAGACGCTGACCCCCAGCTCGCCGCACAGCATACGTACGGAGGGCAGCCGATCGCCTACGCGGTACTGGCCCTGCTCGATGCGCCGGGTCAGGGTCTGCGCTACCTGGTCGTAACGTTTCATGACAGATTCCACTAGCCTTGTTTCTTCCGGTACAGAAGGCGTTTGGAGGGACGATACAGAAAGAGAATAGCTCTATCTGTACTGCAAAACTATTTCAATGGTGAATCTGTATTGATTTTTCTCTCGGCCATAGCCTGTCAGAACCCACCGACAGGAGATGCCGCCATGACTCTCTCACGCTTCGTTCATCTCTCCCGCTGGCTCAGGAGCCGGCAGCAGCGCCACCGTACCCGCTACGACCTGCGCCACCTCGACGACCACCTGCTGGCCGACATCGGCCTCGACCGGGCCACGGTCGAGCGTGAGGTGCGCAAGCCATTCTGGCGCTGATATCGGCAGCAGGGAACCGCCGCCGGAGGCGACTATCCTAAAGACAAGACCTGAGTCCGGCAGCCAAGGAGGAGCCCGCCATGATCGAGACATTGCCCGCCCCGGAATACGTCGCGGCGTTCCGCATATCCGGCACGCTGCACAGCAAGGACTATGACATCCTGATTCCCGCCATCGAGTCGAAACTCGAGCACAACGAGCAGATCGGCGTGCTGGCCGATATGACCGAGTTCGACCACATGACCCCTGGCGCCCTGCTGCGCGATCTCTCCTATGCCCTGAGCAAGCTGGGTGAGTACCACCGTTTCAAGCGTGCCGCGGTGATCGCCGACAAGCGCTGGATCGAGACCACTACCAAGCTGGCCGACAAGCTGTTTCCACACACCGAGATGCGTGTGTTCCATCACGGCGAGCTGGAAGAGGCCATGCGTTGGGTCGCCGGCTTTCGCAGCGATTTGATGCGCGGCAGGCTATGAGGCCGCAGTGGCAGCGGCCCGTTCGCCGTGCCATTGACGCAGCAGCCAGGCGAAGATGAGCCCCAGGGCCAGCAACCATACGCCGGCGCCGGCCAGCAGCCACAGGCTGTCGGCCAGGCGCAGCACCAGCCCGCCGAGGCTGACCCCCACCGACTGGCCGAGGAACAGACAGCCGGCGAATACCGCCATGGCGGTGCCGCGCATGGCGGGAGCCATCTGGGTGGCGTTGATCTGCAGCGTGCTGTGCATCATGTAGAAACCCAGCCCGGCGGCGAAGGCGCTGGCAGTGGCCAGGGCCGGGCCTGGCGCCAGCGCCAGGCCGACGAAGCCGAGCCCCATCAGCACGCCGCCGCCCGCCGCCAGGCCCGGCTCGCCCAGGCGGGCGACCAGCGGCCTGGCCAGGGCGGCGAAGATCAGCCCGCCCACGCCGAACAGCGCCACCATCAGCCCGGCCTGGGTCAGTGAGACCTCCAGCCGGGCATAGAGGTGGCTGGCAACGAAGGCCAGCGCACCGAAGGCGGCGATGCCCTCGAGGAATACCAGCGCCAGGATGCGTCGGGCGCGGGAAATCAGCAGTACCTCGCGGATGCGCGAGAAGAAGGCGATGCGACCCTGCTCGGCCTTGGGTGGCGACAGCGCCGGCTGGCGGTGCAGGGTCGTGAGCAGCAGCCCGCCGGCGCCGAGGAACAGCAGCGTGAGCAGCACGAAGGCCGCCTGCCAGCCCAGCGTGTCGGCCAGGAAGCCGCCCGCCACCTGCCCCGAGATCAGCCCCAGCACCGCGCCGGAAAGCATGTGCGCCAGGGTCACCTGGCGCTGTTCGTAGGGCACGTTGTCGCCCACCCAGGCCATGGAGAGCGGGATGATGGCGGCGGCGGTGGCGCCGTTCAGGGTGCGGAACAGCAGCAGCATCGAGAGCGACTCGGAGAGCGCCGAGCCCAGCGCACCCACGGCGCAGGCCAGGGTGGCCAGGCCGATCACCCGCAGAGTGCCGTGGCGATCGCCCAGCGGGCCATAGGCGAGCTGCATGATGCCGTAGGCAATGGCGAACAGGGTGATGTTCTGCGCCACGTCGGCCACCGGTCGGGAGAAGGCCTGGGACAGCGCCGGCAGCATGGCATCGGTGACCCGCATCGAAGCCATGCTGGCAAAGCCCGCCAGGGCCAGCAGCAGGATGACGAGACGGCTGGGGGGCGAGGCAGCACTCATGGCTTGCCCCCTTCGGCCTGCTCCACCCTCATGGCCCGCTCGGCGGGCAGCACCAGCCCCAGGAAACTGGCCACGGCCATCAGGCCGCCCAGCGCCACCACGATGGCCATGGTGCGTGAGGTACCGTCGTGCAACTGGGCCACGGCACTGCCGATCGCGGCGGCGATGCTCATCTGCAGGAAGCCGAACAGCGACGAGGCCGAGCCGGCGCAGTGGGGGTTGGGCGCCAGGGCGCCGGTCATCGATTGCGGCATCAAGATGCCCATGCCGACCATGAACAGCACGTGCGGGCCGACCACCGCCCAGGCGGCATACACCCCGAAGAGCGCCAGGATCAGCATGAAGCTGCCGCCCAGCGCACAGATCAGGCTGGCCAGACCGACCAGCCGCTCGCGGCCCAGCCGGTGGCTATAGCGGCCGCTGAGCAGGGTGCCGACGAAGAAGCCGGCCACGATCAGGGTGAAGAACAGCCCGTACTGGAACGGCGAGACGCCGAGGAAGTCGATCAGCACGAACGACGACCCCGAGAGATAGGCGAACAGCCCCGAGAAGGCCGCCGCGTTGGTCAGGGTATAGCCCATGAAGGTGCGCTGGCCGAGCAGCATGCGGAAATTGGCCACGATGACCTTGGGGTGGATCGACTGACGCCGCTCCGGCGGCAGCGGCTCAGGCAGCGCCAGGATCAGCAGCGGCAGCATGGCGGCGGCGTAGAGTGCCAGCAGCACGAACACCGACTCCCAGCCCCACAGCAGCAGCAGACCGGCACCTACGATGGGCGCCACCGCCGGGGCCAGCGACATGGTGCTGGCCATGTAGGAGAGAATGCGTCCGGCCTCGAGGGGGCCGTAGATGTCGCGTACCGCCGCCCGCCCCAGCACCGGTCCGGTAGCGCCGCCCAGCGCCTGCAGGAAGCGCCCGGCCAGCAGCCATTCTATGCTGGGGGCGAAGGCGCACAGCAGGCTCGCCACCAGGAACAGACTGAAGCCGAAGATCATCACCGGCTTGCGCCCGAAGCGGTCGGAGAAGGGGCCGCAGAACAGCTGGGCGGCGGCGAAGCCGGCCATGTACAGGCTTAGGGTCAGCTGCACCTGATCGGGCCCGGTATCGAGCGCTTCGGCCATGGCCGGCATGGCCGGCAGATACATGTCGGTGGCCAGTGGGCCCAGCGCGGTCAGGGCCGCCAAGGTGATCACCGTGGCAGGGGACTTCAGCCTCAGCACATTGACCTCATTCTCGAAGGGCGTCTCGAAGGGCGCTCGGGGGCGAAAGACAACGACCGACGGGCGCCGCTTCTCCCGCTCCGGCTCGGAACAGGGAGGGGCGGCGCCCGCCAGTCGTTAGCTTGCTTAATATAGCCTAATTAGCGCGGCGTTGCTCAACCTGCATCCGGCTGTGCCCCCGGAGCGGCCTTGGCGAAGGCTTCCATCGCGCGGCAGCGCTCGGCGATGCGGCGGATCGTCGGATACGCCGAGAGGTCGCACTCGAAGCGCTCGGCATTGAATACCTGCGGCACCAGGCAGACATCCGCCAGGCTCGGGCTGTCGCCGTGGCAGAACGCGCCGGTGGCGGCCTCGCCCGAAAGCCTCGCTTCCAGCGCGGTGAAACCCTCGGCGATCCAGTGGCGGTACCAGGCCAGCTTGGCCGCTTCGTCCAGCTTCAGCTCGTGCACCAGGTACTTGAGCACCTTGAGGTTGTTGAGCGGGTGGATCTCGCAGGCCACCAGCTGGGCCAGCGAGCGCACCCGGGCGCGGCCCGCGGGGTCCCCCGGCAGCAGCGCCGGCTCGGGGTGGCGCTCTTCCAGGTACTCGCAGATCGCCAGCGACTGGGTCAGCCGGGTGCCGTCGTCGGTCTCGAGCACCGGCACCAGCCCCTGGGGGTTGCGGGCCAGGTTCTCCTCAGCCCGCTGCTCGCCCTTGACCAGATTGACCGCCACCTGCTCGTACGCCAGCCCCTTGAGATTGAGCGCGATACGCACCCGATACGCCGCCGAGGAGCGGAAATAGCCATATAGCGTGGTCATGCGTGGCTCCTTGTGTCGCGTCACTTCGGCTGGTACTTGACCACCTGCTGGTCGATGGCGCCGAAGATGCTGTTGCCGGCACGGTCGAACATCTCGATACGCACCCGGTCGCCGAAGCGCAGGAAGGGCGTCTTGGCCGCGCCGTGCAGGATCTGCTCCACCATGCGCACCTCGGCCAGGCAGCTGTAGCCCACGCCGCCGTCGACGATCGGCTTGCCGGGGCCGCCGTCGGGGTCGGGGTTGGAGACGGTGCCAGAGCCGATGATGGCGCCTGCGCCCAGGTAGCGGGTGCGGGCGGCATGGGCGACCAGCTCGGGGAAACCGAAGATCATGTCGGGGCCGGCCTCCGGCTCGCCGAACTTCTCGCCGTTGAGATGCACGGTCAGCGGCAGATGGACCTTGCCACCCTGCCAAGCATCGCCCAGCTCGTCGGGAGTGACGCAGATCGGCGAGAAGCTCGAGGCCGGCTTGGCCTGGAAGAAGCCGAAGCCCTTGGCCAGCTCGCCGGGAATCAGCCCGCGCAGGCTGACGTCGTTGACCAGCATGATCAGCTTGATGTGGCCGGCGGCCTGTTCCGGCGTGACCGCCATGGGCACGTCGTCGGTGATCACCGCGATCTCGCCCTCGAAGTCGATGCCGTGCTCCTCGCTGACCGCCTCGATCTCCTCGGTGGGGGCGAGAAACTTGTCGCCGCCGCCCTGGTACATCAGCGGGTCGTTCCAGAAGCTCTCCGGCAGCTCGGCGCCGCGGGCCTGGCGCACCAGCTTGACGTGGTTGAGATAGGCGGAGCCGTCGGCCCAGTGATAGCTGCGCGGCAGCGGCGAGTGCAACTGGCCCTGATCCAGGCTGAAGGCGCCCTCGGCGCTGCCGTCGTTGAGCTCGGCGTAGCGCGCCTCCAGCCTGGGGCTGACGGCGTCCCAGTTCTCGAGCGCCTGCTGCAGGGTGGCGGCGATGTCGGTGGCGGAAACCGCGCGGGTGAGGTCGCGGGAGACCACCAGCAGTTTGCCGTCGCGGCCGTTTTTCAAAGTGGCGAGTTTCATCTTGGCTCAATCCTTTCGTCAGGGGCGGAGCTCGTCGGCTCCGTCCGGTTCAGCGTTTCGTCTCTCGGCCTTCTAAGGCTGCCTGGGATCGAAGTGCGAGCGCAGCGTCGACCACACGTCGACGTAGTCGCGCTGGCGGATGTCCGCGTTCAGCGCCGCTTCGGTCGGGTGGTAGACGTAGCGGCTCTCGAACATGAAGGCCAGGGTCGCATCCAGGCGCTGCGGTGTCAGCTCGGCGTTGGAGGCCTTCTCGAAGGTCTCGGCATCGGGGCCGTGGGGCGACATGCAGTTGTGCAGGCTGGCGCCGCCGGGCAGGAAGCCCTCGGCCTTGGCGTCGTACTCGCCGTGGATCAGGCCCATGAACTCGCTCATCAGGTTGCGATGGAAGTAGGGCGGGCGGAAGGTGTTCTCGGCCACCATCCAGCGCGGCGGGAAGATCACGAAGTCGATGTTGGCCATGCCCGGGGTGTCGGAGGGTGAGGTCAGCACGGTGAAGATCGAGGGGTCGGGGTGATCGAAGCTCACCGTGTTGATGGTGTTGAACTTGGCCAGGTCGTACTTGTAGGGCGCGTAGTTGCCGTGCCAGGCCACCACGTCGAGCGGCGAATGGCCGAGCTTGGTCACCCAGAAGCGGCCGGAGAACTTGGCCACCAGCTCGAAGTCGCCCTCGATGTCCTCGAAGGCGGCCACCGGGCTCTCGAAGTCGCGCGGGTTGGCCAGGCCGTTGGCGCCGATGGGGCCGAGGCCGGGCAACTCCAGGGGGCTGCCGTAGTTCTCGCAGACGTAGCCGCGGGCGGCGTCAGAGCCCTCGGCCAGGCGCACCTGGAACTTCATGCCGCGGGGAATCACCGCGATCTCGCCGCCCTTGACCTCGAGCTCGCCGAGTTCGGTGCGCAGGCGCAGGGTGCCCTGCTGCGGCACGATCAACAGCTCGCCGTCAGCGTCGTAGAAGAAGCGCTCGGTCATGTCGCGGTTGAAGGCATAGACGTGCACGCCGCAGCCGGCCTGGGTGCCGGCATCGCCGTTGACGGCAATCGTCAGCAGGCCGTCGACGAAGTCGGTGGGCTCGGCGGGAATCGGCAGCGGATCCCAGCGCATCTGGTTGGGGTCGGCGGCGGGCCTGGCCAGCGGCGAGGTGGCTACCCGGCCGTTCTCCAGCGGCGTATAGGCGCTCTGCACCACCGAGGGGCGGATGCGGTAGAGCCAGCTGCGCAGGTTGGCGTGGCGCGGCGCGGTGAAGGCCGAGCCGGTGAGCTGCTCGGCGTAGAGGCCGTAGGCGCACTTCTGCGGCGAGTTCTGCCCGCTCGGCAGCGCGCCGGGCAGCGCCTCGCTGGCGAAGTGGTTGCGAAAACCGCTCTGGTACTCGAGCGTCTGGGTCGTCATGTTGGGGGTCCTCTGTTTCAACGTCCTGTCGAATCTTTTGCTGACTCAAGCCGTTCGCTTGGCTGTGTCGTGGCCTGGCCGGCGATGGCCAGCGCCTCCTCGAGCACCTGCTGGTCGCCGATGTGGTTGGCCAGCAGCAGGATCAGCCGGGCATTGATGCGCTCGCTCTCGGCCTCGCTGCGCTCGCGATGCAGCTCGGTCAGCGCGGCATAGAAGGCGTCCGGGTCGGTGAAGTTGGGGTTGAGCTCAAGCCGTGGCATGGGTGCCTCCCTGAACGGTGGAAGGAGCGAGATAGGCGCCCAGGGCGCGGTCCATCGCCTCGCCGACCGCGGCCGCCGTGACGGTGTGCCAGCGGGCGGTGACGTGCTGGTCGGGGCGGATCAGGTAGGCGATGCCGGCGCCGAGGCCGTAGCGCTCGCCGATCAGGTTCTCCACGTCCTCGACCTGGCGGCTGCGCGGCAGCTCGGTCAGGGCGTGGGGCGCGGGGCCGACGACCAGCAGGTCGAGGTCGGCCCGCTCCTCGAGCAGCGGGGCGAGTTCGGCCCTGAGGGCTTCGGCCCGGGCGCTGTCGACACGACCATCGAGCAGCAGCACGAAGCGCTCGCCGAGCTGGTTGAGCAGCCAGGCGCGGCGGCCGGCCAGGCCGATCGGCGCGTCCTTGGCCGGGCTGCCGGGGCGCAGCTCGAGGGGCAGGCCCTCGGCCTCATGGCCGTTGAGCGGCGAGCCGTCGTAGCGGCATGGCATGGAGAGGCGACCGCTGTTGACCAGACGGCGGGCGAAGGGGTAGTGCTCGGCCAGCTCCAGCACGCTGTCGCGGAACAGGCGGCTCACGCGACTCTTGGGGGTGATGAAGTCGGTGGCCCGCGTCGAGTTCAAGATGTTCTCGGCGGCGCCGTGCTGGCGCTCGTCGTCGTAGGTGGCGAGCAGCGCTTCCGGGGCCTGGCCCTTGAGCACCCGGGCCAGCTTCCAGGCCAGGTTCTCGGTGCTCTGCAGCGCGCCGTTGGCGCCTCGGGCTCCGAAGGGGGATACCTGATGGGCGGCGTCGCCCATGAAGAACACCCGCCGGTGGATGTAGCTGTCCATCTTGCGGCAGCGGAAGGTGTAGACGCTGGCCCACTCCAGCTCGAACTCCACGTCTGCGCCGAGCATCGCCTGCACGCGGGGGCGGATGTTCTCCTCCTTCTTCTCCTCTTCCGGGTCGGCATCCCAGCCGAGCTGGAAGTCGATGCGCCAGACGTTGTCCGGCTGACGGTGCAGCAGCACCGACTGGTTGGGGTGGAAGGGCGGGTCGAACCAGAACCAGCGTTCGGTGGGGAAGTCGGCCTTCATGATCACGTCGGCGATCAGGAAGCGGTCCTGGAACACCTGGCCCTTGCTCTCCAGGCCCAGCATGTCGCGAATCTTGCTGTTGGCGCCGTCGGCCACCAGCAGGTAGTCGCAGGCGAGGCGGTAGTTGCCGTCCTCGGTGCTGACCAGCACCTCGCTGCGCTCGGCCTGGCTGTCCACTGCGGTGACCTTGTGCAGCCAGCGCAGGTCGATCAGCTCGTTGAGCTCATTGGCACGATCGACCAGGTACTCCTCGAAGTAGTACTGCTGCAGGTTGATGAAGGCGGGCATGCGGTGGCCCGCTTCCGGCAGCAGGTCGAAGTCGTAGACCTCACGCGCTTGGAAGAACACCCGGCCGCGCTGCCAGGTCACGCCCTTGTCGACCATTGGCTGGGCGCAGCCCAGGCGGTCGAGGATCTCCAGGGTGCGCTTGGCGAAGCAGATCGCCCGCGAGCCGACGCTGACGGTGTTATTGTCGTCGAGCACCACGCTGGCGATGCCCTGCTGGGCCAGGTCGATGGCCATGGCCAGGCCGGTGGGTCCGGCGCCGACGATCACCACCGGGCAGTGGCGCACGTCGGTGCGGTCGAGCTCCGGTGGGCGCCGGTACGGATAGACGGGATTGTTGTAGGTCGTTGGCATCGTGCTCCCCTCGGCACCTGCCGCCGGGTGGCGTCCCGGCGGCAGGTCTGTTCCGGGACGTCCCGGGGTATCGTGTCGTTACTGGTTCTCGACCACTTCCTGCAGCGAGTGCCACATGGCGGTGTCGCGCTCGGCGGTCCAGATGCGTGGGTCGGGATATTCGCCGCCGGCCTCGTCATAGCAGCGGGTGATGTCGAACGGCAGACAGTGGTCGAAGATCACCCAGTGGCCGTACTTCGGCTTGAGCTTGGCGTAGGTCTCGGCGTAGCACTCGGAGAGCGACTTGCCGGCGGCCTTGCCCGCCTTGACGCTGCCGTACATGTCGGCGAGGAAGTCGCGGGTGCCCTGGATCGCCTCCTGGCACTGCTCGGGGGTGGTGAGCGCCTCGCCGCGCCCCGGTACCAGCTTCTGCGGGGCCATCGCCTGCAGGCGGTCGAGGGTGGTGGGCCAGTCCTCGTGATAGGCGTCGCCGGTGTAGGGGGTGGCGCCGTACTCGACCAGGTCGCCGGAGAACATCACCTTCTCCTCGGGCAGCCAGACGATGGTGTCGCCCTTGGTGTGGCCGCGACCGAGGTGGATGATGCGTACTTCGCGCTTGCCCATGAACACCGTGAGCTCCTGCTGGAACACGATGTTGGGCCAGGTCAGGCCGGGCACCGAGTCGACGCCCTTGAACAGGCGCGGAAAGCGGCCGACCTCTGACTCGTAGTCCTGCTGGCCGCGCTCGACGATCAGGTCGTAGGTGTGCTGGCTGGCATAGATGTTCTCGGCACCGTAGGCCGAGGCGCCGAGCACGCGCACGGCGTGGTAGTGGCTCATCACCACGTGCTTGATCGGCAGGTCGGTGACCTCGCGAATCCGACGGATCACGTCCTGGGCCATGATCGGCGTGGCCTGGGTGTCGATCACCATCACGCTGTCGTCGCCGATCACCACGCCGGTGTTGGGGTCGCCCTCGGCGGTATAGGCGTACAGGCCCTCGGCCAGTTGGGTGAAGCTGACCTGCTTCTCTTCGGTATCGGCGTGGGAAGCGAACTTCTTGCTCATGGTTCCTCCAGGGTCGTCAGGGTCGTCACGTAGGCCGTGTCCCGCCCACCAGTGGTGCCGGAATGTCGTTCAGCATAGTTTTGTTTGAAACTATATGTCCAGCAAATCACGGACCAATCCCTAAATCAAGCGGCGGGAAAATGGCCGGAATTTGCCTTGGATCATGGGTTTAACGTTTTTTTGCGACCTAAGTCTAATAACGAATCGTTGCAAAATTAGTTGCACAGGAAATTAACTAGCGGCAAGGTGAGGCTGACAAAACATAGGCTGCGTTGCCCCCGGCGAGTGCACCCGAAGGCAGCGACGCTCGCATTACAACAACACAAAGCCATCACGTGGCGCGAGTGCGCCACCCGTGACGACCAGGAGCACACAATGAAAATCACCAACCGCCTCATGATCGGCGCCGTCGCGGCGCTCGGGTTCAGCCTCGGCACGCCTGCGCTGGCCCAGACCACCATCACCGTCAGCACCTGGGGCGGCCCCAACCACGGCGTCAACACCATCGTCTGGCCGACCTGGAAAGCCTGGATCGAGGACGCCACCGAAGGCCGCGTGACCGTCGAAGTGGTGCACGACATGGGCCCGCCGGCGGCGCAGATGGAGATCGTCGCCGACGGTATCGCCGATGCCAGCTGGATCTTCCACGCCCACATGGCCGGCCGCTTCCTGGCCACCCAACTGCCGGAATTCCCCACTTTCGAGGAGTTCTCCTCCGAGGATGCCGCCGCGGCCTACTGGCACACGCATCAGGAATATCTGGCCCAGGCGGGCGAGCATCGCGGCGTCGACGTGCTGGCCATGGGCGTGCACGGGCCGGGGCAGATCTTCACCCGCGACCAGATCGGCTCCATCGACGACCTGGCGGGCAAGCGCCTGCGGGTCGGCGGCGGGGTGATGAGCGGGCTGGCCGACGCCATGCGCGTGACCGGCGTGGCGCTGCCGCCCACCGGCGTCTACGAAGCCGCCTCCCAGGGCGTGGTCGACGGCGCCATGCTGACCCTGGAGAGCCTGCGCAGCTTCCGTGTGGCCGAAGTGGCGCCGCACACCCTGACCGTCGATGGCGGCTTCTATCGCGGCAGCTTCGCCATCGTCATGAATCCGATGTTCTGGGATCAGGTCTCGCCCGAAGATCGCGAGGCGATCGAGGCCGTTTCCGGTGAGCACCTGTCGCGGCTGTTCGGCTACATGATGGACGTTTCCGACGAGAGCGGGGTCGAGTTCGGCCAGGAGCGCGGCGCCACCTTCACCCAGGCGCCCGAAGCGGATATCGAGCGGCTGCGCGGTGTGACCGAGCAGCTGATCGCCGAGTGGTCGAATGCCGTGGCGGATCGCGGCGTCGATGCCGAGGCGGCCCTGGCGCACTTCCGCGAGCAACTGGCCCTGGCGGCCGAGAGTGAAGGTATCGCCGAGCGCGTCGTGCGCCAGTAACCCGCTGCACCTTTATCTGGAGGCTTGACCATGCCGACCTCGTCCACGCTCTGGTTGCGGGTCGGTCGTGTCATGCAGCTGACGCTGGAGGGGGTGGCCGGTGCCACCCTCTTCGCCATGATGCTGCTGACCACGGCGGACGTGACCGGACGCTACTTCTTCAACTCGCCGATTCTCGGCACCGTCGAGCTGACTCAGCTGATGCTGGCCGCGCTGGTGTTCCTGTCGCTGCCGGTGGTGTGCTGGCGCGAGGAGCACGTCAGCGTCGATCTGCTCGACAGCGTGTTTCCGGCGCGCCTGATCTGGATCCGCCAGGTGCTGGTCAACCTGATCGTCACCGGGGCGCTGTGGATCATGGCGCGGCGCATCTGGGCGCTGGCCGAGCGCGCCATGGAGTGGGGCGACGTGACCGAGTTTCTGCGCATCCCCAACGGCTATCTCATCTATCTCATCTCGGTCATGCTGGCCGTCTCGGCCGTGCTGACACTGCTGCGCGCCATCGGCTACCTGCTGGAAGGCGTGGGCGTGCTCGAACGCGGCGGCCCGCTCAGCCCCGAGAAAGGCAAGGGAGGCGATCATGACTGAAGCGCTGTATGGGTTCGCCGCCCTGCTGCTGCTGGCCTTTTTGCGTGTCCCCCTGGCGTTTGCCATGGGCATCGTCGGCTTCGCCGGCTTCTACTTCCTCACCGGCAACTGGAACGCCGCCGAGGCCATGGCCGCGCGGCGCGTGGTGGATACCGCCATGGACTACGGCCTGTCGGTGATCCCGCTGTTCATCCTGATGGGCAACCTGGTCTCCCACGCCGGGCTGTCCGATGCGCTGTTCCGCGCCTCCAACGGCTTCCTCGGCCACCGCAAGGGCGGTCAGGCCATGGCCACCATCGTCGCCTGCGGCGGCTTCAGTGCCATCTGCGGCTCGAGTCTGGCCACCGCCGCCACCATGGGCCGGGTCGCCATGCCGCAGATGCGCAAGTACGGTTACAAGGACACCCTGGCCTCGGCCTCCATCGCTGCCGGCGGCACCCTGGGCATCCTGATTCCCCCCAGCGTGATGCTGGTGATCTACGGCATTCTCACCGAAACCAGCATCCGCGAACTGTTCGCCGCCGGCTTCATTCCCGGCATTCTCGGCATCATCCTCTACCTGGTGGCGGTGAAGTGGGTGCTGTGGCGCGACCCGGACGCCGGCCCCGCCGGCGAGAAGGTACCGTGGCCCGAGCGCTTCCAGGCGCTCAAGAGCGTGGGCAGCACCCTGGCCCTGTTCGTACTGGTGATCGGCGGCATCTACCTCGGCGTGTTCACCCCCACCGAGGCGGCGGGCATCGGCGCCATGGGCGCCTTCATCATCGCCCTGCTGCGGCGGGCGCTCACCCCTCAGGTGCTGATGAACGTGCTGATGGACACCGTGCGCACCACCGCCATGCTGTTCGCCGTGGTGCTCACCGCGCTGATCTTTGCCAACTTCATCAACCGGGCGGGGTTGCCCAACGACCTGCTGGCCTTCGTCAACGGGCTCAACATCGCTCCGTTCATGGTCATTCTGGTGATACTGGCCATCTACGTGCTGCTCGGCTGCGTGTTCGAGAGCATGTCGATGCTGCTGCTCACCGTGCCGGTGTTCTTCCCGGTGGTGGCGGGGCTCGGCTTCGACCTGGTGTGGTTCGGCATCCTGGTGGTGATCGTGATCGAGATCAGTCTGATCACGCCGCCGGTGGGAATGAACGTGTTCGTGCTGCGGGCGGTGTTGCCGGACGTCTCCACGGGCACGATCTTCCGCGGCGTGACGCCGTTCTGGGTGGCCGGCATGGCGCGCGCGTTGCTGGTGCTGGTGTTCCCGGGTATCGTGCTGTTCCTGCCGCAACTGCTCTATTGACCGCTGCCAAGCGCGGGGTGAGGAGTCTCGAGATGAATGCAGAAGAAGAACGCCAGGCCGGTCTCGCCATGGAGGGCGACGAGGACCTGGCCGGGCCGCCGACCAAGCAAGAGCTGGATCTCAACCAGTTCCTGCCTTATCGGCTCAACAGCCTGGCCGATCGCATCAGCCAGGCGCTGGCCGAGCTCTACGAGGAGCGCTATCAGCTCAATATCGCCCAGTGGCGGGTACTGGCCTGGCTCAGCCACTGCGACGAGCTGACGGCAAAGAAGATCTGTGCCTATACCAACATGGACAAGGCCCGCGTGTCGCGGGCGATCCAGGCGCTGGAGGAGCGTGGCCTGATCAGCCGTACGCCGGCGCCGGAGGATCAGCGCCAGCAGGATCTGCACCTTACCGCTGTCGGGCGCAAGCTGTTGACCAAGCTGATTCCCGAGGCTCAGGCCTGGGAGGCGGAGCTGGTGGCGACCCTTACCGCCGGTGAGTACCGCGACCTGCTCAACGTGATGCGCAAGCTCGAGCGTCAGTTGGAACGGATCGGCGACAAGGGTTAGGCCGGCACCAGACGCCGCTTCATGCTTCTTCTGCCGATGCCTCGCTGGGGCTGGGCACGCGCCCGCCCAGGCGGGCGGTGATTTCGGCGGCGGTGTCGCGCACCAGCTCACCCAGCTCCGGCAGCCGCGACTCGGGAATGCGTGCCACCGGGCCCGATACCGAGATCGCCGCCAGCGGCGTGCCGTGTTCGTCGTGCAGACAGGCGGCCACGCAGTGCAAGCCGATGGCATGCTCCTCGCGGTCGCAGGCGAAGCCCTGGCGACGTACTTCAGCCAGGTTGGCGCGCAGCGACTCGGGGGTATGCAAGGTGTTCTCGGTGACTCGCGCCAGGCCGCGCTCGGCCAGCACCCGTTCGAACTCGTCGTCGGGCAGCCACGCCATCAGCGCCTTGCCCACTCCTGAGGCGTGCAGCGGCGCGCGGGAACCGAGCCGGGTGATCATGCGCATCATCTGCGGCGACTCGCTCTGGGCCAGGAACACTGCCGTGGCGCCATCGCGGATGCCCAGGTTGGCGGTTTCGCCGGTCTGGGCGGTAAGGCGGCGCAGGAAGGGACGACTGGCGGCAACGAAGTCGCGCGCTTCGAGAAAGCTGTTGCCGATACGGAAGGTCTTGACGTCGATCTTCCATACGCCGAGGGCGGCGTCCTGGGTGATGAACCCCTGCCCCTGCAGCGCCTGCAGCAGGCGGTGCGTGGTGGAGGGGGCCAGGTCGACCATCTCCGCCAGCTCGGAGAGCGCCAGCCCACCGGGAGTGGCGGCCAGGCGCTCGAGCAGATTGAGGCCGCGCACCAGCGACTGACTATGGCCGCTGGCGCTCTTGCCAGGGCCGGGCGGGCGCCCCGCCGTTCTGCGTTTGACTTCACTCACCTGCGTATATCCTCTGCGTTGACCTGGGCCGCAAGGCCTGCAACAGGATACCCGCTCGGCGCGAGCTTGTCTCGATTGCGGAAATGGCTTCCACTCTTCTTTCGCAGGGTGGGGCGGCTAGCGATGGCGCCACTGGGGCGAGCGTTTCTCGATAAAGGCATCGATACCCTCGGCGACGTCCTCGGCCATCATGTTGCAGGCCATGGTCTCGCCGGCCAGCGCGTAGGCCTCGCGCAGCGGCATCTGCAGCTGACGCTGGAACAGGGCCTTGCCGGTGCGCAGGGCCACGGCGCTCTTGGCGCACAGGCTGGCGGTGAGCGCTTCGAGCACTTCGTCCAGCGCCTCGTCGTCGGCGACGCGATTGATCAGCCCCCAGTCGAGCGCCTGCTCGGCATCGATGAACTCGCCGGTGAACAGCATCTCCATGGCGCGCTTGCGGCCGATGTTGCGCGACAGCGCCACCGCGGGGGTCGAGCAGAACAGCCCGACGTTGATGCCCGACACCGCGAAGCGGGCCGAGCGTGCCGCCACCGCCAGGTCGCAGCTGGCCACCAGCTGGCAGCCGGCGGCGGTGGCCAGGCCCTGTACCCGGGCGATCACCGGTACCGGCAGCTCGACGATACGCTGCATCACCTCGCCGCACTGGGCGAACAGCGCCTGGTAGTAAGCCTTGTCGGGGGTGGCGCGCATCTCCTTGAGGTCGTGCCCGGCGCAGAAGGCGCGCCCCTCGGCGGCGATGACCACACAGCGCACCGAACCGTCGTTGGCCAGGCGGGAAAGCTCGCCGCCCAGGGCCTTGAGCAGAGCCTCGGACAGCGCATTGAACTGGTGCGGACGGTTCAGCGTCAGGGTGGCGACACCGCGGTGGTCGCGACGAATTACCGGGCGCTCGTCGACGGTAGTAGTCATTGTCGTATCCTGTAGCAACGTGCCCTGCACCAGACTAGCCTGACACGTGCACATTTCGATACCTCTGCGACCAAAGGCGGTGTGCCGCGCTTCCTGTGTCCACCCAGCGAGAGTGAAGCATGAACCACACGTTTTCCGACCTCGAGACCCAGCACAAAGGCATGCCGGAAGTCGGGACCAGCCTGCTGTCGGGCGTCAGCCTGCCGGCGGCGGTGATCCACGAGCCGGCGCTGGCCCACAACCTAGCCTGGATGCAGCGTTTTTGTGAAGACCACGGCGCGCGGCTGGCCCCGCACGGCAAGACCACCATGTGCCCCGAGCTGTTCCAGCGTCAGCTTGCCGCCGGTGCCTGGGGCATCACCCTGGCTACCGCGCCGCAGTGTCGGGCAGCCTTCCGCCACGGCATCAACCGTCTGCTGATGGCCAACCAGCTCGTCGGCGAAGCCAACATGGCCATCGTCGCCGAGCTCATCGAGGCGGGCGCCGACTTCTACTGTGTGGTCGACAGCGTCGCGAACGCCGACCAGCTGGCCCGCTACTTCACCGCTCGCGGCCTGCGTCTCCAGGTGCTGATCGAGCTGGGCGTGCCGGGTGGGCGCTGCGGCTGCCGCGATACCGACGATGTGATGGCGCTCGCCGAGCGCATCGACAGCGAGCAGGCGCTGGTGCTCTGCGGGCTCGAAGGCTACGAAGGGGTGGTGCACGGCAACGAGCCCGAGCGTGCCGTGCGCGCCTACGCCTGGCAGCTGGTGGAAGCGGCCCAGGCGCTGGACAAGGACGCGCTGATCGAGAGCCCCCAGCCGCTGATTACTGCTTCCGGCTCGGCCTGGTATGACATGATCGCCGAGGTGTTCCGTGAGGCGCATCTGGGGAAGCAGTTCGTGCCGGTGCTGCGCCCCGGCTGCTACGTGGTGCACGACCACGGCATCTATCGTCAGGCCCAGCATGACATCCTCGGACGCCGGCCGGAACTCGAGCGCGGGCTCAAGCCGGCGCTCGAAGTGTTCGCCCAGGTGCTGTCGCTGCCGGAGCCGGGGCTGGCCATCGTCGGCATGGGCAAGCGCGACATCGGCCACGACCAGTTGCCCGAGCCGCTGCGCCGCTACCGCGAAGGCGACGAGCGACCGGGGCGCACGCTTTCGGTGGCTGGGTGGCGCGTGACCAAGCTGATGGATCAGCACGCCTTCGTGCATCTGCCTCAGGACGAAGATGAGCCCGAGGTGGGCAACGGCAGGGTGCGGGTCGGCGACATCGTCGCCTTCGGCGCATCACATCCCTGTTTGACCTTCGACAAGTGGCGGCGGGTTTGCCGCGTCGATGAGCGGCTGGAAGTGGTCGAGGTGATGCAGACCTTATTCTAGGCAAAGCCGGGATTCATGTCGGCTCAGGAGGGCATGGCCTCACGCTCGGCCTTCAGTCGAGCCAGGCGGTCGCCGAACAGGTAGGCGCCGAGCGCCACCAGGATCAGCACCGCTCCCGCCAGCATGGAGGACGATGGCTGTTCCTGATTGAGCGTCATGCCCAGGCCCAGCGCCAGCACCGGGGTGATCAAGGTGACGAGGGCCACGCTGGCGGCCGAGAGCCGCGACAGGATCAGGAAATAGCAGAGGAAGCCCAGCAGCGAGCCGAACAGCGCCAGGTAGATCACCGACCACAGGCCGCGTGTGCTGAGCGGTATCGCCATGGGCTCGCCGCTGGCCAGCCACAGGATGAAGAAACAGGGCAGGCTCAGGGCCAGCGCGCCCAGGGTCTGCTCCAGTGGGCCGAGCCCGGCCGCCACCCGCTGCACGGCGATACCGCTGCCGCTGAACAGGGTCACGGCAATGACCATCATCAGCAGGGCCGGCAACTGGTCGCTGCCCAGCACCAGGCTGTCGGCAAACACCACGCCCAGCCCCGCCAGGCCGAGGGTGCAGCCGAACCAGTGCCAGCGACGCAGCTTCACGGCGCCGGGCAGCAGCTGCAGGATCAGCCCCGAGATCAGCGGTGCCATGCCGAAGATCACCGACATCATGCCGGAGGGCAGCGTCATCGAGGCGTGATAGCTCAAGGCCATGGCCCCGAATACCCCGGGAACCGCTGCCGCGTAGCTGGCCATGGCGTGCCGGTCCCTGCGCAGTCCGCGGCGCATTGCCACCAGCACCACAAGCCCCGCCAGCAAGGCGATCGCCATGCGCAGCAGCACGCTGCCTACGGGCGCTCCCGCCTCGGCGCTCCACTTGATGGCCAGTGGCGTGGTGGCCCACACCAGCACTACGATCAGGTAGGCGGCGCTAGTCGGCATGCACTTTTCCTTGTGAAGGCGGCAGTATACGTTTTGAAAAGAAATGATTAGCACAGCAAGGGCTGTCGCGTCTAACCGGCCGACATTTCCATTCCCAGCGACCGGGAGGTATTGATGAAAGACACGCAGTGTCTGGGTATCCTGCTACCCGAGGATGGCCCGCCCGATTACGAATGGTATGGCTTGGACCGGCAGTGCGACCCTGTCGCCAATGGATTGCCGAGCATCGCCGTGGGCAAGGTCATCAGCGATGGTCATCATGAACACACCGCCCTGATGGCGCTTGGCGCCACCGACCGCCTCGCTGCGGTGGGGGAGCCCCTGGTCAGGGACTCGGCGGCTCGGGCGGTGGTCTGGGCCTGCACCAGCGGCAGTTTCATCGGTGGGTTGGAGTGGTCTCTCGCCCAGTCCCGCGAGCTCTCGCAGCGGCTCGGCGTGCCCGTCACGAGTACCGCTCTGGCATTTCGCGCCGCCCTGGCCGCCCTCGACCAGTCCCGGGTCGACCTGCTGAGCCCCTACCCGCCAGCGGTCACGGAACGACTGGTGCAATTCCTGCACGACAGTGGCGTGAAGGTGGAAAATCTGCAGGCGCTGGACTGCCCCTACGCGGCCGACTCCCACCGGCTCGACATCGTCACGGCGGTGAGCGACTTTGCCAGCGAGCACAGGGCGTCGCGCAATCCCCTGCTGGTGCCCGACACGGCAATCAACACCCTGGAGCTGGTCGAGACGATGCAGCACGAGGCTGGCCGGATGGTGCTGACGGCGAATCAGGTGAGCCTGTGGGTGGGCTTGCGACTGCTGCTACGGTCAGGCGGCCCGGCGCGCTACCTGCAGGCGCTGAGCGAGGCTCCCTTGCCGAGTTCCTGACGTTCCGTCGTCAGCGCTGAGGCGCGGCGCTTTTTGTCGGACATAACCTGGGTTAGCAATTTCTGCGGAGAGGTTCTGATATGTTCCAAACGGGGCGCGAACATCTGTCATTGGAGGACGAATGAGCGACGAACTGAGCGAGTTCGAGCGGAGCATCAAGCGCGAGATCGATGCCTTCATGAAGCCCGGCCACGAGCCGTCGCCGGCCCGTGACCTGCCGATCGGCAAGGCGAGCGGACACAAGGGACGTGGCAAGAAGAAGAGCAGCGCCAGGGCGGGGGCAGCCGAGCAGTCCGCCCAGTCCTACAAGACAGGACACCTGGTCCGGCTTGCGGTGAGGACGCGCAAGCTGGAAGCCGATACCGTCTTCGAGCACCGTTCGACCAGCATTTCCAAGCTCGAGGCCCAGTTGGAAGCCGAGAAGGCGGCCAAGCAGGCCGGCTACCCGATCATCGGCTACGTCATCGACATTCAGAGCCTTTAACGCAGACCGCCGCGCTAGGCGCGGCGGTCTGATCGCGGTGAGCCGCTTGCTCACTCCTCGAAGTTGGTCTCGGAGTAGAGCACCCGCACGCGCAGGGTGTGATTGACCTTGCGCAGCGCCTCGAGCGCCTGCTCGCCGTAGGCCTTGTCCACGTCGATGACCACGTAGCCGACCTTGTCGTTGGTCTGCAGGTACTGCCCGGAGATGTTGATGCCGCTCTCGGAGAGCACCCGGTTGATCTCGGAAAGCACGCCCGGCACGTTGTCGTGGATGTGCAGCACGCGATGCTTGTCCGGGTGGGCCGGCAGCGCCACCTCGGGGAAGTTCACCGAGGTCACGGTGGTGCCGTTGTCGGAGTAGGTGATCAGCTTCTCGGAAACCTCGATGCCGATGTTCTCCTGGGCTTCCAGCGTCGAGCCGCCGACGTGGGGCGTGAGGATCACGTTGGGGATGCCGCGCAGCGGGCTGACGAACTCCTCGTCGTTGCCCTTGGGCTCCACCGGGAAGACGTCGATGGCGGCGCCATAGAGACGGCCGGCCTGGAGCGCCTCGGCCAGATCCTCGATCACCACCACGCTGCCGCGGGAGGCGTTGATCAGGATGCCGCTGGGCTTCATCAGCGCCAGCTGATCCTTGCCGATCATCCACTTGGTGGAGGGCAGCTCGGGCACGTGCAGGCTGACCACGTCGGCACGCGCCAGCAGCTCCTCGAGGCTGGCCACCTGGTTGGCGTTACCCATGCCGAGCTTGGTCACCACGTCGTAGAAGATGACGTTGAAGCCGAGCGACTCGGCCAGCACAGAGAGCTGGGCGCCGATGTTGCCGTAACCGACGATGCCCAGGGTCTTGCCGCGGGCCTCGTGGGAGTTCTTGGCGCTCTTCAGCCAGCCACCCTGATGGGCGCGAGCGTTCTTCTCGGGGATGCCGCGCAGCAGCATGATGGCCTCGGCCAGCACCAGCTCCGCCACCGAACGGGTATTGGAGTAGGGGGCGTTGAATACCGGGATGCCGCGGATCAGGGCGGCATTGAGGTCGACCTGGTTGGTGCCGATGCAGAAGCAGCCCACGGCATTGAGCTTCTCGGCGGCGGCGAACACGCGCTCGGTGAGCTGAGTGCGTGAGCGAATGCCGAGGAAGTGCGCATCGCGCACCTTCTCGATCAGCGCCGCCTCGTCGAGCGAGGTGGGCAGGTGCTCGATGTTGGTGTAACCGGCATTCAGAAAATTGTCCACCGCGCTCTGGTGGACGCCCTCGAGCAGCAGGATCTTGATCTTGCTCTTGTCCAGGGACGTTTTGGCCATGGTCGAATCAACCCCTTCTTGGTACGCCGCGTGCTGTGCTGGAAGACCGGAGGGTGCCGAAACGGGGTGGTGCCATCCGGTGTTCAGGCTGGGAACAGGGCGCTCATGTTAACACAACCGATACGCGTCAAGATGAAAATGCTGCGTCGCGAAGATGAGCGCGCTGCACGTGACTCGGCGCTGGCAGACGACCCCTGGGGCAGTGCGTATAGGGCTGTGCGTGTATACTGTGCCTCCTGAAAACAGCGGTGACCAAGTAGGGGTGTCATGGCCGAGCGTGACAAGCAAGCGACGGGCGAGATGGCGGGCGATGAAGCCGAGGTCGATTTCGCCGCTGCCGTAGAGCGACTGGAGCAGCTGGTGGAGCGGCTGGAGTCGGGCGAGCTGACGCTGGAAGGCTCGCTTGCCGCCTTCGAACAGGGCGTACGCCTGACCCGCAATGCCCAGCGTCGTCTCGACGAGGCCGAGCTGCGCGTGCGCACCCTGGTCGAGCGTCCCGACGGTGGCATCGACTTCGAACCCTTCGCTGCCCCGAGCGCGGAGGACGACAGTGAGCACTGACTTCCTCTCCGCCACCCTGGCGGTCGACCGCGCCCGGGTCGATGCCTTCCTGGCGCGCGCCTTCGAGCAGCGCCAGCCGCCGGCACCGCGTCTGGAAGCCGCCATGCGCCACGCGCTGCTGGTGGGCGGCAAGCGCCTGCGCCCGCTGCTGGTCTACCTGGCCGGACGCTCGCTCGGGGCCAGCGACGAGGCGCTCGATGCCCCGGCCGCCGCCGTCGAGCTGATCCATGCCTACTCGCTGGTGCACGACGACCTGCCGGCCATGGATGACGACGACCTGCGCCGGGGGCAGCCTACGGTGCACCGTGCCTTCGACGAGGCCACGGCGATACTTGCCGGCGATGCACTGCAGAGCCTGGCCTTCGAAGTGCTCGCCCGTGCCGCACACCCGCGCCTGCCGGCGCTGATTCTCACGCTGGCGGTGGCCGCCGGTCGCGACGGCATGGTGGGCGGGCAGGCATTGGACCTGGCGGCCGTTGGCGGCCACCCTGACGTCGAGGCACTGGCCACCATGCACGCCCACAAGACCGGCGCGCTGATCTGCGCCGCGGTACGCATGGGGGCGCTGACGGCCGTGCCCGAACAGGATCCCCGTGTGGCGGCGCTGGATCGCTACGCCGAGGCGCTCGGTCTGGCCTTTCAGATACACGACGACGTT
Source organism: Billgrantia desiderata (assembly GCF_900108215.1). Classification (NCBI taxonomy): domain Bacteria; kingdom Pseudomonadati; phylum Pseudomonadota; class Gammaproteobacteria; order Oceanospirillales; family Halomonadaceae; genus Billgrantia; species Billgrantia desiderata. The sequence continues at coordinate 40,291 of NZ_FNVC01000021.1, read as the reverse complement.
CTCGACGTCATCGGCGACACCCAGACCCTGGGCAAGGCATCGGGTGCCGATGCCGCCCGCGACAAGCCGACCTATCCGGCCCTGCTGGGACTGGAAGGCGCTCGTCGCCGGGCCCAAGAGCTGACCGACGAAGCGCTGGCGGCGCTGGCGCCGCTGGGCGAGGCGGGCGACCCGCTGGCCCGGCTGGCCCGCTACATGATCGAGCGCGACCACTAGCCGCCATACGGCATGACAGCCAGGACGACCGAATCGCAATGAAGCTCTACGACATAATCCCTGTCGAGCGCCCGGTAACCCCGCTGCTCGATTCGCTGAACACCCCGGCGGCACTGCGCGCCATGAGCAGTGCCCAACTGCTGCAGGTAGCCGACGAACTGCGCGCTTACCTGCTCTACAGCGTGGGCCGCAGCGGCGGTCACTTCGGCGCCGGCCTGGGGGTGGTGGAGCTCACCGTGGCGCTGCACCATGCCCTGGAGACGCCCCACGACCGCCTGGTATGGGACGTCGGCCATCAGGCCTACCCGCACAAGATCCTCACCGGCCGGCGCGAGGCCATGCCGACCATTCGCCAGTATGGCGGCCTGGCAGCGTTTCCGCGGCGCGCCGAATCGCCCTACGACACCTTCGGCGTGGGCCACTCCAGCACCTCGATCTCGGCGGCGCTGGGCATGGCCCTGGCGGCTGCCACCCGCGGCGACAAGCGGCGCGTCTGTGCGGTGATCGGCGATGGCGCCCTGACCGCCGGCATGGCCTTCGAGGCGCTGGCCCACGCCGGCCACCTGGACGCCAACCTGCTGGTGGTGCTCAACGACAACGAGATGTCGATCTCCGAGAACGTCGGCGGCATTGCCAGCTACCTGGCCGGCATTCTCTCCAGCAAGCCCTACCTTGCCATCCGCGAAGAGGGCAAGCGGGTGCTGTCGCACCTGCCGGGAGCGCTGGAGCTGGCGCGACGCACCGAGGAGCACATGAAGGGCATGGTCAGCCCGGCCACGCTGTTCGAGGAGATGGGCTTCAACTACATCGGCCCGCTCGACGGCCACGATCTGCCGACCCTGATCCAGACCCTGCGCAACATTCGCGACCTGGACGGGCCCCAGTTCCTGCACGTGAAGACCCGCAAGGGGCGCGGCTTCCTGCCCGCCGAGGCCGATCCCATCGGCTACCATGCCATTACCAAGCTGGAAAAGAATGGCGATGCCCCCAGCTCTGCGCCGGTGGTGCCCGCTAGAAAAAAACCCAAGTATTGCAACGTCTTCGGTGAGTGGCTGTGCGACATGGCCGCCGTGGACCAGCGCCTGATCGGCATCACCCCGGCGATGCGCGAGGGCTCCGATCTGATCCGCTTCTCCAAGGCGTATCCCGACCGTTACTACGACGTGGCCATCGCCGAGCAGCATGCGGTGACGCTGGCCGCCGGCATGGCCTGTGAAGGGGCCAAGCCGGTGGTGGCGATCTACTCCACCTTCCTGCAGCGCGGCTACGACCAGTTGATCCACGACGTGGCGGTGCAGGAACTCGACGTCACCTTCGCCATCGATCGCGCCGGCCTGGTGGGCGAAGACGGCCCCACCCACCACGGCAGCATGGATCTCTCCTACCTGCGCTGCGTGCCCGGCATGGTGATCCTGGCCCCGGCCGATGAGGCCGAGTGTCGCGCCATGCTCAGCGCTGCCTATCATCATCCGGGCCCCGCCGCGGTACGCTACCCCCGCGGCAGCGGGCCGGGTGTGGCGATACCCTCGCACCTCGAGCCGTTGGAGATCGGCAAGGCCGAGCTGCGCCGCGAGAGCGGCGCCGAGCCCGGCAAGCGGGTCGCCCTGCTCGCCTTCGGCAGCCTCAACGGTCCGGCCGCCGAGGTCGCCGCATCCCTTGATGCCACCCACCTCAACATGCGCTCGGTGAAGCCGCTCGACCGCGAGGCGATTCTGGCCGCCGCCGCCGACCACGAGCTGCTGGTCACCCTGGAGGAGAATGCGGTAGCCGGCGGTGCCGGCAGCGGCGTGAACGAGCTGCTTGCCGCCGAGGGCGTGCAGGCTGCGCTGCTCAACCTGGGCCTGCCCGACGCCTTCGTCGAGCACGGCAAGCCCGCCGAACTGTTGACCGAGTGCGGTCTCGATGCTGCCGGTATCGAAGCGGCGATTCGTGCACGCCTGGGTTGAGGTCTTGTCGCGGAAAGGGAACCGGCCGGGCTTTTGCCCGGCCGATTCGTTTGAGGGCTACTGGTTCTTCCCGTACCGCTAATGCCATTCATCGCACGTCGAGGTGAAGCGAATGGCGTATCAATTTGCCCTATATTTCTTATATTTGTGTAAGCGATTTCCTACAAGCCTTGTAGTTAATTCGCTCGCCCATTTGTCGTAAATGGCCTGCATTCAGAAACGACCCGCGTCGCCGCGGGAGTTGTGGCGGATTGCGTGTAAGCCGAAACGACGTCCTGTATCCCAACTGTAACCGTCAACCGGCCGACCGGGCCGTTTGGCACATTTCAAAAGCCTGATTACTCTCTCGCCTCACGAGCAAGGGCGATAACGTTTCTCACCTGAATGCTGACCGCATCTGCCTGCCTGAGAGTGGGCCGATGCGGACAGGGCGTGGTGCGTTGTCGACGCAGCTGTAGCGATTCAGCTGTTGCGATTCCAAACAAGGCGGTCCATCAGGGAGCTTCTCCAATGGCGAAGGAAGGAACCGTTGCGCCGAAAGAGCGCATCAACATCAAGTACGTGCCGGCTACCGGCGACCAGCAGGCGGAAACCGAGCTGCCGCTCAAGCTGCTGGTGGTAGGCGACTTCAAGGGCGGTGCCGAGGCCACGCCGATCGAGGCGCGCGAAAAGCTCTCGGTGGACAAGAACAACTTCAAGTCGGTAATGCGCGAGGCCGGTCTCAGCCTGACGGCCAGCGTGCCCAATCGCCTCGAGGAGGGCGAGAACGCCGGCGACCTGCCGGTCAATCTCGAATTCAAGTCGCTCGAGGACTTCACCCCCGACAGCGTGGCACGCCAAGTGCCCGAGCTGCGCAAGCTGGTCGAGCTGCGCGAGGCGCTGGTGGCGCTCAAGGGGCCGCTGGGCAACGTGCCGGCGTTCCGTGACCAGCTGCAGAAGCTGATGGAGAGCGACGAAGCGCGCACGCAGCTGCTCGCCGAACTCGAGCTGCTGGACACTCGCGACGACGCCGAGAGCTGAGGCTCCAGCGTCACTGAGGCATTCCGGGAGCGCGCCGACATGCGCATGACGTTCCCGGCCAGGCAAAAGATTCGAGGCACGTACAATGAGCGAAATGGCACAGACGCAGGGGCAGGCCGCCGAGGCCCAGGCCGAGGGTTCCCTTCTCGATCAGGTGATGGCGCAGACCCGCCTGGCGCCGTCCGAGGACGGTTACGACATCGCCAAGCAGGGCGTGGCCGCCTTCATTGCCGAGCTGCTGCGCAGCGACGATGCGGCACCGCAGGTCAACAAGGCGGTGGTGGACCGCATGATCGTCGAGCTCGACCGCAAGATCGGCAGTCAGGTCGACGAGATCCTGCACGATCGCGGCTTCCAGCAGATCGAATCGGCCTGGCGCGGGCTCAAGCTGCTGGTCGATCGCACCGACTTCCGCCAGAACATCAAGCTCGACCTGCTGCACGCCACCAAGGAGGAGCTGCTGGAGGACTTCGAGTTCGCGCCGGAGCTCAGCCAGAGCGGGCTCTACCAGCACGTGTATGCGGCCGAGTACGGTCAGTTCGGCGGTGAGCCGGTAGGCGCCATCATCGGCAACTACGACTTCTCGCCCTCGACCCCCGACATCAAGCTGCTGCAGTTCACCGCCGCGGTGGGCGCCATGGCCCACGCACCGTTCCTCTCCTCGGTGGCGCCGAGCTTCTTCGGCATCGACAGCTTCCAGGAGCTGCCCAACATCAAGGACTTCAAGGCGATCTTCGAGGGGCCCAAGTACGCCCGCTGGCGCAGCCTGCGCGAGTCCGAGGATGCCCGCTACCTGGGGCTCACCGCGCCGCGCTTCCTGCTGCGCATGCCCTACGACCCGGTGGAGAACCCGGTCAAGACCTTCCACTACCGCGAGACGGTCAGCGAGAGCCACGAGCATTATCTGTGGGGCAACACCGCCTACCTGCTCGCCGAGCGCCTCACCGACAGCTTCGCCAAGTACCGCTGGTGCCCCAACATCATCGGCCCGCAGAGCGGCGGTGCGGTGGAGAACCTGCCGGTACACACCTACGAGGCGCTGGGCCAGCTGCAGGCCAAGATTCCCACCGAGGTGCTGGTCACCGACCGCCGTGAGTTCGAGATGGCCGAAGAGGGCTTCATCTCGCTGACCATGCGCAAGGGCAGCGACAACGCCGCCTTCTTCTCGGCCAACTCGGTGCAGAAGCCCAAGGTCTTCCCCAACACCCCCGAGGGCAAGGCCGCCGAGACCAACTACAAGCTCGGCACCCAGCTGCCCTACATGTTCATCATCAACCGCCTGGCGCACTACATCAAAGTGCTGCAGCGCGAGCAGATCGGCTCCTGGAAGGAGCGTCAGGATCTCGAGCGCGAGCTCAACGTGTGGATTCGCCAGTACGTCGCCGACCAGGAGAACCCGCCGGCCGAAGTGCGCAGCCGTCGTCCGCTGCGCGCCGCCTCGATCCAGGTCTCCGACGTCGAGGGCGATCCGGGCTGGTATCAGGTCTCCATGGCGGTGCGCCCGCACTTCAAGTACATGGGCGCCAACTTCGAGCTGTCACTGGTGGGCCGTCTGGACAAGGAGTAAGGGGAGGACGCGGCCATGACGATCCACCGTGGCGGCGTGCTCGGCAACCGGCTGTTCGAGCGTCTGGCGACTCCCGAGCGACCGGAAGCCAGCGGCGCCGAGGCGAGCCTTGCCGAGATCGTCGAGTCCATCAAGCGCCATCTGGTCGATCTGCTCAACAGCCACCCGGGGCACAGCGAATGTGCCCCGGAGCTGGGGCTCCTCGACTTCAACGACGCGACCATCGGCGTGCTCGACCTGGAGCGCAACATCCAGCGCGCCATTCGTCAGTGCATCGAGCGCTTCGAGCCGCGCGTGCGGCAGGTGGAGGTGGAGTCGCTGCCACGCGGCAGCGACCCCTTGCAGCTGCGCTTCCAGGTGCACGCCACGGTGGATCTCGGTCGCGACCAGGGCCAGGCCACCATCGATCTATTGCTCAACGACAAACGCTACCAGTGCCTGAACTGAGTACCCAAGCCGATTAGCCCCAGCCAGGAAGCGAGGCGTGCATGCTCAATCGTTATTACCGGGATGAGCTCGATTACCTGAAGCTGCAGGGGCGGGAGTTCGCCGAGGCCAACCCCGGCCTCAGCCGTTTCCTCTCCGAGCGCAGCACGGACCCGGACGTCGAGCGGCTGCTGGAAGGCTTCGCCTTTCTCACCGGGCGCATGCGCGAGAAGGTCGAGGACGAGTTCCCCGAACTCACCCACTCGCTGATCTCCATGCTGTGGCCCAACTATCTGCGCCCGGTGCCGAGCATGACGATCATGCAGTTCACGCCCAACAAGGGGGCTCTCAGCGGACGTCAGGAAGTGCCCGCCGGCACCACCCTGGCGGCGCGGCCCATCGACGGCACCGCCTGTCGCTTCCGTATCTGCCACGACGTGGCGCTCTACCCGCTGATGCATGCCGGCGTGGAGGCGCGACACTCCCGCGAATCCTCCATCGTCGAGCTGGCCCTCGACGTGGACGGCGATCAGTCGCTGGATGCGCTGGGCATCGACAACCTGCGTCTGCACCTGGGCGGCGGTGGCTATACCGCACGCACGCTCTATCTGTGGCTGGGCCACTACCTGTCGCGCCTGGAGCTGGAGATCGACGGCGCCGTGGTACCGCTGCCCCGCGACATGCTCGCTCCGGTGGGTTTCGAGCGCGAGCATGCGCTGCTGCCCTATCCGCGCAACGTGCATCAGGGCTATCGCATCCTGCAGGAGTACCTGTGCTTTCCCGAGGCCTTTCACTTCGTCGATCTGATGGGGCTCGGCCGCCTGCTGCCGCCGCGCCAGGCCTCGCGTATCGTGTTGCGCTTCGTCTTCTCGCGCACGCTGCCGGCGGACGCCAAGGTTCGCGACGAACACCTGGCGCTCTATTGCGCCCCGGCGATCAACCTGTTCAGCCACGACGCCGACCCCATCGATCTCAACGGCGAGCGCAGCGAGTACCGCATTCGGCCCAGCAGCCGCGCGGCGGAGCACTACGAGGTGTTCAGCGTCGATGCGGTACAGGGCTGGCTGGAGGGCGACAGCGGCAAGATGCGCGGCGAGCCGCGTCAGTACGTGCCGTTCGAGAGCTTCCAGCATCAGATCGAGCGTGACCGCGGCCGCGAGGCGCGCTACTTCCGGGTGCGGGTGCGCGACAGCCTGCGCGGCGACGGCTTCGACCACGACATCGCCTTCGTGCGCGGCGACGAGCAGGCCTGCGTCGGCATGCGCGAGACCATCTCGCTGCGCCTGACCTGCAGCAACCGCACCCTGCCCGAGCGTCTGGCGGTAGGCGACATCATCGCTTCCACCGACACCAGCCCGGTGTTTGCCGCCTATCGCAACATCACCCGGCCCACCCCGGCGCTGCGTCCGACCCTGGACGGCAGCCTGCTGTGGACGCTGATTTCCAACCTCTCGCTCAACTATCTGTCGCTGCTCGAGCGCGATGCACTGTGCTCGGTGCTGCGCGCCTACGACTTCCGCGCCCTGGTCGACCGTCAGGCCGAGCGGGTGTCGCAGAAGCGTCTCGCCGGTGTGCTGAACATCGAGACCCGCTCCATCGACCGACTCAAGCGTGGTCTGCCGGTACGCGGCCTGCGCTCGGTGATGACCCTGGATCAGGAGGCCTTCGGCGACGAGGGCAGCCTCTATCTGTTCGGCAGCGTGCTGGCACGATTCTTCTCGCTCTACGCCAGCATCAACTCGTTCCACGAACTCCACGTCGTCAATCGTCACAACCAGGAACGTTACGCATGGACCTTACAGTCGGGCCAACAACCCCTGATCTAGCGCCGCTGGCCCTGATCGAGGGGGCCCGGCGCTACGATTTCTACCAGCTCGTCGAGCTGCTGCATCGTCACCATGAAGACGATCTCGAGCGCGTGGCCGACGTGCATCCCGGCCGCGAGCGAGTGCGCTTCAGCGCCTCGGCGTCGCTGGGCTTCCCAGGCAGCGACGTGGTGGCGCTGGAGTCCCGCCCGAGCGGCGAATACGCGCTGGAAGTCAGCTTCTTCGGCCTGCAGGGGGCCCAGTCGCCGCTGCCCGGCTACTACCTGGAATCGCTGGCCCACGAGGCGGCCCACCACGAAGGGGTGGCCCGCGATTTCCTCGACTTCTTCAACCACCGCCTGCTGACCCTGGTGCATCGCAGCTGGCGCAAGTATCGCCACTACGTGCGCTACCAGGACGGCGCCAGCGACGGCTTCTCCGCCGCGGTGTTCGCCCTGGTGGGGCTGGCCGACGAGGAGCTGCGCGGCGAGACGCCGATCAACTGGGGCAAGATGCTCGCCTATGCCGGCCTGCTGGCGGGGCGCTCGCGCTCGCCCGAGGTGGTCGAGAGCGTGGTCGGCCACTGCTTCGACCTCGACGACGTGAGCGTCGAGCAGTGGGTGCACCGCTGGGTCGAGATTCCCGAGGATCAGCGCAGCCGCACTGGCCTCGGCGCCATGACCCTGGGCGAGGACATGGTGGCCGGCGAGCGGGTCGCCGATGTGGGCGGCAAGTTCGCCCTGTGCCTGCAGGGGCTCAGCCTGGCGCGTTTCCGCGATTTCCTGCCCGACGGCCGTGAACATGCGCCGCTCAAGACCCTGGTCAGCTTCGTGCTGCGCGAGCCGCTGGCCTACGACCTCGAACTGGAGCTGCTGGAGAGCGCCGTACAGCCCATGCGTCTTGGCGACCACGGCTGCTGCCAGCTCGGCTGGACCACTTTCGTCAATCCCCAAGCCGGTGCCGCCGCAGGGCGGCGCCGGGTGCGCATTCAGATGACAGGGTAACGCGATGACGTATCTTTCCCGTCCCCAGGCCGCCGCCAGCGCTGTCACCCTGGTGGTGCTCAACAGCGAACGGCTCGAGGGGCGCTCCACCAGCAGCTACGTATTTGCGGCCTCGGGGGGCACCCTGGGCAGCGCCGAGAGCGACGACTGGCTGCTGCAGGACCACGCCGGGCGGATCCGCCCGGCCCATGCCGAGATCCTCCGGGCCGACGGCCAGTTCTGCCTGATCGACCGCAGCGGCCACACCTTCATCAATCAAGCCACGCTGCCGCTGGGCCGCGATCGTCGGGTCGCCCTGCGCGATGGCGACGAGCTGGGGATCGGCGAGTACCGGGTGCGCGTGCATCTGGGCGACCGTCAGGCCGGCTTGCCCGGCGCCCAGCCGCTTGCCGCGCTGGTCGACGACGAGCAGGAGGTGCTGGCGGAGCAGGGCGTGGTGCCTTACCGGGCCGCGCCCTCGGCCGCCTTTCCGCCGCCGCGTCGCGACGACCCGCTGGAAGCCCTGGGCGAGGCCACGCCCGGCGCCAGCCAGCGCGATCCGCTCACGGCCCTGGCTCACGAGCATGATGCGGCGCAAGGCGATGACGATGCGCTGCTCGGCGTGCTGGCCGAGCAGCGGCATGGCGACACGGGACAGCACGGCTCTCTGGAGTGGCGCGCAGCGGCGCCGACCAATCGACGATACGAGGAAGACACCAAGATGAACCGGGAAATGGACGAAGGGCTGCTGGACGATCTGGAACGCTCGGTAGGCGAACAGCTCGAGGAGCGCTGGCAGGACAGCGTGCCGGTCGGCGCCGGCTCCGTCGGCAGCGATCCGCTGCTGCGTGCCCTGGGCGCCGAGCTGCGTTTTGCCGACAGCGAAGAGCAGCAGAACTTCCTGGCCGAGGCCGGCCAGACCCTGCGCGCCGCCATCGAAGGCCTGCAGGCGCTGCACCGTGCCCAGGACGACAGCCGCTATCCGCTGCGCGACCGCCGCCTGCAGCCGATCGAGGACAACCCGCTGCGCCTGGGCCAACCCTACCGCGACACCGTGGAGACGCTGTTCTCCGCCCGCCGCAGTCCGGTGCACCTCTCGGCACCGGCGGCCGTCACCGAGTGCCTGACCCATCAGGGGCAGCACCAGGCGGCGGTGGAGGAGGCCATCGGCGAGGCGCTGCAGGCGATCCTCGACGCCTTCGCTCCGGATGCCCTGCTCAAGCGCTTCCACGCCTACCGCGGTGCCGGCAACCGCCTCGACGACGAGGACAGCTGGGCGTGGGAGATGTATCGCCATTACTACCAGGAGCTCAACTCCGGCCGTCAGCAGGGCTTCGCCAAGCTGTTCTGGGAGGTGTTCGAGCAGGCCTACGACCAATCGGTGCGACGTCAGCAGCGCGAAGCCAAGTGAACACAACAAGACGGGACGCAGGAAACATGAGTACAAGACTTTTGCGCGCAAGCAAGGCCTCGGGGCGCACCTTGAGCTGGCTGGCGGTGCTGCTGCTGGCGCTGGTTCTCAGCGGCTGTACCACCATCGGCAAGACCTGGCAGGTGATCCGCGATCCCTCGATCCCGGTGGGCCACCCCGAAGACCGCCCGACCCGAGTCGACCTGGCCATGCTCGCCGAGCCCGACGTCAATCCCAACTTCGAGGGCGAGGGAACGCCGCTGCGCTTCCAGATCCTGCAGCTCAAGGACGACTCGATGCTGATGGCGGCCGACCACCAGCAGCTGCTCAACGACCTGGAAGGTGCCCTGGGCACCAACTATCTGTCGCATGACGATTTCACCCTGCTGCCGGGGCAGTGGAAGTTCTACGAGCCGTTCGACATCGATGAGGAGACCCGCTACATCGGGCTGATCGCCTTCTACAACAACCCCGACCAGACCGAATGGAAGAAGGTGGTCCGGGTCGCCTCGCGCAGTGAGGACTACCACCTGCTGGTGCATCTGCGCGCCGACGAGGCCGAGCTGAGGAAGGAAGACTGATGGCCAGCCGCAACCGAGTGGTATGGAGCGAGGGGCTGTTCATCAAGCCCCAGCACTTCCAGCAGCAGCAGCGCAGCCTCGAGGGTCTGCTCGAGGCGCGCCTGCGCGGCATCAGCCACGCCCTGTACGGCTTCCAGACCCTGGAACTCAACGCCGAATACCTGAGCTTCGGACGCATCGCCATCAGCCGTGCCAGCGGCGTGATGCCCGACGGTACGGCGTTCCTGCTGCCCGAAGACGACATCGAGCCGCAGCCGCTGGAGATCGACGACGCCGGTATCGCCAACCAGCTCGTCTACCTCTGCCTGCCGCTGGCCACCGATGCGGTGGGCGAGGTGCGCTGGCCCGACGACGACCTGCCGACCCGCTATCGCCTGGCCCAGCGCAGCGTGCGCGATCTGCACTCCCGCGACGGCGATACCGCGATTCTCGATGTTGCCCGGGTCGCCCCCAGGCTGCTGCTCGAGCGCGACGACCGCAGCGCCTACACCTGCCTGGCGGTGGCGCGCATCCACGAGCGGCGTCCCGACGGCAGCCTGGTGCTCGACGAGCAGTTCATCCCCACGCTGCTCAACGTGCAGGCGGCGCCGGTGCTGCAGCGCTTCGTCGGCGAGATGGCCGGGCTGATGCGCGAGCGTGCACGCAATATCGCCCATCGCCTCGCCTCGCCGCACCAGGCCGGCGTGGCCGACGTCTCCGACTTCATGCTGCTGCAGCTGCTCAACCGCGCCCAGCCGCGCTTCCAGCACCTGGCGCGCCTGGGTCACCTGCACCCGGAGCGGCTGTTCGCCACCATGCTGGAGACCGCCAGCGAACTTACGACCTTCACCGACGAGTCGCGGTTGCCGCCGGAGTATCCGGCCTACGACCACGACCACCCCGAGCGGGCCTTCCGCATGCTGATGCAGAGCCTGCGCCAGGCGCTCTCCACCGTGCTCGAGCCGCGTGCGCTGGCGATCCAGCTGCAGTCGCGCCGCTACGGCCTGCTGGTGGCGCCGCTGGCCGATCCGGCCCTGCTCGACAGCGCCGACTTCATCCTCGCGGTGCGTGCCGACATGCCCCACGAGCGGCTGCGCAAGCTGTTCCTGCAGCAGACCAAGGTGGCAAGCGTGGAGCGCATCCGCGACCTCATCAGCCTGCAGCTGCCCGGTGTGCCGCTGGAGCCGCTGCCGGTGGCCCCGCGCGAACTGCCCTACCACGCCGGCTACAGCTACTTCCGGCTCGACCGGCAGAGTCAGGCCTGGAGCATGCTCGACGGTGCCAGCGGCTTCGCCTTCCATGTGGCGGGCGAATTCCCCGGGCTCGAAATGCAGTTCTGGGCGATCAGGAGCTAAGCCATGCAAGAACTTGCCACCACGCGATACGAACCCGAGGCTGGCGCCGTGGCGCGCTATGCCCCCACCCGCCATGAGGACCGCATCGACGAGCGCGGGCTGGAGCGGCTTATCCACAGCCATGCCGAACAGCTCGACGCCGACGAGGAGTACTGGTTCCGCCTGCGCGGCTACAACCTCAACCCGCTGGCCGACGCCGCCAGTTCGCTGCTGGGCATGGTGCTGCGGGTGCGCCAGCTCGACGGCATGAGCGACCTCGACCGGCTCTACCGTCAGGTGGTCGACGAGATCGCCGCCATCGAGGTGGAGCTCACCGAGCAGGGCTACGACCGACCCACCCTGCTGGCCTTCCGCTACGTGCTCTGCTCGTTCATCGACGAGGCGGTGATGGGCACCCCCTGGGGGCACCAGAGCAGTTGGGCCGAGCACTCGCTGCTGACGCGTTTCCACAACGAGACCTGGGGCGGCGAGAAGGTCTTCTCGATCCTCGCCCGGCTGCAGCAGGAGCCGCAGCGCTACCGCGACATGCTGGAGTTCATCTACCTCTGCCTGTGTCTCGGTTTCGAAGGGCGCTACAAGGTCATGGACCACGGCCGCGAGGAGTACGAGCACATCGTGCGCACCCTCGGCGACCAGTTGGCGGCCCTCAGCGACACCCCCGAGGACAGCCTGACCCGGCCGCTCGACAACGTCATGCCGGGGCGGCGCCACCGCGGTCGCGGCATGCCGGTGTGGGGCGTGTTCGCGCTGTTCGCCGTCGCCATGGTCGGCGCCTACCTGGGCTTCGCCTGGACGCTCGATCAACAAGCGGCCCAGGTCGGTACCCTTCTCGATCAGATTTACCGTTAGGAGATCCCATGCTCAGGGTAGAGCTTCCCGCGCTCATCGGCCGTCTCAACGCCGTTTCCCGTCAAGGCCTGGAGCAGGCCGCGGTGCTGTGCGCCGAGCAGCAGGCTCCCGAGGTCACCGCCGGCCACCTGCTGCTGGCGCTGATCGATCAGCCGCTGTGCGACCTGCGCTGCCTGCTCGAAGGGCAGGGCGTCGACCTCCACGAGCTGCGCGCACGGCTGGCCGAGGAGACTCGCCCGCCGCGGGACCTGGCCGTCACCACGCCGAGCTTCTCGCCGCTGCTGGTCGAGCTGCTGCAGGACGCCTGGCTGCTGGCCACGACCGAATTCAGCTATGACAGCCTGCGCAGCGGCCTGATCTTCACCGCTCTGCTGCACAACACCGGGCGCTATGTGGGGCCGCGCAGCGCCGCGCTGCTGGCCGAGATCAATCGTGAGGGGCTGCGTCGCGGCTTCGAGCGGCTGGCCGCCGACTCCGCCGAAGCACCCCGCGCCGAGTCTGGCGACGCCGGGCGGCGTCCGGCCCAGGCCGCTCAGGGCGACAGCGCCCTGGCACGCTTTGCCACCTCGCTCACCGAGCAGGCCCGGCGCGGCGAGCTCGACCCGGTGCTGTGCCGCGATCCGGAAATCGACCAGATGCTCGACATCCTCGGGCGTCGGCGCAAGAACAACCCCATCGTCATCGGCGATGCCGGGGTGGGCAAGAGCGCCGTGGTGGAGGGCCTTGCCGCACGCATCGTCGAAGGCCGCGTGCCCTCGGCGCTGGCCGACGTCGAGCTGATGAGTCTCGATCTCGGTGCGCTGCAGGCCGGTGCCGCGGTCAAGGGCGAGTTCGAGAAGCGCCTCAAGGCGGTGATCGAGGAGGTCAAGTCCTCGCCGCGGCCGATCCTGCTGTTCATCGACGAGGCCCACACCCTGATCGGCGCCGGCAATCAGGAGGGCGGTGGCGACGCCGCCAACCTGCTCAAGCCGGCCCTGGCCCGCGGCGAACTGCGCACCATCGCCGCCACCACCTGGCGCGAGTACAAGAAGTACTTCGAGAAGGACCCGGCGCTCTCCCGGCGCTTCCAGCCGGTGGCCCTGGCCGAGCCCAGCGTCGACCAGGCGCTGATGATCCTGCGCGGTCTGCGCGACACCTACGAGAACGCCCACGGCGTGCTGGTGGGCGACAGCGGCCTGCGCGCCGCCGCCGAGCTTTCGGCGCGCTACCTGGCCGGCCGCCAGCTGCCCGACAAGGCCATCGATGTGCTCGACACCGCCTGCGCGCGGCTCTCCCAGGCGCTGGATACTCCGCCGCGCCGGCTCAGCCACCTCAAGAGCGAGCACATTTCCGCCCAGCGCGAGCGCGAACAGCTCGACCGCGAACGCCTGCTGGGGCGCAGCCCCGACCCGGCCCGCGAGGCCGAGCTCGACGCCCGCCTGGCACGTCTGGAGGAGGAGGTCGAGCGGCTCGAGGCGGCCTGGGTCGACCAGCGCGAGTGCGTCGACGCGATCATCGCCCTGCATCGTCAGCTGCTCGACGCGGGCAAGGACGACGCCGAGGTCGAGCCTGCGACTGCCGAGGCCGAGGTGGCCAGCGAGGGCGTGACGACAGCGAATGCCGCCGGTGCGAGCCCTGCAGAAGGTCTTGAGGCAAGCCTTGAGGAGAGCCCCGAAGCAGGGACTGGCGAGAGCACCGAGGAGGCTGCTGTCGCCGCCGAGGACCCGCACGAAGCCCTGGCCCGCCACGAGGCGCGCCTGACCGAGCTGCAGCAGGAGTTCGCCCTGGTCAACGCCAGCGTCGAGGAGGCGCAGATCGCTCAGGTCATCGGCGACTGGACCGGGGTGCCGGTGGAGCGCATGACCAGCGACGAACTGACCCGTCTTACCGAGCTGCCCGAGCATCTCGGCCGGCTGGTGCAGGGTCAGGACGTGGCCATCGAGCGCGTGCATCGCCACCTGCTCACCGCCCGCGCCGACCTGCGCCGTCCCGGTCGCCCGCTGGGCGCCTTCCTGCTGGTCGGCCCCAGCGGTGTGGGCAAGACCGAGACCGTGGTGCAGATCGCCGAGCGCCTCTACGGCGGTCGCCAGTTCCTCACCACCATCAACATGTCCGAGTACCAGGAGAAGCACACCGTGTCGCGGCTGATCGGCTCGCCGCCGGGCTACGTGGGCTTCGGCGAGGGCGGTCTGCTGACCGAGGCGATCCGTCAGCGCCCTTATTCGGTGGTGCTGCTCGACGAGGTCGAGAAGGCCCACCCGGACGTGCTCAACCTGTTCTACCAGGCCTTCGACAAGGGCGAGCTGGCCGATGGGGAAGGGCGCCTGATCGACTGCAAGAACGTGGTGTTCTTCCTCACCTCGAACCTCGGCTTTGAGGCCATCGTTGCCCACGCCGACGAGCCCGCAGCGCTGGACGACGCGCTCTACCCGGTACTGGCAGGCTTCTTCAAGCCGGCGCTGCTGGCGCGCATGGAGGTGGTGCCCTACTTCCCGCTGGGTGCCGACACCCTGCGCGACATCGTGGCGGCCAAGCTCGACACCCTGGCCGAGCGTATCCGCTCGCGCCATCGCCAGGCCGAAGTGGTGCTCGACGAGGCCCTGCGCGACGCCATTTGTGCTCGCGCCACCCGCAGCGAGAACGGCGCGCGCATGCTCGAGTCGGTGATCGACGGCGAGCTGCTGCCGCCGGTGTCGCGGGCGCTGCTCGACCGCCTGGCGCGGCGCGAGCCGGTGACCCGGGTGGCCCTGGGCGTCGACGAGGCGGGCGCCTTCACTGCGGAGGTGGTGTAGGCGATGACGGCGAAGGCGATCGACATGCGCTGGTGCGAAGGCGACCTGCCGACGGGGCCCGGCCTCGATGGCATGGCGCGTGCGCTGGCGCTGGTCGAAAGCGCCTCGCCCGCCGAGCTGCGTGCCTGTGCCGGCGGCATTCTCCAGGCCAGCCACGCGCTGGCCTGGGTCAGCTGTCTCTACCTCGACGGCAGCGGTCGCTGGCTGGGCAGCGACGGCAATGACGTGCGCTTCGACTGCGACGACTTCCGTCACCCCTACGCCCATGCCATTCGCCAGGGCAAGCCGTTGCGCCTGGGCCTGCTGGAGGCGCGTTCGCGGCTCGACCACGCCGACTTCCAGGCCCAGGTGGCGGCGCTTTCCGGCGGGCTGCAGCTGGTGGTGCGTCCGCTGCGGGCGCTGGACGGCAAGCGCGAGTGGCTCGGTGCCCTGGCCATGGCCGGGGAAGCGGCCAGCCTCGCCCGGCTCGAGGCGGACGGCGAGTTCGCCGCCTTCGAGGCGCTGCTGTGCCGGCTGTGGGCGGGGCTCACCCGCCACCAGGGCGAGCGCCAGCGCGAGGCGAGCCTGCGCCAGTCGCTGGCCCAGCTCAGCGACGGCGCCCGGCGTCAGGCCCTGGCCGAGCGCCTGGCTGCGGATCTGCTGGGCGGCTCAAAGGCCATGCAGGCGCTGCGCAGCCAGGTGGTACGGGCGGCGGAGACCAATCTGGCGGTGCTGCTGCAGGGCGAGACCGGCACCGGCAAGGATCGCGTGGCCCGCGCCATTCATCGCCTCTCGGGACGGCGCGAAGGCGCCTTCATGGCGATCAACTGTGCGGCGATTCCCGAGTCGCTGCTGGAATCGGAGCTGTTCGGCCATGCCAAGGGCGCCTTCTCCGGGGCCGATCGCGCTCGTGAAGGGCTGATCAGTCAGGCCGACGGCGGCACCCTGTTCCTCGACGAGATCGGCGACATGCCGCTGCCGCTGCAGGCCAAGCTGCTGCGGGTGCTGGAGAACGGCCGCTACCGGCCGCTGGGCTCGAGCGAGGAGCGGCGCGCCGATCTGCGCCTGGTGGCGGCCACGCATCAGCCGCTGCGCGAACGGATCCGCGACCAGCGCTTCCGCGCCGATCTCTACTATCGGCTGGGTCAGTTTCCGCTGACCCTGCCGCCGCTGCGCGAACGCAGCGAGGACATCGCCGAGCTGGCCGAAGCCTTCGTTGCCGATTTCTGTATCCGTGAGGGGCGCGGCGAGATGGGCATCACCCCAGCCGCGCTGCGCCAGCTGCGCGAGCGCGACTACCCGGGCAACGTGCGCGAGCTGAAGAACCTGATCGACTACGCCTGCGCCATGACCCGCCCCGGCGAGGATGTCGCCCCCGAGGCGTTGCCCGCCCAGGCCGATGCCGAGGCCGATGACGACGGTAGCGTCTCGACAGCGCCCGCCAAGGCGAGTGCCGAAAGCGTGAAGGACCTGCGTCGCGCCCTGCGCGACTACGAAGCGGAGCTGATTCGTCAGCGCCTGCTGCTGTTCGATGGCAACCGCGCCCTGGCGGCCGAGAGCCTCGGCCTGCCCAAGCGCACCCTGGCACACAAGTGCCGACTGCTGGAACTGGATGCCAAATGAGTTCGACCTCTGTTTTCCGTCGCGCGCCATGGTTGGTGCTGGCCGTGAGCCTGATCGTTACCGCCGACGCCTGGGGCGACACCGCCGAGGCCGTGGTGGCTCAGGCCCGTGAGTGCGCGGCCGAGCCCTCGCGCCTGGAGCGGCTGGGCTGTTACGACGCCCTGTTCCTGACCCGCGACGATGCGGCGGTGAGTGAAGACCTGCGTCCCGCCCTGTGGCATGCGATCAACGCCCAGGAGGCCGAGCGCGAGGGTGACGACATGGGGCTACTGGTACGCGAAGAGGGCGAGGACGTGCGCATCAGCGCCCCGGCACTGGGCAGCGTGCCGCCGCGGCCGCAGCTGGTGATCGCCTGCGAGAAGACCATCACCCGCTTCCAGATCCACCTGCCGCAGGCGCTGGACGCCCCCCGGGTGCAGGTACGCCTGCGGGCCGGAGGACGCGAACTGGAGCAGGTATGGCAGGCCCGCGACGGTGGCTACGTGGTCAGCGGCGGCCGGGGGCTGCCGGCCATCGCCACGCTGCAGCAACTGCTGGATGCCGATGAACTGGCACTGGGCAGCGACCAGGCCACCCTCGACGGCCTGCGCTTCGAGACCGCCGGGCTGCGCCAGGCGATTCAGCCGCTGCGCGACGCCTGTCGCTGGTGAGGTAGAGATGCGAATCGTCAACGAGACACAGTTGGAAGGCCTGCTGGCCGCACTCCCCCCGGAGGGCGTGGGCAAGCCCGTGGTCGACAGCGCCGACTATGCCTGGCTCGACGAGGAGATGATGAAGATCGGCTCGCTGCAGCACGGCGGCGTCGATTGGGAGGGCGCCGAGACCCGCGCCGTGCGCCTGCTGAGTGAAACCGGCAAGGACCTCAAGGTGCTGGGCCACCTGCTGCACTGTCTGCAGCGCGGCGGCGACGGCGTGCGCTTCGCCCTCTCGCTGCGCCTGTTCGCCGGCAGTCTCGAAGGCTGGTGGAGCCAGGCCTACCCCTACGGCGGCGTGCAGGGCGAGCGGCTGCGGCCGCGGCTGTTTCGTCAGTTCGCCCAGCGGGCGCTGGCGCTGGCGGAAACCCTCGATTTCGACAACGCGGCAGACGAGCACCAGGCCTGCGAAGGCGCTCTGGAGGCGCTGCTGGCGGCGGCCCGGGGGCTCGAGCTTCCCGACGAACCGCTGGTGGACCTGCAGCGCCTGCTGCGTCAGGCCCGCCCCAGCCAGGCTGCGGCGCCCGCCACCGCGCCGTCACGGGAGGAAGTCACGCCCGGTGCCGTAGTGGGCGGCGCCTCTGCGCCCACGGCCAAGCTGCCCGAGATGCGCCTGGAAGCGGGCAACGAGCGCGGCAACCGCCAGGCGCTGCTGAAGATGGCCGACTTCCTCAACGAGCAGTCGGTTGGCGACCCGCTCGGCTATCGGCTGCGACGCCATGCCATCTGGCACGCGATTCAGGCGCTGCCGGCCACCCGCGACGGCGTCCGTTCCGAACTGGCGCCGCCAGCCGCCGACCGGGTGGCGGAGTATCGCGAGGCGCTCTCCCGCGGCGCCGACGCCGAGCTGTGGAAGCGCATCGAGAACAGCCTGGCGGTCAGCCCTTACTGGCTGGAAGGACATCGTCTCAGCGCGAGCGCCGCCGAGCGGCTCGGCCACCCGCGCTGCGCCGCGGCCATTCGCGACGAAGCGAGCCGTTTCGCCGAGCGTCTGCCCGGCATCGAAGCGCTGACCTTCAACGACGGCAGCGCCTTCGTCGACGACGAGACCCGGCAGTGGCTGCAGGCCATGCCGGCCGGTGCGGCATCCGGTGGCCCGGAAGGCGGCGGCGACCCCTGGCAGGAGGGGCTCGCCGAGGCGCGCGAAAAACTCGCTGCAGAGGGCCTCGAGGCGGCGCTGGCAGGGCTGGACCGCGGCCTGGCCAAGGCCCGTTCGCCGCGGGAGGTCGCCTACTGGCGGCTGGCCAGCGCCGACCTGCTGCGCGATGCCGGCCTCGCGGCGCTGGCTACCCAGCACTATCGCGCGGTAAGCGAGTCGCTGACCGGCCTGGGCTTGGAACAGTGGGAACCGGCGCTGCTCGAGCGGCTCGAGCGGGCGGTGGGGAAGGGCAAATGAACATCACGACCTACAACATCATCATCATCATCATCGACAGGGACGAGGGCTAAGGCTCATGTGGAAAAGTGTGAAGTCCGGTCTGAGTCGCTGGGTACCCGGCGCCTCCAGGGCAGAAAGCAACCTCAACCGGGCCAAGATGCACGGCAACAAGGCTCAGGGTATCGGCAAGCAGGCGAGCAAGCTCACTGCCGTGCTCTGGTGGCTGCTGCTGGCCGCGCTGGTCGCGGCCATCTGGTGGCTGGGGCCGATGTGGCAGGTGCGCGACAGCTACCCGCTGGCGCCATGGCTCAACCGCCTGCTGGCCACCCTGGCGCTGGCCACTCTGGTGGCGGTGGTGTGGGGTATCCGCCTCGCCCGCCGGCTGCGTGAGGTGAGCGAAGAGCGGCGCCACAACGAGCAACTGCAGCTCGACCCGGTACTGGCCCAGGTGGAGCAGCAGGAAGCGACGCTGAACGCCACCCTGCATGAGCTGCTCGACAACCTCGGTGCCGGTCCCGGCGCACGCTACAAGCTGCCCTGGTACCTGGTGATGGGCGTGGAGAACGCCGGCAAGACCAGCCTGATCAACCGCTCCGGCCAGAACTTCGCGCTGACCCACGTGATGAAGGCTTCCGGTCAGGGCAAGAAGGGCAATCAATACGGCTTCGACTGGTGGATCGGCGACAAGGCGGTGCTGATCGACCCCGACGGCGAGCTGCTGACCCAGGGTGCGCTGGAAGGGGGCGAGCCCCAGGAGATGCAGAGCCGGCTGTGGGATCACTTTGTCGGCTGGCTGGAGTACAACCGCCCCCAGCGCCCGCTGGACGGCGTGGTGCTGGTGCTCGACCTGGCGCGGCTGAGCGATGCCCGAGTGGCGGTGCGCAAGGCCTACGCCTCGCTGCTGCGTGCGCGCATGCGCGAACTGATGGAGCGCCACGGCGCGCGCCTGCCGGTCTACGTCACCTTCAGCAAGATGGACCTGCTGCACGGCTTCGACGACTTCTTCCGTCACTACTCGCGCGCCGCACGCCGGGCGCCGCTGGGCTTCACCTTCAGCGCCGAGAGCGTCGAGCGTATCGACCAGTGGGCCGACGAGTTCGCCAACGCCTACGATGCCATGCTCGAACGCCTCAATCGCAGCCTGCCCACGCTGCTGGCCGAGTGCCGCGACCGCGAGGAGCGTGAGTCGGTGTTCCGCTTCGTGCGCCAGCTGGCCGGCCTGCGCGACGTGCTGCTCGGCTTCCTGCGCGAGGCGCTCTCCAGCGACCGCTACTCCACCGCCGCCATGGTGCGTGGCACCTACTTCACCTCGGTGTACCAGCAGGGCGTGCCGGAAGACCCCTTCGTCGACGCCGCCGCGCGCCGCTACGGCATGGCCGATACCACCCAGCCGGCCCATCGCGCCGCGCGCAGTGCGCTCTACTTCACCGAGGAGCTGTTCGAGAAGGTGATCTACCCCGAGGCGGGACTGGCCGGCGACAACGCCCGTGCCGCCCGGAGGCGGCGTCGCCTGCGGCGTACCAGCGCCTTTGCCTGCCTGGTGGGAGGTCTGGCGCTGGTGGGCGGCTGGAGCCACTTCTACCAGAAGAACACCCAGGCGCTGGCCGCAGTGGAGGAGAAGGCCGAGGCCTTCCTCGCCGCCCAGCCCGACGAGCTGCGCAGCGACGACCCCACCGGCTATGCGCTGCTGGAGCCCCTCGACCGGCTGCGCGCCGCCACCCTGGAGTTCGGCGACTATCGCGAGCACCTGCCGTGGCTGGCCGACATGGGCCTCTACCAGGGCCACGCCGTGGGCCGCCAGGTGGAGAGCGCCTATCTGGCGATGCTCAGCTACCACTTCCTGCCCTCGCTGATGATCGGCATCATGGACGACATGAACCGCGCCGAGGCGGGCAGCAACGAGAAGCTGGCCCTGCTGCGCGTGCTGCGCATGATGTCCGACGCCAGCGGGCGTCAGCCCGAGCGGGTCGAAGCCTACATGGCGCGGCGCTGGCAGCGCGCCTTCCCGCAGCGCGGCAGCGTGCAGGAGCGCCTGCTCGACCACCTCGCCTATGCCATGGCGCACACCGACCTCGAAGGCCAGATCGCTTCCGGCGACCGCCACGCCGAGCAGGCCATGGCGGCGCTGCGCGGCAGTCTGCAAGCCGCTCAGGAGGAACTCTCGCGTCAGCCCATGGACGAGCGGGTCTATGCCACCCTCAAGGCCGAGAGCTCCACCCGCAGCGGCGCGGTGCTCGAACTCCCGCAGGGCGTGGGTCCGTCGTTCAACGCCGTATTCATGGCCCGCGACGACGAGCTGGAGCGCCTGCAGGTACCCAGCCTGGTGACCCGCGACGGCTTCGAGGGCTACTTCCTCAAGGAGATCGAACAGGCCACCGAGCTGGCGATGATCGACCTCTGGGTGCTGGGCCAGCGTGACGACATCGCCTTCAGTGCCGCCGACGAGCGCCAGCTGCGCGACGCCCTGCACGAGCGCTACGTCAGCGACTACCACGTGACCTGGCGTCAGGTGCTCGACGATCTCTATCTGGTACCGCTGCCCGACATCGACCAGGCCGTGTTCGTGGCCGACACCCTGCTCGGCGCCAGCCGTCCGCTGGATCGCCTGCTCGGCGAAGTGGCGCGCCACACCCGGCTCTACCCCGAGCTGCCGGAAGACGACGAGACCGCTCGCCAGGCCCTGGAGCGCTCGCCGCGCTACCGCCTGGCCGGCGAGATCGAGCGCAACTTCCGCGACCTCAACGCGCTGCTCGACGCCCGCGGCGACAACCCGGCCGACATTGCCGAGATCAAGGTGGCCATCGGCGAGCTGCGCGACTACCTGCGCCAGGTACAGGGCGCCAGCGACCCGGGCCGGGCGGCCTTCCTCAGCGCCCGCGACCGTCTGGCGCTGCGCGGCGGCGACCCCATCCACAACCTCAAGCGCATTGCCGAGAACACCCCGGCCCCAGTGGGTCGCATGCTCGACAGCCTGGCCGACCAGAGCTGGCAGCTGATGATGGCCAGCGCCATCCGCCACCTGGAGCACCAGTGGCTCGACGAGGTGGTGGGGCCCTATCAGGAGCGTCTGGCGGGTCGCTACCCGCTGGTGCCCAGCGCCTCGCGTGAGGTGGCGCTGGCCGACTTCGAGGCCTTCTTCGCCGGCGGCGGCATCCTCGACCGCTTCTACCAGGAGAACCTGCGGCCCTTCATCGAAGAGGCGCCCGAGTTCCTGGTCGATGCCGAGGGCAGCCCGTTGCTGCGTCAGAGCGTGTTCACCGCCTTCCAGCGCGCCGAGCAGATCCGCCAGGCCTACTTCGGCCGCGACGGCGTGCTCGACGTGGAGTTCGCCCTGGAGCCGGTGAGCCTGAGCGCCGACAAGCGCCGCAGCGTGATCAACATCGACGGACAGATCATCGACTACGCCCACAGCGCCAGCTCGCGGGTCTCGATGATCTGGCCCAACGCCCTGCGCGGCGGCAACGAGAGCCGCATCACCCTGGTGCCGAGCCAGGTCAACCGCTCGCCGCGCAGCCTCAGCCGTGACGGCGCCTGGGCCTGGTTCCGCCTGCTCGACGAGGCGGAGATCACCAGCGCCGGCGAGCGCGACCTGGAGCTGCGTTTCCAGGTCGACGGCGGCACGGCGCGCTATCGCCTCTACGCCACCGGCTCGCGCAACCCCTTCACCCGCCCACTGGTCGCCGGCTTCCAACTGCCCACC
Source organism: Billgrantia desiderata (assembly GCF_900108215.1). NCBI lineage: Bacteria > Pseudomonadati > Pseudomonadota > Gammaproteobacteria > Oceanospirillales > Halomonadaceae > Billgrantia > Billgrantia desiderata. The sequence goes on along the minus strand of NZ_FNVC01000021.1, from coordinate 18,010 downwards.
GCGCTGTATGCCGAAGGAGGCTTCGATGTTGGCAGCCTTTAAGCGCCTGTTCGGCGGCGAACGCCGCAAGGCGGCGGCGCCTGCCAGCACGGAAGAGGCGGTGAAAGGGTTGGAGGAGGCCTCGATGGAAGACATCGACGCCTTCCTCGAGGCGGCCCGGCGCGCCGATACCAAGGGGCACTCGCCCTGGGTACTGCGCGACGAGACCCGCTTGGCCACTCTGCGCCGGGCGCTGGAGTTCACCGTGCAGCACGGCCAGTGGCTGCAGCGCGACGGCGGCAACATCGCCCGCTGGCAGGGGCGGCTGCTCAAGCTGCGCCACGGCGAAGGCCCTACCCTGGGCATGCTGCTGGCGTGCCGGCCGGATGACGAAGCGGCCTGGCAGCTGCGTTTCTTCTTCGTCGAGCCCGAGTGGCAGGGCAGCGGACATGGGGCCCGCCTGCTGCGGGCGGCGCGCCTCAGCCTGAACGGCGTACCGCTCAATGCCCGGCTGCCGCTGGCCTGCCAGTCGGCGGTGCGCAGCCTGGAGCAGGCCGGTTTCGCACGCATGCACGTCAATGCCTTCGAGGTGGCCAGCTTCGAAGCGCCCGCCGAGTGGGACTAGGCGAATAGCGACAGGAGAACGACAGATGGGACGCAAACTGGTACTCGTGGGTGACATCGGCACCGACCACGACGGCTTTCCGCCGACGCCGGTCACCGCCGGCAGCCCGACCGTGATCATCGACGGCAAACCGGCAGCGCGCCTGGGCGACCCCCTGGCCCCGCACGACAAGTCCAAGCACCCCTCGCACCCGCGCTCCATTGCCGAGGGCTCGGGCACCATCCTGATCGATGGCAAGCCGGCAGCGCTCACCGGCCACGCCGTCGATTGCGGCGGCGTTGTGATCGGTTCCGCCAGCGGGGAGGGCAGCTGACATGGCCGACCGCACCGGACTCCAGTTCACCCTCGATCTCGCCGGGGTCGACAGCGCCGAACTGGCGGTGATCGACTTCACCCTGGAAGAGGCACTCTCGCAGCCCTTCCACCTCGAGGTGCGTTTCGCCAGCCGCGACGGCAGCCTCTCCGCCACCGAGCTGCTCGACCGCCCGGTGAGCCTGACGATCTGGCAGGACGGCGAGGTGCTGCGCCGGGTGCATGCCATCGTCAGCGAGTTCGGTCGTGGCGACCGCGGCCATCGCCGTACCCTCTACTCCCTGGTCGCCCGCCCGGCGCTGTGGCGCCTCGACCTGCGCCACAACTCGCGCATCTTCCAGGAGGTCTCGCCGCTCACCGTGCTCAATACGCTGTGCGACGAGCGTGGCCTCACCGACGTCGCCTTCGCCGTCACCCGCGAACTGCCGGAAAGAGAGTTCCTCGTGCAGTACCGGGAAACCGATCTCGCCTTCGTCGAGCGCCTGGCTGCCGAAGAGGGCCTGTTCTACTTCCACGAATTCGAAGACGCGCCGAATGGCGCCCACCGCCTGGTGTTCGCCGATGCGCCCCAAACCCTGGCCCACCTGGGCGAGCGTACCTACCACGGTCGCGCTGGCGGCACCCCGCCGAGCCGCCACGTGCGAAAGCTCCAGCAGCTTGCCCGGGTCGCCCCGGCCTCGGTCACGCTCAAGGACTACTCGTTCAAGAACCCCGCCTATGCGCAGCTTCACGAGCACGCTGCGGGTGACCTGGAAGAGCACGCCCAAAGGGACGACTACGAACACTACGACTACCCCGGGCGCTACAAGGCCGACGCCTCCGGCGATGCCTTCACCCGCATCCGTCTCGAACACCTCAGAAGCGGCGCCCTGACCTGCGCCGCCGAGAGCGACCTGCCCGAGCTCGCCCCCGGGGTCAAGTTCACCCTCACCGACCACGACCTCAGTGAACTCAACCGCGACTGGCAGGTGGTCAAGGTCAAGCACACCGGCAGCCAGCCCCAGGCCCTGGAAGAAGACGGTGTCACTCAAGGTGACGCGGCAGGGATGGGCATGACCAAGTTCGACAACGAACTGATCCTCACCCCCGCCGACCGCGCCTGGCGCCCCACGCCCAACGCCAAGCCCCGCGTCGACGGCCCGCAGATCGCCTTCGTCGTCGGCCCCGAGGGCGAAGAGATCCACTGTGACGAGCACGGCCGGGTCAAGGTCCAGTTCCCCTGGGATCGCTACGCCGAACCCAATGAAACCGCCAGCGCCTGGGTGCGCGTCTCCCAGGGCTGGGCCGGCGGCGGCTACGGTAGCATGGCGATACCCCGGATTGGGCATGAGGTGGTGGTGTCGTTCCTCGAGGGCGACCCGGATCAACCGCTGATCACCGGGCGCACCTACCACGCCGTCAACACGCCGCCCTACGCGCTGCCCGAGCACAAGACGCGTACCGTCATCCGCACCCAGAGTCACAAAGGCGAAGGATTTAACGAACTTCGCTTCGAGGACCAGGCCGGCGAAGAGCAGATCTGGCTGCACGCCCAGAAAGACCTGGAGCTGCTGACCAACAACGACCGCACCGAAGAGATCGGCAACGACAGCTTCCTCACCGTGCACCACGACCGCATCGGTGAGATCCATGCTGACGATCACCTGACGGTGCACGGCAGCCGCCACACCCAGATCGACGGCGACGACCACCTCATCGTCGACGCCAGCCGTCACGAGAAGTACGGCCGCGCCCAACTGGTCGAAGCCGGCCAGGAGATCCACCACAAGGCGGGCATGAAGGTGGTGATCGAAGCCGGCGCCGAGATCACCCTCAAGGCCGGAGGCAGCTTCGTCAAGCTCGACCCCAGCGGCGTCACTATCGTCGGCAGCCAGGTCAAGATCAACTCCGGAGGCAGCCCCGGCTCCGGCAGCGGTCAGGCCGCTCAGGCACCGGCGCTGCCGCGGGAGGCGGAAGCGGCACCCGAGTTCACCCCTATACAGGCTCCTCAGCAAGCGGCGCTGCTGCAACAGAAAGCGCTGTGTCCCGTATGCGAAAAGGATGGTAGCGCGTGACGGATATGGTGAGCTGGCCATTTTCCCAAGAGCTGACGGGTGGCCCATGGCGTTGGCCCGTCGAACAGCACGTATACCTGCTGCTCGATGGCGTGCGTATCCAGGAACTACCGCGACGGCTTTATGAATGGTCCGAGGGGCGATTGGAAGCCGATCTGCTCTATGCGGGAACCCCTTGGGCGACGGTCAGTAACGTTTCTCCCTGGCTGGTGCGGCTATCTGGTCCTGATGACCCGGTATTGCAGCGTTTCCTCGAGGAGGGGCTCGAGCCGGAATGGGGTTATCTCATCATCGGCCAAGCCAGCCTGCTGGAAGTGGCCGATCATCTGCGCCGCCTGGTGCAGGTCGTACACCCCGGCGGGGTTCCGATGCTGCTGCGTCTGGCCGATCCAGCCGTCATGTCAGCTCTGCTAATCGCTGAAAGCTCACCGGCACATGTCCCTTGGGGGGCTATCGATCAGCTGGTCGCGCCCAATGCCGTGACGGAAGAGTGGGGCTATGGTTCGCCCGCTCAAGTGCAAGCCGAACCCATTGCACTGGACAGCGAAGGCTACCGGCTGTCGGAAGTGCAGCTTGCCCGGCTCCAGGCATGCGATCTGCGTCGAGATACACGCCAACTGCTGTGCTTCGTCGAGCGTCATTGCAACGATTGGTTGCCGGACGCGGCGAAATCGCAGCGATATGCCTGTCTTGAGCGGGTTATCGGCGAAGCCCGCGACATGGGCTTCAACACGCCTCGCGAATGGGCGCTGCTGTGCACCCTGATGGCTCGGCTAGGAACCCTGACGTGGCATGGCCATACCGATACCCCCCTTTATCACGAGTTGAGCGATAAACGCCTGGGCGGAATCGAGCGTCTCGAGGCTGCTCTGAGCGCGGCCACAACCTCACAATCCTACGTTACGACATAGGGAGCATGTCACATGTCTGCCTTCGAGCGACCCAATGATGACCGCGATAATGGTGCCCTGGCCGCCTATGAGCTTCCCTGCCGCGATAGCGAGGAAGGCGCCACTTGCCCGCTGATCAGCGGCAAGGTGCAGCTGCTGCCGCTGCGTTATGGCCTGGTCGAGGAGCTGGTACCCGGATGCTCCACGCCCTACACCCTGAGTGCGCGGCCGCTGGGCATTCGCCTGCTGCGTAACGGCTATCTCTATGTGCTCGATGGCGAGACCAACGAACTCGCCGAGTACGAGTTTCGTGACCAGGGTGATGAGATTACCGGTGGCAAGCTCGAATACGAGACGGATCGAACCCTCTATGTCTGCTTCTCTGAAGTGAAGTGGACCGACACCAAGCGTGCCCAGGTGCTGGAGAGCGAGGAAGATCGTGATGCCTTCATGCAGGCAGTCGATCTTTCGGGCGCCAATCCCGTCACAGGGGGCGGCGAGCACTTGATCACCACGGCCCAGGCGGAAGAGTGGGTCGCGGAATTCGCCGAAGATGTCGAGTTGGAGCAGCCCGAAGGCGGCCATGAGCAGGAAGGCGAGGCCTACCACTGGGAAAACGACCATTACTACCACAAGTCTCGCCTTGGCAAGCTGCTCAAGCAGCATGAGGTCGAGGACCGTGACGAGTGCCTGTGCTTGGTGGTGCGGGATGACATCGGCGTCATGCGTGACCTGGCGATGTACCAAGACAACGTAGTGGGGTGGATTGAGGAGTGGACGGAAGAAGATGAAAAGCGCACTCAGCGCAACTACCTGCTCGGCTGTTATATCGAGTCCATCACGCAGCTGACGGCAGAAACCATGGCTTCCTTGGTTCCTGGCGAAGAAGGCTCCCCTGAGAGTGCTCTTTGGAATGATCTGGAGAGGCTGGATGAGCCGCATAGAGAGCGTACGCGGCAAGCAGTTCTGAATTATCTCAACGGAGAGGAACAGCTTCCCCGCTCCTATGATCCTGATTTGCCAGATGAGCTCAGAGCTAGGCTGCTTGAGGTCAGCCGAGGCGCTAACCGAGCCAACGCCTCGGCAATCCTGCAGCGGCAGCAGACCGAGATTCGCCGATATCATGCTAGAGAAACGATGGCCGATGCGGATAGTGGCTTCCTTGAACAGCACCTGGATACCTTGCTGGGGCTGAAGCGGACCAACAGCAGGCGTGTTCGTGACATTCTGGAAGGAGCGTCGTTTGGCCAGCGCGGTGTCAATGACCTCATTCGCCGCAGCGACATGGATCAATTTCTTGAGCAGCAGCGGCCAAAGCTATCGCGCTGGAATACACTACTCGAAACGATCAGCCGTGATCGAGCTGAAATGCTGTGCTCCAACTATTTCCATCTGGCGGCCTGGTACTTCGACTCCGATCAAGAAGAGCAAATAGAGAAAGCGTTTTCGGCTGAATATTCCTGTGTGAAAGACATATGTCGAAGCGATGAGGTGGTTGACAGGGTTACACAATGGCTGACGGATCATCCTGAGTACGATCGCCCTCTGTTTCATACTCGGAGTTTGCAGGAGCAAGCCGAACTTAAGAAGAACTATACTGCGCTCATCTCTGCAGGCTATAACATATTGAAGCACCTTGATAGCTGGGTGGATAAGTTAAAAGAGGCAGAGAGTGGAAAACTTCCCGACTTGAGGGAACTGCCTGAAAATGTTCAGATATTGGCAAATGGTGCGAGAGCCAACTTGACACCGGCAGTGGGTGCGGGCTTGGCCAATATCATACAGCACATGCAACAGGCCACCGGGCAGAGTGGTTTCAACATGCCGGAGTTGGAAGACCTGTTCCGTCAGCTGAAACCGCCTGCGGTATGGGCACGTATCGTCGATGCAGCTAAAGAGAACGGAGCGCGTTTGGTTTTCTCGACGGCTAGTCTCGAGAAACTGATAGCGTTGGTTGAAGACACCCTGCTGCTGAGAGAGCGTCTGACTAGCTTGAACAATAGACGGCGACAGGCCTCAGGGGCAGAGCGTGATCGAGTCCGGGCTGAGCGTCGCAGCGTACAGGCTCAGCTGGAGGCAAACGAGCATCGCTTGGCTGCTGCCCTTAGTCCGGTCGGTGAGGTGGGAGCCGATGATCTCATCTTGTCGCAAGGCGAGAGTGGCAGAGCTGGCTTGGTGCTTGAATTCGACGATGCCGGAAAGGCTGCAGCGGTTGGAAGGCTGACCAGCAATCTCCGGCAGGGAATCTATCGCGCTCCGCCAGCGGGACTATTGGGGGATGGTGTTGGATTACTGGTATTTGTCGGCCAGGCGGTGGGGCTCTGGGCAGCTGCAAAGGCATTCCAGGCAGCACGGGATGGTGAAGATAATAGTGAAAAAATACAAGCAGTTGTTAGACTGTCCGGAGCAATCGCTGCTACTTCAGCAGCGGGTTTCTTAGCAGCCCAAAGTATTGGAGATACAGCGCTTCAGGCTCAGGCGCGTGCCTTTGGTACTGCTCTCAATGCCAGCCGGGCAGGTGGTGTATATACCCAGTTAGGGCGAATGCATCATGCGCTTGGCTATGCTGGATATGGGTTCGGATTTATTGCTTCGGCATTTGGCTTGTACGCTAACAGAGTTAATTGGCAAGATGCTGTGCGCAGTGGTAACGGCAATGCACAGGGCGCGGCCGCACTAGCGATGGTAGGCGATGCCGGTTTGATGGGTGCGCACGGGTATGGGCTCTACTCCACTATCAGTACAGGTCTCGCTGTGAGGGGCGGGATGACATGGGCAATAGCAGGCCCTCATCTGGCATCGGTATTCGTGCGTTTTAATGCCATAGGCCTAGCGTTTTCGGTGTTACAGCTCGGGGGGACCTGGCTATATAATCGCCACAATATCAGTCAGCACGATCAATGGCTGTTGCACTCTCCTTGGGGAGCGGAGGAGGGCGATGAATCTCTTGAGCATTATCTCAGCGAGCTAAGGCGTATCAGTCAAGCCGCCCATATTACTTTGGAAGAGGTCTATACGGAGAATTGGCGACCCACTTGGCTACGTAGCCCCGACGGCTATCTAATTGAACTACACCTGCCCGGACTAACTCTCCAGGCGTTGCAGCCACCCCTTGTGGGCAAACCGCCAGTGCGACTGTCACTCCAGGCCTGGCAGGTGCAACCCATGCAGATATGGCAGCGTGAAGGAACGGTACGGGCGCCCGAGCACTGGCTGGAAGCGACCGCCGAGATGGCGGAAGCGCTAGTGATCCGCATGGATGAAAAGGGTGGTCACATCACCCTATCGGGACAGGCCCCGGCCCACCGGCAGACACCCCAGGGATATGAGACCGAACGCTGGGTGGTCGGGGTACGGTTGGAGCGCCTTGATGACGAAGGTAGCTATCAGGCAAGCGATGTCTATATCTATGTCGACCCACGCGGTGGGGTTGGCAGCAGCAAGCGCTATACCCCTTCAGAATTTCCACGCCGAGGCGACCCAGGAAGCTGGTATGCTATGACCGTTTAAAGAATTATATGTGAGAGACAAACAGGAATTTTAATATGCGTAACAAGGTGCCGGATTTGCCGCAGCCTGAGCTATCCCAGCCCCATCGTGCAGGTGATATACAGGCTGTGCCCGGTGGGCGAATTACCTATCTGTCGCCCTTGCCCTTATCGACGGGTCAGCCGCCCCTGGATATGAGCAAGGCGGTAAGTGAGCTTAATGACGCTTGGCTGGATTTCGGGGGTGGGTGGCCAAATGTATCTGTGTGGCAGACTATTACGGGGGGGGTGTGTGGAATAGTATTGATATGTGTTTTGGTTTTCCCCATGATTGTTGGTCTGCTGATACCGGATATTTCCTCAGACGATTTTTTTTTATTTTTTAGAGTTTTTTTCTGGACAGGAATAATTGGCGGGCTAGCGATTTTTCTAATTTCGTATCTTGGTTATTACGTTGGTATGAATCGCTTAAAACGCAGCATCCCCGTCCGCTTCCATCGTCAGCGCCGGGAAGTCTGCTTTACCCTGACCGATACGCAGGAAACTGTCTACGTGCCATGGGAATCCTTGATGGCCTGGGTGGTAGAAGCGCGTGGAGCCACTCAGTATGGCGTGCAACAGCAGTACGGCATGGGGGTCGGGTACGCCCACCCGGAGACGGGCAAGTGGCTGAAACTCGAATTCATGTCCGCGGGCTTGCCCTTGGCGATCAGTAACTGGGAGGCGATCCGCGCCTATATGGATTACGAGGTCCACTCGCTGCATGAGATTCAGGACCCCCACCTGCCAAGGGGCAAGGACGATCCACCTTGGGAAGGGGTGCATACGCTGCGCAATGCGCGCCGCCGAATGCGCGAGCGCCGAGCCAATGGGGAAGTGGGGCCGATCTTCGCTTTCTTCTGGTATGCCTACCATGTCATTGAACTATGGAATCTGCCCGGTTACCTGACCGAGTGGGAAGCCAAGCGGCTGATGAAAAGCCGCCCCAAGCTGCGTCCGACGGAAGTAGAAGAGTGGTCCAAGCCACTCCCCAAAGAACAGTGGGCCAAGCCCAGCGAGGAATTGGTGCGCCTATCGGCCGAGGTGCGCCGACTACGCGCGGAGAATCCCCTCAGTTCCATCGAGGAGATCTTCAGCGAGGCCTATCGTCGCCAGGGTGTCGAAGCCTGACGATGGCCAATCCACGCAAAGGCTTTTCTAGGCCCGACCCCACCCAACCTCAACGCGCCGGCGATGTCGAGCCTTTACCAGGGGGTCGTATCGCCTTCTTGGCGCCGCTACCCCTCCCGACGGGAGAGCCGGCGCTAAACGAAGGGGCAGTCAGCGAGCTCAACGATACATGGCTAGACTATGGCGCTGGCTGGCCCGGTGTTTTTGGCAACCAACTAGTTCTGGGGGGAGCCTTTAAGGGGTTTCTTCTAGTGGCTGTTGTGATGCCTCTAGTTCTATCACCATTTATGTCGGAAAGACTCTTCAATGCTCTCTCTGATGGCTTTATAAGGAATGGCCTATACATGTCGGCCACTGTGCTAATTGCTGGCCTTTGGGGTGTTATTTCCGTCCATTCAAAGCGCAAAAAGGTAATTCCGACACGTTTTCACCGACAGCGACGTGAGGTCTGCTTTGTGCCGGAAAAGAAGAACGGTGAGGGCTATGAGGCGCCGGTTTTCGTGCCCTGGGAGTCGCTGCGCGTATGGGTATTCGAGACGCGTGGCGTCACTCAATATGGCGTGCAGCAACAGTACGGTATGGGGATCGGCTATGTGTTGCCCGGTACCAACCAGTGGGTGAAAACGGAGTTCATGACGCCGGCTTTGCCTCTGGCCCTTGCTGAATGGGAAGCGCTTCGCGGCTATATGGAGTACGAGATCAACACGCTCGATGAGATCCAGAGCCCGCTGTCCATCCGGGAAGAGGGGGATCCCCCTTGGGAGGGAGCGCATACCATCCGCAACGCCCATCGCCGGCTTCACCGTCGCCGCCGTAACGGAGAGGTGGGCTGGTGCTACACCTTGGGTTGGTACCTTTATCACCTGCTCACTTTCTGGACCCTGCCGGGCTATCTGGCTGAGTTGGAAACGTGGCTACTCAGACGCTCCGGCACCAAGTCGCTGCCACCGGAGATGGTGGAATGGTCCAAGCCGCTCCCCAAGGAGCAGTGGGCCAAGCCCAGCGAGGAGCTGGTGCGTCTGTCGGAAGAGGTTCGGCGGATTCGCCAGCGCGACCCGCAGCAGCAGTCCATCGAAGAAGTGTTCGCCGAGGCTTATCGCGATCAGGGTGTGGTGGCTTGAATATTACCCGGTGTCACTGATGGTGTTGGGCCTGCCAGCACACTTGTCGGGTAGGAACAGCGGGTAGGACAAACGAAAAGCCCGGCCTTGCGGCCGGGCTGGATCTTCGCTTCCTTACCTCCACCTCGAGCATCCTTCCACCCGAGCATCCCTGGATAGTGAGTCTTCCTGACTCGGTCGTCCCTGGCTGAGCCTCCGTGCTCAGTACGGTTTTACTTTGCCAACTAACAGTGCTCGGCGACGTTAACCTGGGGCAAGCGGCTTGTAAGAAATTGCCGATGAAATTTGTAAGAAATGGCTTACAAGGAGCTCGATTCAACCTCCTTCTGTTTGGAGAGGGAAGCGTCGAGCGCTGACGCTGGCGGCTGTGGATGGACGCGCAGTAGCCATGAGGCAGCCGCAACGCCGGCCAGACCGAAGATGGCGCCGGGCAGGGCGCCGAGTGCCAGGCTGGCGACGATGCCGCCGAGCAGCGCCGCGCCGCCGGCGAGGATGACCGGTGCGGCGGTGGCGGAAACCACATCGCGCTTGCGGCGCATCTCGAAGGTCACCACCGCGATCATCACCGGGGCAACGGCCACGATGCACAGCGCAATCCACCACAGGCGGCCGAGCCAGAAGCCCACCTCGCCCGGTATGCCGGCGTCGATGGGCAGGCCCAGGCGTTCGCCCAGCCAGGCGGCCGGCAGTTCGGCGAGCTTGTGCCAGAGGTAGAGCGGCATGCCCAGGGCGCCGAGGATCGTCACCGTCCGGTCGATTCGGCGGCGCTCCAGCAGGCGGCGCACGGGGGCTTCGAAGGTCAGCGCGGCGCCTACCTGAACCCACATCACGCCGACCAGCGCCAGAGTGGGCGGCAGCAGGTTGCTGGGCACGCCGAAGGCACCGTCGACCATGGCCACGGGGTAGCCCGAGGCCACGGCGGCGGCCAGCCACACCAGCCCGAGCAGTAGCAGGGCGAGGCCGCAGCCCAGGCCGGAGAAGCGCCCGCGCTTCCAGGCGATGCCGAGCTGCTGCGGCAGCAGCCAGACCACCGCGGCGTTGAGCCAGCCGATGCCGCCACCGTTGGCGGTGACGCGAGTGCCCAGCTCCAGCAGCTCGCCGGGAGTACTAATGCCGGCGCGCAGCAGGTCCACGGCAGCGGCGATCAGCAGCAGCCCTGCCACGGCCTTGAGCCCCCAGCGGTTGTCGGCCCACACGCTCAGCGGCAGCAGGGCCTGCACGCCCAGCAGCATCATCAGGAACCAGAGGTGAACGGTGAGCGAGTGGTTGAGCGGGCCGAGCAGGCGTCCGCCGGTGTAGGCCGCCAGCAGGACGAAGGCCACCAGCACCGCCAGGTAGGTGACGGTGGGGCGGGCCAGACCCAGTGCCCGGCCCGCCCACCAGTGCAGCTGGCGCTGGCCCTGATCCAGCCGACGCTGGGCGCCGTCGGCGCTGACCGCGGCCGAGACGAAGACGAACAGCGGCACCACCTGCAGCAGCCAGGTGAGCACCCCGGCGCAGGTCCATACCAGCAGCAGGTGGTCGGTGGTGGTCATCAGGCCGTTTTCCAGTCGCGGCAGGGTGGCGATCCAGTGGCCGAATACCACCACCAGCAGCGCGCCGGCACGCAGGGCATCGGGGTAGCGATCCCGAACTGCCTGCGGTGCGGCTGCGCTATCCGAAGCCGGGCCTCGCCTGTGGGTTACCTGTTTCATGATGTTTCGTTCCATTCGATTGGCGCTTGCAAATGATGTGCGCCTGGTGGATATTAGTTATCGAACAGTGTTTCCTAACATCATCCATGAAACGTAAGCGCCTTGCAAGAAACGCTGTGAGAGTCGCTGAAACAGAGGAAATCGCCATGGATACTCACACGCTGTTGATCCATGTCCTGCTGTACGTCTTCCTGCCGCTATGGGGAATTGCCGGCTTCGTCGACTGGTGCTGCCACCGTGCCACGCACATCGAGGAGACCTCGGGGCTGAAAGAGACCCTGATGCACTCGGCGATGGGCATTCAGGTGGGCATCCCCATCCTCATGTGCCTGCTCTACCGCATCAACGTGCTGGTGCTGCTGATCTGCCTGCTGGCCTGGGTGCTGCATGAGGTCGTGGCTCACTGGGACGTGCACTACGCCGCTCCCCGGCGTCACATCAGCATCTGGGAGATGCACGCACACAGCTACCTGGCCAGCCTGCCGTTCTACATGCTGGCGATGATCATGGTGATCAACTGGCCGGTGGTGATCGATCTCGTCTCCCTCGACTGGGCCGGGCAAATGCGGCTGATTCCCGTCGAGGTGCCCCATGGCGGCGAGCGCTACCTGCCCTATTACCTGACCTTCATGGCACTGCTGTGCGTGTTTCCCTACATGGAGGAGAACCTGCGCTGCCTGCGTCATTACCTCAAGCACGGAGGCAACCCCGCGTGAGCGTCTATATCACCAGTACTGGCCACTACCTGCCTGGCGAGCCGGTGGACAACGAGCGGATCGAGGCGGTGCTCGGCCTGGTGCACGGCAAACCGAGCCGGCTCAAGCGCCGCATACTGCAGTCCAACGGCATATGCCAGCGCCACTACGCCATCGATGCCGAGCACAACACCCTGATCAGCAACGGCGAGATGGCCGCCCGAGCGGGCCGGGCCTGCCTCGACGACAGCTACCTGGACAAGTCGCGGCTCGAGATGCTCAGCGTGGCCACCAGCCAGGGCGACCTGGTGCTGCCGGGGTTCGGCAGCATGGTCCAGGCCGAGCTGGGTGTGGCCGATGTGGAGCTGCACAGCAGCCACGGCATCTGCTCGAGCAGCATGATGGCGCTCAAGGCGGCCTACACCGGGCTCAAGGCCGGCGAGCACGACAATGCCCTGGTGATCGCCAGCGAGCTGGCCTCGCGGCTGTTCAAGGCCAGCCGCTACGAGGCGGTGGCGCAGGAGGTCGACTTCAATGCCGAGTTCCTGCGCTGGATGCTGTCGGACGGCGCCGGGGCGCTGCTGCTGGAAAACGAGCCGCGCCGGCGCTGCTTCCGCATCGACTGGATTCGCGGCTTCTCCCACGCCGACGCCTACCCGGTGTGCATGAGCGTCGGTCGCGCCGAAAGCGATGGGCGCAGCTGGCAGGACTTCGCCACCTACGCCGAGGCGGAGGCCGCCGGCGCCCTGCTGATCCGCCAGGACGTTCGCCTGCTCGACAACATCGTCAAGCTGGGGGTGGACAGCCTGCTGCGGCTGATCGACGAGGGACGGGTCGAGGTAGGGCGGATCGACCACGTGCTGTGCCATTACTCGTCGCACTACTTCCGCGGCAAGATCTTCCACATGTTGACCCAGGCCGGCGCGGCCATCCCCGAGGAGAAGTGGTACACCAATCTCTATACCCGCGGTAACACCGGCTGCGCCTCGATGTTCATCATGCTCGATGAGTTCCGGCGCACCCAGAGTCATCGAGCCGGCGACACCATCCTGTGCATGGTGCCGGAGAGCGGTCGCTTCAATAACGTCTACATGCAGCTCACGGTCGTGGAGGAGTAACCATGGAAAGCAAGATCACCACCCAGTTGGGGCAGGAGTGCCTGCAAGGGTTGATGCGTGTGTGGTTCGACTTCGAGCGCCAGCTGGGGCGGGTGCCGATCATCCAGCGCCTGGAGCGCGGCAGGTTCACCCGCGAGGACTACCGCAACCTGCTGCTGCACCTGCGCCAGCAGGTGATCGAGGGCGCGCGCTGGATCACCCGTGGCGCCTCCAGCTTCGAGCGCGATTACGCCGACGTGCGTTCGGAAGTGATCGGTCACGCCAAGGAGGAGCATCGCGACTACGAGATGCTGGAGGCGGACTTCGTGGCGGCAGGCGGCGCGTTGGAGGAGATCCGCGCCGGCCGGCGCAACGCCGGCAGCGAGGCGCTGCACGCCTTCATGATGTATCGCGCCAGCCAGCCCAATCCGGTGGATTTGATCGGTGCCATGTGGATCATCGAAGGGCTGGGGCAGAAGATGGCCAGCGACTGGGCGCGGCGGATCGACGAGGCCACCGAGGGCGACGGCCGCTACACCTGCTTCATGCGCTACCACGGCGAGAACGACGACGCCCACCTGGACAAGCTCTATACGTTGATCGATCGGGTCTGCCGCACGCCGGAGCAGCAGCAGGCGATCCTGCGCACCGCGCGGGTGGTGGCGCGGCTCTACGCCCTGCAGCTGGAGGAGATCGAGCATGGCTGATACCCGGCCGAGGCCGCGCAGCCCCTTCCTGCGTGCGCTGGCAGTCGACGACTCCCTGCCCATCGAGCCGGCGGCGGTGCGGCTGTGGCTGGACGACCTGGAGCGCCCCACGCGCTGGTCGCTGCGCCCGCTGCTGCAGTTCCTGCTGGCCGTGCTGCTGCATCTGATCTGGTTCGTGAAGCGCCTGCCGCTGCCACAGTTTCGCGCTCACGGCCTGCTGCAGCGGCTGATCTGCTGGTTCTGCACCCACTTCGTCAGCCCCAGCGCCAATCAATTGATCCTGCGCCACTTCGCCACCGAGTCCAACATCCTCAACTTCCTCATCGACAACTGCCCGGAGGTCTCGGTGGAGCCGCTCACGCTCTATCCGAGCCGCATCGAGGACATGCTCGACGCCAGCTTCGTCAAGCACGACCAGGAGCTGTTCCGGGCGATCGAGGAGATGGGCCACTGGCGGCAGCGCCCGGCACCCCTGGCGCCGCAGGCGATCAGTTGGGCACACTGGCGTCCGCTGGCAGAGAGCGACTTCGAGCTGCCGCGGCGGCGTACCCAGGTGCTCGATTTCGAGAGCGCCCATGCGCTGTTCATGTGCCTGTTCTGCCTGCTGCTGACCCGCGAGGAGTACCGCGACGCGATCAATGGCTTCAACCTCGACCAGTCCATCGCCATCCGCGTCGGCCAGTTGATCGGCGACCCGAGCCTGGCCGAGATGGCCTACAACAAGTACCCGCACTACCTGGTCGGGCCGTGGAACCTGAGCCAGCGCTTCCTCATGCATGGCTTCTTCACCGAATACCTCTACGCCCGGCTGGAGCGGTTGAGGCTGGCCGCGCCTCACCCCCCGAACGGCAACACCGCGGCGTAAACCGCGAAGTAGTGGCAGGTACTGCCGCCCAGCACGAACAGGTGCCAGATGGCGTGGTTGAAGGGGATCGCGCTGATGGCGAAGAAGACCACGCCGAGGGTGTAGGTGATGCCGCCGGCCGTGAGCAGCACGATGCCGGCTGTGGGCAGGTTGGCACTCAGCGTGTCGCCGGCGAAGACGATCAGCCAGCCCATGACCAGGTAGATGGCGACTCGCAGGGCGGTGAAGCGATGCGGCCAGGCAAGCTTGCAGGCGATGCCGGCCAGCGCCAGCCCCCAGACGATGGCGAACAGCGTCCAGCCGGTGGCGCTGCGCATGTTGACCAGCAGAAAGGGGGTGTAGGTGCCGGCGATCAGCAGGTAGATGGCGCAGTGGTCCAGATGCTGGAACAGCCGCTTGAGCCGGGGGTGGCGAACGCCGTGGTAGAGAGTCGAGATGGTATAGAGCAGGACCAGGGTCACGCCGTAGAGGCTGATACCGACGATCTTCCACGGATCGACGTGTGCGGCCATGCTGGCCAGCACCAGCAGCACGATGACGCCGGTCAGGCTCAGCGCCGCGCCGATGCCGTGGCTGATGCTGTTGAGCAGTTCCTCGAGGAAGTGATGGCGTTGATTGAGCGTGCGCTGCGTTTCTGGCATGGGGTCTTTTCCGTCAGGAGCGCCCCGCTGCTTCGTTGGCTCAGGGCTTGCGTTCGATGTCCACGTCGCCGGCCTGGGTGAAGTCGCCCAGCGCCATCATGTGGCCGAGCTTGCCCGCCTTGGTGGAGAGATACTGCTCGTTATGAGGATTGAGACCCGTGGTCAGGGGCACGCGTTCCGCAATGGTGACGCCGGCCTTGGTCAGGGCATCGACCTTGCGCGGGTTGTTGGTCATCAGCCGCAGGCTCTGGATGCCCAGGTGTTCGAGCATTGGCACGCAGAGGTCGTAGCGGCGCAGGTCGGCGCCGAAGCCGAGTTGTTCGTTGGCTTCCACGGTGTCGGCGCCCTGATCCTGCAGGTGGTAGGCGCGGATCTTGTTGAGCAGGCCGATACCGCGACCTTCCTGGCGCAGGTAGAGCAGCACGCCGCGGCCTTCGTCGGCGATGCGCTTGAGCGCCTCCTGCAGCTGATAGCCGCAGTCGCAGCGCATCGAGAACAGGGCGTCGCCGGTCAGGCACTCCGAATGCACCCGACCGAGTACCGGCTCGCCGTCGGCCACGTCGCCGAGGGTGAGGGCGATGTGGTCCTTGCCGGTGGCTTCGTCCTCGAAACCGTGCATGGTGAAGGTGGCCCAGGGAGTGGGCAGCCGAGAGGAGGCGATGAATCGAATGGTCACGGGGTACCTCGGTCAAGACCACGGCGATGCCGGAAGTGAATCCCGCATTCTAGCAGGAACGCCGGCGCGGCTCACGAATGGGCGGTGTCGCCGATCTTGGCCCGGGTCAAGCCGCGTAGAAAAGGATGCGCTACAATGTGGCGACATTTCCTGTGGATGACTGCCTGCATGGAT
The DNA here is from genome assembly GCF_900108215.1 of Billgrantia desiderata. Lineage (NCBI taxonomy): Bacteria > Pseudomonadati > Pseudomonadota > Gammaproteobacteria > Oceanospirillales > Halomonadaceae > Billgrantia > Billgrantia desiderata. The sequence goes on along the minus strand of NZ_FNVC01000021.1, from coordinate 1,822 downwards.
CTCAAGAACGATCGTTTTCTGCGTGCCCTGTTGCGTCAGCCGGTGGACCGCACGCCGGTATGGATGATGCGTCAGGCCGGCCGCTACCTGCCCGAGTATCGTGCGACCCGCGCCGAAGCCGGCGATTTCATGGACCTGTGCCGCAACCACGACCTGGCCTGCGAGGTGACGCTGCAGCCCCTGGAGCGCTACCCGCTGGATGCCGCCATCCTGTTTTCCGACATCCTCACCATCCCCGACGCCATGGGGCTGGGGCTCTACTTCGAGACCGGTGAAGGACCCAAGTTCCGCAAGCCGGTGCGCACGGCCGCGGACGTGGCGGCCCTGAGCGTACCCGACGCCGAGCGCGACCTGGACTACGTGATGCGGGCGGTGTCGACCATCCGCCGCGAGCTCAACGGCCGGGTGCCGCTGATCGGCTTCTCCGGCAGCCCCTGGACGCTTGCCACCTACATGGTGGAGGGCAGTTCGAGCAAGGACTTCCGCCACGTGAAGACCATGCTCTACGACACGCCCAGCGTGATGCACGACCTGCTCGACACCCTGGCCAGCGCGGTCACCGACTATCTCAACGCGCAGATTCGCGCCGGAGCCCAGGCGGTGCAGATCTTCGATACCTGGGGCGGGGTGCTCTCCACGCCGGCCTATCTCGAGTTCTCGCTGCGCTACATGGAGCAGATCGTCGCCGGGCTGATCCGCGAGCACGACGGACGCCGCGTGCCGGTGATCCTGTTCACCAAGAACGGCGGTCAGTGGCTCGAGGACATCGCCCTGGCGGGGCCGGACGCCGTGGGTATCGACTGGACCACTGAACTGTCCGATGCGCGCGCCCGGGTAGGCCACAAGGTGGCGTTGCAGGGCAACCTCGATCCCAACGTGCTGTTCGCCCGGCCGGCGGCCATTCGTGCCGAGGTGGGGCGCATCCTCGACAGCTACGGCCAGGGGCCGGGGCACGTGTTCAATCTGGGCCACGGTATCAGCCAGTTCACCAACCCGGACAACGTCACCGCCTTCATGGAGGCGCTGCACGACCTGAGCCCGAGCTACCACCGTGCCATCCAGTACCAGAATGCCTGAGTCTCGTTGGCTCCAGCGGCTTGCCTGGGGTGAAGATAGAAAGCGCCACCGTCTATGGACGGTGCTGGCCGTGCTGGCGGCCGTGGCCATCGCCATCGGTAGCCTGACCCCCGGCGACGAGATGCCCACCAACCTGCCATGGGACAAGTTCAACCACTTCGTCGGCTATGCCGGCCTGGCGGGGTTGGTCGGCCTGGCCGGGCTGCCGCTGGTGCGCACCTTCATCACCGTGGTGCTCTACGGCATTTGCATCGAATACCTGCAGATCCCCGTGCCTGGCCGCAGCGGCGGCGACTGGGCCGATATCCTGGCCAACACCCTGGGCGCGGGAACGGCCGTGTTGGTCCTGGCCGGTATCAGACGCTACCTGCTGCGACGCTAAGGAAACACTGCACAAATGCCTGCGCGAGCGAATCACTGCGTTGCGCGGTGCCGAAGCGTCGGACCGTCGGAATCCTCACCTATACCCCATAGGCTCCGGTTGACTCGCAGCCTTCGGCTTCTCGCCCCTTCGGGGCCAGCCTACGGCTGTTTGTCGCTTCGCTCGGTACTGTGCTCCGTGCGCCTTGCGACCCACAGGGATGTGGGAAGTGCGTTGGTTCGTAGGGAACGAACCTAGCCGCTTCATCCCGCTCGTCGATTTGTTCAGCGCTTCCCTAAAATACCCAAGCCCATACGACGACGCCCGCCATCGACCGATGGCGGGCGTCGTCGTGTCTGGGTGGTGCTCGTTTACTGCACTTCG
>NZ_FNVC01000011.1:110801-136559 GCF_900108215.1 Billgrantia desiderata | reverse complement strand
CAGCCACCACGTGGGCGGTGGCACCGGCGAGCTGGCCGTCATGATGTTCTGCTAAAACCAGGATGCTCATGCGATCGGCTCCCTCAAATCACTTTGGCTTCGTTCTTCAACTTGTCCACGAGCTCGTCGACGGAGCCCACCTTGATGCCGCCCTTGCGCTCGGCCGGCGATTCGACCTTGAGCAGCGTGAGCTTGCTGGTCACCTCGACGCCGAGGTCGGCCGGGCTCTTGACGTCCAGCGGCTTTTTCTTGGCCTTCATGATGTCGGGCAGCTTGGCGTAGCGCGGCTCGTTGAGGCGCAGGTCGGTGGTGACGATGGCCGGCAGGGAAAGCGAAACGGTCTGCAGGCCGCCGTCGATCTCGCGGGTCACCTGCAGCTTGTCGCCTTCGACCACCACCTCGGAGGCGAAGGTGCCCTGGGGCAGGCCAGCCAGCGCGGCCAGCATCTGGCCGGTCTGGTTGTTGTCGGTGTCGATGGCCTGCTTGCCGAGAATGACCAGCCCCGGCTGCTCCTCTTCTACCACCTTGGCCAGCAGCTTGGCCGCGGCCAGCGACTCGACGCGCTCTTCGGTCTCGACATGAATGGCCCGGTCGGCGCCCAGCGCCAGCGCGGTGCGCAGCTGCTCCTGGGCGGCCTTGGGACCGATGGTCACGGCGACCACTTCGGTGGCGACCCCGCGCTCCTTCAGCCGTACCGCCTCTTCCACGGCGATCTCGCAGAAGGGGTTCATGGCCATCTTGACGTTGGTGAGGTCGACGTCGGAGTGATCCGCCTTGACGCGGATCTTGACGTTGTAGTCGATGACGCGTTTGACCGCGACGAGTACTTTCATGGTGTCCTCGCTTGGTTCGATGGGTGAACCTTTTCGTTAGGGACTCGCTGACACCCATGGCGTGCCGGGAAGATCAACGACTCCGCGATTCTGTCAGCATGCCTCAGCGCATTCCAGGGCATACCGTTTCATTCAAGCGTTTGATAGGTGCCGAATCAAAAAACCCTGCCAATGTGCCATAGCCACGACGTCGGCAACAATCCCCTTGCTGCAGGCCGAAGCGTGGAAACGTAGCACATAGGCATCGTAGGGGTATCCTGAGTCGTTTATTATGCCTATCATGGAGAATATCGAGAAGCAAACGACCGTTTTATTTTCTTTCGACGTTGGTGGTAGTCATCCGACGCCGAAGCCGAGGGAGGAACGAGTGGATGTCTGAGCAAGTAGAACGCGATTCGATGGATTTCGACGTGGTGATCGTCGGTGCCGGCCCTTCCGGGCTGTCGGCCGCCTGCCGCCTGATGCAGCAGGCGGGCGAGGCCGGTCAGGAGCTGACGGTGTGCGTGGTGGAAAAAGGCTCCGAGGTCGGCGCCCACATCCTCTCGGGCGCCGTGTTCGAGCCCCGCGCGCTGGCCGAGCTGTTCCCCGACTGGGAAGAGCGTGGCGCTCCGCTGACCACCCCCGCCACCCGCGATGAGGTCTACCTGCTCAAGGATGCCGAAAAGGCTCATAAGCTGCCCAATGCCCTGGTACCCAAGAGCATGCACAACACCGGCGGCGACATGAAGCGCTACGTGATCAGCGCCGGCAACCTGTGCCGCTGGCTGGCCGAGCAGGCCGAGGGGCTGGGCGTCGAGGTGTTCCCCGGCTTCGCTGCCCAGGAAGTGCTGCACGACGAGGACGGCACGGTACGCGGCATCCTCATCGGCGACATGGGCGTGGCCGCCGACGGCACCCCCAAGGACAGCTATACCCCGGGCATGGAGCTGCGCGCCAAGTACACCCTGTTCGCCGAAGGCGCACGCGGCCATCTGGGCAAGAGTCTGATCTCGCGCTTCAAGCTCGATGAGGGCCGCGATCCCCAGCATTACGGCATCGGCCTCAAGGAGCTGTGGGACATTCCCGCCGAGCAGCACGAACCGGGGCTGGTCCTGCACGGCTCGGGCTGGCCGCTGGCCAAGGACACCCACGGCGGCTGGTTCCTCTATCACGCCGAGAATAATCAGGTAGTGGTCGGTCTGATCATGGACCTCTCCTACCAGAATCCCTGGCTCTCGCCGTTCGACGAGTTCCAGCGCATGAAGCACCATCCGGTACTGGCCAAGCACCTCGCGGGTGGCAAGCGCGTGGCCTACGGCGCGCGGGCCATCACCAAAGGCGGCCTCAACTGCCTGCCGAAGATGACCTTTCCCGGCGGCCTGTTGATCGGCTGCGATGCCGGCACGCTCAACTTCGCCAAGATCAAGGGCCTGCATACGGCGATGAAGTCCGGCCTGGTGGCCGGCGAAGCGGTGTTCGAAGCGATTGCCGCCGGCGATGAAGGCGGCCGGGAACTGACCGCCTTCAACGAGAAGTGGGAAGCGAGCTGGGCCTACGCCGAGCTCAAGGAAACCGCCAGCTTCGGCCCGGCGATCCACAAGTACGGCACCGTGGGCGGCGGCGCCTACAACTTCGTCAATCAGCTGCTGGGTGGCAAGCTGCCCAATCTGCACGACACCACTCCGGATCATGCCGCTCTCAAGCCGGCCGCCGAGTTCGAGAAGATCGACTACCCCAAACCCGACGGCAAGCTCTCCTTCGACAAGCTCTCCTCGGTGTTCCTGTCCAACACCAACCACGAGGAGGATCAGCCGAGCCATCTGCAGCTGCTGGACCCGGAGCTCCCCATTCGCGAGAACCTGCCCAAGTACGCCGAGCCGGCCCAGCGCTACTGCCCGGCCGGGGTCTACGAGGTGGTCGAGGACGACGACGGCAAGCCGCGCTTCCAGATCAACTTCCAGAACTGCGTGCACTGCAAGACCTGCGACATCAAGGACCCGGCGCAGAACATTCGCTGGGTGGCGCCGGAGGGCGGCGGCGGGCCCAACTATCCCAATATGTAAGTGACGGCTCCGCTGCTGAGCTGCAGCCGACGAGAAGGGCGTGCCACACGGCACGCCCTTTTCTTCATTCCTTTACCTGTACCATCTCTTCAACCCAGCACTTTCACCAGCGCCTCGACCACCTGCCGCTGCTGCCCCGCCTCGAGGTAGGGGTGCATCGGAAGACTCAGAATCTCCTGACATACCGTCTCGGTGACCGGCAGGCTGCAGTCGAGATCGGCCACGGCGGGCTGATGGTTGAGCGGTAGCGGATAATGCACCGCCGTGGGGATCCCGCTGTCGGCAAGCTTCGCCTGAACGTCGTCGCGTCGCGGTACGCGAATGCTGTACTGCGCATGCACGCTGGTGTTGCCGGGCGCCAGGCAAGGCGCGTCGACGACGCCGGTCTCGGCCAGCAGCGCAGCGTAGCGCTCGGCCACCTGCTGTCGGAGCGTCACCTCCTCGTCGAACAGCTCGAGCTTGGCCAGCAGGATGGCAGCCTGGAGGGTATCCAGGCGACTGTTCATGCCAACCCGGGTGTGATGATAACGGCGCGCTTCGCCATGACGGGCAACGAGGCGCACCTTCTCGGCAAGCTCGCCGTCGTCGGTGAACACCGCACCGCCGTCGCCGTAGGCGCCCAGCGGTTTGCTGGGGAAAAAGCTGGTGCAGGCAATATGCGACAGCCCGCAGGAGCGTCGTCCGTGACGGGTGGCGCCGAAGCTCTGCGCAGCATCCTCCACCACCGCCAGGCCATGCTGACGGGCCAGCGCCCCGATGGCTTCCATGTCGGCGCACTGGCCGAACATCGAGACCGGCATGATGGCACGGGTGCGCGGGGTGATCGCCGCCTCGACAGCCTCGGGATCGATCAGATAGGTGTAGAGATCGATATCGACGAAGACCGGCCTGGCGCCGGCCAGCACCACGCTCTCGGCGCTGGCGATGAAGGTGAAGCCGGGTACGATCACTTCGTCCCCCGCTCCGATATCGAGCGCCATCAGAGCGATCTGCAACGCATCGGTGCCGTTGGCACAGCCGATGCAGTGTGGCACGCCGACATAGTCGGCCAGGCGACGCTCCAGCTCGGCCACTTCCGGCCCCATGACGTAGCGGCCATGAGCCAGTACGCCCTGAATGGCAGCATCCAGTCGAGGTTTGATGCGCGCCTGCTGCGCGGCAAGATCGATGAAGTTCACAGGCAGCCCCTCACCCCTGTGCCGTTGCACCGGCCGCACGGGCCGGGACGATACGGGAAAGCTGGGGATGGGCCTCGCCTTCTCTCGGTGCCTCCGGAGTCGCCTGGCCCAGCTGATAGACGGTCTCCAGGCAGTGCCGGACGGTCTCGATGCCGAAGCCGCGGCCGGAAAGGATCTCGCGGTAACTCACGGTGTGCAGGTCGGTGAAGCCGCTGGAGAACTCGAACTCCTCGCCGTCGCAGCTGATGCTGCGATAGGTGGAGTGCTGACCGCGCACGCGTTCGGGCAGATCCTCGGCGTCGATGGAGAGGAACCAGCGCACCTTGGCCTTCTCGTATTCGAGATAGCCGGCGGCCTTGTGCTCGTCATGGTAGTGCAGCACCATGCGCTTCAGCTCGCCGAAGATCACGTGCAGCATGTCGAAGAAGTGGATGCCGATCTCTGCCATCACACCGAACGACTTGCGCGGATCGCCCTTCCAACTGGCCAGGTACCACGGGCCCCGTGCGGTGATGTAGGTCAGCTCGACCTCGTACTGACCGTCGCGCTGCTCGGCGATCACCTTGTCCCTGAGCTCGTGAATGGCCGGGTGGTGGCGCAGTTGCATGATGCTGTAGACGCGACGCCCGGTCTCCTCTTCGACGCAGCGCAATTCGTCGAGCTGGGCCGGGGTCGAGACCAGGGGTTTCTCGCAGATCACGTCACAGCCGAGATGCAACCCGGCCGTGATGTGTGCGCTATGGAAGTGATTGGGTGAGCAGACCACCCAGTAGTCGACCGCCCTGTCGCCCTGCCGCTTGAGCCGCCACGCATGTTCGAGAAAGTATTCGAACTGGGTAAAGAACGAGCAGTCGGTCGAGATCGAGTCGATGATGCCGACCGAATCGTTGAGGTCGTAGGCCGCCACCAGGTCATGTCCCGTATCCTTGATCGCCTGCATATGGCGAGGCGCGATATATCCCGCAGCGCCGATGAGAGCAAAATTCATGTTGTTCTCTCCCCAGATTTCCATTCTGTGTCATCTCCATTGAACCAGCGGCTGACGGTACATGCCAGCCGCGGGGGGATTCAAGCGTTCCCTCTTCCTGAGCGTGCCACCGGCCGGGACGGATCGCGAACCCACTCGCTCCAGGAGCCCGCATAGAGTCGTGGCAGGGTACGTCCGGCAACGGCATAGGCAAGGATGTTGTGGCAGGCAGTAACCCCGGAACCGCAGTAGGCCACGATGGCCTCGGCCCTCGGCAGCTCGGCCTCCAGCGCCTCTGGCGCCTTGAAGCGGCCGGTGTCGGCGAGATTGGCGGCACTGGGACGGCACACTGCCCCGGGAATGTGGCCGGCGACCGGATCGATGGGCTCCGCTTCGCCGCGATAGCGCTCCTCGCTGCGGGCGTCCACCTTGAGCTCGCGCCCCGAAAACACCTCGTCGGCGGCGATACGTGCGCTGTCGTCGAAGATTGGTTGCCACTGGCTCGGCTCGGGCAGCGGCTCCTGGCCAAGCACCAGCTCACCGCCCGCCTCCTGCCAGGCCTTCAGCCCACCGTCGAGCACACGCACGTCGGGGTGCCCGGCCCAGATGGCCAGCATCCACCACGCCCGCGACGCCGCCAGCTGTCCGCCCATGTCGTCGAGTACCACGACGGGGCGCTGCGGGGTCACACCCAGGCGCCGCAGGGTGGCGGCAAAGTCATCGGCAGACGGCAAGGGATGTCGACCGCCGGCGCCAGGCTCGGCCGCCAGGTCACGATCGAGGTCGAGATGTAGACTGCCCGGCACGTGGCCTGCCTCCCACAGGCGGCGACCGGCATCGAGATCACCCAGTCTTGCGCGACAGTCGAATACCTGCGGTGCTCCTTCCTGTTCCAGCGCTTGCACCAGCTCCGTGGCGGTGATCAGTACCTGTCTCATGCATGTTCTCCTTGGGCCAGCTAGCGCTCCTTGGGAGCCAACTAGGAAGTGGCGGCCTCGGCAGCCAATATCTCGATGGGAGCGCGGCACGCCAGCAGCCGGCGCCGGCCGGCCTGTATGAAGTTTACCTCGATTACAGGATCGTCTGGATTGCCCTCCACCACCACTACCTCACCCTCGCCGAACACCGCATGGCGAAGCCGCAGCCCGGGGCGATAACGCTGAACCGCATAGCCGGCGGTGGGCTCGGCCAGTGTGGGCTCACGTGGCACCAGCGCTATCTCGTCTCGCCCCAGGGCAGCGAGATAACGCGATACCAGGTCGGGCGACGTCACGCCGAGCGGAGCCGACGTCTCCTGCGCTGCCGCCAGCCGGGCAGCGACCTGCCGGCATTCCAGCCACTGCGTCTCGCCGATGAAACGGCTGGGGCGATGGTCACCGCTGTCGTGCAGCAGCAGCAGATGCTCCCGCGCCCGGGTCACGGCCACGTAGAACAGCCGCCGCTCCTCTTCCAGCCGCTCCGCCGACAAGGGGTTGTCGCGACTGTAATGAGGAAAGTCCTCCTCGTTGACGCCGGCCACCATGACCAGCGGCCATTCGAGCCCCTTGGCCCCGTGCACGGTGGTGATCAGGACGCCGTCGTCGCGATTCTCGACGGGCCGCTCGAGCAGCTCGATGAAGGCCTCGATATCCGAGGTCTCCCCTGCCTGCTCCACCAGCACGTCGAGCAGGCGCACGTCCTCTTCGCCCTTCTCGCGCCTTGCGGCGGCTCGCTTGAGCACCTTTTCGGCATCCAGCGCATCGACCACATGCGCCAGCAGCCGGGCCGGGGGCCAGGCACCGAGACGCGGCAGCTCGCACAGCAGCGTCCAGCGCCGCTTGAGGTTGCGCCGCTGCATCGGCTTGAGTCCGGCCAGCAGGGGATCGTCCCGCTCGGGGTACTGCTGCGTATGGGCCAGGCGCTGGGCCAGCGCCGCCAGACGTTCGCGGGCCACGAAGGGGGTCGGCTGCTCCAACAAGCGCAACAGATGGCCCGGGTCGTGCAGCAGCGCCGGCGTTTGCGAAAGCCGCAGGTAGCCGGCCAGCGCCTGCACCAGCGGCAGGCGAAAGACGAAGCGATCCTCGCGGGCCAGGCGGAACGGAATGCCGGCCTGCAGCAGTTGCAGTTGCACGGGCACCGACAGCGCCCAGCTGCGCACCAGCAGGCATGCCTCGCTCAGCGCCCTGCCGCCCTGCCGCCAACGCTCCAGGGTCGCCAACAGCGCTGCCTTGCCCTGCTCGACGGCAATCTCGGTGACCGGGTTGTCGGGAGCGGCCAGACACAGCTGGTCGGGCCTTCGCCGGTTGGCGGCGATGGCATGGTTGGCCAGCAGCGCCAGCGAGTGGCCATGGCGGAAGGTGGTCGAGAGCGGATAGTCGGTCGCCGCGCCGAAGGTAGCGCTGAAGTGCTCGCGCATGGTATCGGGATGCGCGCCACGCCATTCGTAGATGCACTGGTTGGCATCGCCCACGGCCATGACGTCCGCGCTGCGCCCCGCCAGCAGGGCCAACAGGCGCAACTGGGCCTGATTGATGTCCTGATACTCGTCGACGATCGCCTGGTCGAGATAGCCCACCACCCTTCCGACCAGGGCGGAGTCGGTTTCCAACGCCCGCAGCGGACGGTAGAGCAGGTCGGAGTAGGTCATCAGGCCATGCTCGGCGAGCAGCGCCTCGAGACGCTCGAAAGCTGCGGCGAAGTGCTCGCAGCCCTCGTCGAGGTCGAGCCGCTCGAGCAGCGTGGCGGCAGGAAGCATCTCGGCCTTGACCAGGCCGCAGAAGTGCGCCAACGCCTCCAGGGTATCGCCCTCGAGGGCCATGTCACGCCGCTCGCCGTCCTCCAGCACCTCCAGGGTCGCCTGGCGCAGCAGACGCTCCACCTGCCAGTCGGCGGAAATCAATCGGCGTGGGGCCAGCGCGCCCCAGCGGGTCAGGCTCTGGGTCAGGCGGTGGCCGAGGGAGTGGAAGGTACGTACGTCGGGCAGACGCTGACCGGTGGGTGCCATCTCGATCAGCCTGCGCTGGAAGTCCTCGCGCGCCGAGCGGTTGAACATCAGCACCAGGATGCGCTGCGCCGGTACGCCCTGCTCCAGCAGGTGCAGCACGCGAGCGACCAGCGTGGTCGTCTTGCCGGCGCCCGCCACCGCCGATACCCTGGCGTGTCCGGCGCCGTGTTCGACGACGGCACGCTGCTCCGCGGTCAGCCTCACGAGGCCTCGGCGGGCAGTTCGCCCAGAGGCTGCCAGCACCCGGCACTGGTCAGGCCGAGCTCGGTGCTGCCGTCGCTCCTGGGGCGCTGTTCGGCAGCTTCCACCAGACGGTAATAGACGTTGCGCCCGAGGCGCGCCGCGAGACCGAAGCGCACCGGCACTTCGGGCACCTGGGCACCCTCGGGGGTGGCACTGAGTCTCAGCCGATGCGTTTCATCCAGCCGCAGGCGGTCGCCGGCATGAGTGGTCAGCCACCAGCAGCCCGCGGCCTCGTCGTAGTCGGCATCCACCACCACGAAGGGGCGGTCGACCACGCGAATGCGCTGCTTTTCCACCGGCGTGACCAGATAGTATTCGCCATCCTCCTCACGCCGCAGCAGCGTCGAGAGCAGGCGAACCAGGCGCGGCCGTGTCATTTCACTGCCTTCATGGAACCAGCGCCCGTCGGCGGCGATCTCCAGGTCCATGTCGCCTGCCTGCCCCGGCTGCCAGCGCTCCAGCGGGGGAATGGCGCCATCGGGCTCGACGTGATTGAGCAGTGGGTCCAGGTTCATACGCCCCCCTTCGACATGAAGCTCCCTCTTCCTGCTACACCAGGCCGGCTCGGGCCAGGATGTCGCGCGTCTCGTCGCTGGGCTCGGGCGCCGCACCACGGAACAGGCGGTAGAAGTTGGCCGTGGTCTGCATGGCGACCTCCTCGACGCTGATGCCCCGCGCTTCGGCGATGCATTCGGCGACCTCCACCACCCAGGCCGGTTCGTTGGGCTTGCCGCGATACGGCACCGGCGCCAGGTAGGGGCTGTCGGTCTCGATCAGCAGTCGGTCCAGGGGTACCCGGCGCGCCACTTCACGCAGCGATTCGGCGTTGCGGAAGGTGACGATACCCGACAGCGAGATGTAGAAGCCGTGGCGCACCGCCTCCCGTGCCATCTCGAGATCCTCGGTGAAGCAGTGCAGCACCCCGCCGATGGCCGGATCGCTGTGCTCGCGTATCAGTTCCAGCGTCTCCTCGCGGGCGTCGCGGGTATGCACGATCACTGGCAGTTCGAGTTCGGTGGCGGCCACCAGCTGACGCCGGAAGCGCTCGCGCTGCACTTCCCGCGACGGCACCCGCTCCGGGGTCTTGTCGAGATAATGATAGTCCAGACCGCACTCGCCGATGGCCACCGCGCCGAAGTGCTCCGCGGCCTCCTTGATGGTATCGATCTCCGGCTCGCGCTCCAGCAGATGCAGCGGATGCACGCCGGCGGAGATCGCCACGTCGTCGTGCTCGCGGGCAATGGCGGCGAGAGTCGGCATGTCATCGAGCGTGACGGCAACGGCGAGGAACTGGCCTACGTCACGGGCCCGAGCGGCGGCCAGGGCGTCGGCAAGGTTGCCGTTGTGGGTAGCGGGGTCGAGGCGGTCCAGGTGACAGTGGGAATCCACGAACATGCGGTGTCAAACTCATCCAGTGAATGGCAGGAGCGATTGGCTATTGCGCCAGCTGTAGCGCTTGCGGCGAGCCCACGCGGCAGTAGTCGGGCTTGACCGTCGAGCACGACGGTCTGCTAAAGCGTATAGCTCGACGACCCCTTGTCCAGTTGCCCGGCCAGCAGCGTCTCGATACGGTCGCGCACGACATGATCCTCGGGGCTGAAGTGGATGCCGATCCCCGGCACCCGTCTTCCCGCCACGCCGTCGGGCGATACCCACACGACCTGACCGGTCACCGGCACCCGCTCGCTTTCGCCGGGCAGGGTCAGCAGCAGGTAGACTTCCTGGCCCAGCTCGTAGCGCTCGCGCGTGGGTACGAAGATGCCGCCCCGTTCGAGCAGCGGCATATAGGCGGAGAGCAGGGTCTGCTCGTCCTGAATGGTCAGCGACAGGGCCTTCTGCGGTGCCATGTGTCTCTCCCTTACCCTGCTTCACGAGCGCAGCAGGGTCGACCAGCGTACCAGCCAGGCCTCGAGGACCAGCTGGGGGTTGGGGTTGCCGCCCGCCGCCAGCAGGCGGCGCTGCTCCCGGGCGAAATCCAGCAGCCGGAACCAGTCCTGCACCCGGGCATTCTTGACCGCCTGACGGTAGAGCGGAAGGAGATCGGGATTGCGCACTGCCGCCGACTCCCCCGACAGGCCCAGGCGAATCAAGTCTTCGAGCCAGGCAATACCGTACCATAGTATCGACTCGAGGGACTGGCGGTCGAGACGGGCTGCCTCCGCTACCGGCTCGGCACCACGCACCAGGGCATCGAAGGTCTCGTGCAGCTGTTTGCGCAGCGCGCGTGAGTCAGGAGTGGCCAGCTCCGCGGCTAGCAGCGGCAAGCCTCCCGCTACCTGTAGCCAGAACTCCGCTTCATCACGCCCCCCCAGCGACTTGGCCAGCCACTCGATGCTCTGCTCGTGCTCGGGCAGCGGCAGACTCCAGTGCTGACAGCGGGAGCGAATGGTGGCCAGCATGCGCGAGGGGACGTCGGCCAGCAGCAAGAACTGGGTGCGCGCGCCCGGCTCCTCCAGGCTCTTGAGCAGCGCATTGGCCGCCGCCACGTTCATCGCCTCCGCCGGTGAGAGCACGATCACCCGGTGGCCGCCCTGCTGGGCCGTCTGGGAGACGAAGGCATTGACCTCACGGATCGGATCGATACGGATCTGCCGCTTGCCCTCCTCCGGTGAAACGCGCAGCAGATCGGGATGATAGCCGGCAGCCAGCATATGACAGCCATGACACCGGCCACAGGCCGTCTCGCCCGGCGAGGCACACAGCAGGTAGCCGAGCAGCGCCTCGGCGAAGCGCTGCTTGCCGACACCGCGAGGCCCCGAGAGCAGCATGGCGTGGGGCAGCCGCCCACTGCGATGCAGCGCGAGGAACTGCTGCCACAGCGGAGCATGCCAGGGCAGCAGCGATGTCGCCGGGTCGCTCACAGCCATGCGCTCACTCTCGCTTCCAGGCAGGCCGAGAGACGCGCCTGCACGGTGTCGAGGGGCGCATCGGCATCGATCACTGCCATGCGCTGGGGTGCCGCGGCGGCCCGCGCCAGGTAGGCTTGGCGTACGGCCTCGAAGAACGAGGCCTGCTCCTGTTCGAAGCGATCGCGACTGTCGCCGCTGGCCGTCAGACGCCCTTGCAAGCGCCGCTGCGCAGCGGCGACGGGCATGTCGAGCAGCAGGGTCAGATCGGGCTCGAGGCCACGCTGGACGAAGCGCTCCAGCTCGGCGATACGATCCGGCTCGATGCCACGTCCGCCGCCCTGATAGGCAAAGGTGGCATCGGTGAAGCGGTCGCACAGCACCCAGGCACCGCGCTCGAGCGCAGGGCGAATGCGCTGGGCCAGGTGCTGGGCGCGGGCGGCGAACACCAGCAGCAGTTCGGCATCGGCATCGAGAGGTTCGTCGGCCTGCGGCGAGAGCAGCAGCTCCCGCATGGCCTCGGCCCGTGGCGTACCGCCCGGCTCGCGAGTGCGCACGACCTCGACGCCGCGCGCCACCAGCCACTGGGCCACCCATTCGAGGTTGGTCGACTTGCCGACGCCCTCGCCGCCTTCCAGGGTGATGAAACGTCCACGCTGTCGCATTGGGGGCTCCTGTGCCGCCTGCCGTGCTCCGCTCTGCATAGCGCAATCGCTGCTCAGCGATTGCGGATGTAGCGGTTCACGGCATTGTTGTGTTCACGCAGCGTACGTGAAAAGTGGTGGGTGCCATCGCCACGCGAAACGAAATAGTAGGTGTCGCCGGGCAGCGGGTCGACGGCAGCCTCCAGCGAGGCGCGGCCGGGCATGGCGATGGGCGTCGGCGGCAGCCCGTTGATCACGTAGGTGTTGTAGGGCGTGGCTTCCTGCAGGTCCGCCCGGGTGATACGCCCCTCATAGCGTTCGCCCATGCCGTAGATCACGGTGGGGTCGGTCTGCAGGCGCATGCCGGTTTGCATGCGCCGCTTGAATACCCCGGCGATCTCGCGTCGCTCCTCGGGAGCACCGGTCTCGCGCTCGATCAGCGAGGCCATGATCAACGCCTCGTAGGGCGACTCGATGGTCAGGTCGTCGCTGCGACCTTCCCACACCTCTTCCAGCACCTGCTCCATGCGTGCTAGCGCCTGCCGCAGTATATCGAGATCGCTCATGCCCTTGTGGTAGCGATAGGTGTCGGGAAAGAACCAGCCCTCTGGGTGGCGTCCCTCGCGCTCCAACAGCGCCATGACCTCCTCGTCGCTGAGGCCCTGGGTGAGATTCTCCAGCTTGGGAGCGGCATCGAGACGAGCGCGCATCTGACGGAAGGTCCACCCTTCCGGGATCGTCAACGGATAGGTCACGACCCGGTCGCTGCCGAGCAGTTCGATCAGCTCACGCCCGCTCATGCCCGGCTCGAGCAGATACTCGCCGCTGCGCAGCCGCGGGATCGCCTCCGGTTCGAGACGGGTCAACAGGCGAAAGGCCCATTCGTCCTCGATCACGCCGCGCGCCGCCAGGTCCGTCACTACCCGGTTGTAGCCCGCGCCTCGCGGCACTTCGTAGAGCGTGTTCTCTTCCACCGCAATGGGCGCCTCGAGGCGGCTTTCCCAATAGCGATAGCCGGCAAATGCCGCCACGGCCGCCACTACCAGCAGAACCAGCAAAAATTTCAGCAAACGCAGCATGCGCTTTCCTCGCTACCTACCTGTCTTGATATGCAAAGCGCAGCCCGGAGACTGCATGGGTATCGCCTGCGCGCCCCGTTCGGCAGCACCAGCGGCATGCCTCAACGAGTGGGAGCGGTGGGATAGCCCAGCAGTGCATGGGCCTCGCCCTGCAACCCTCGATGAGCGTCACCGAGAAGCCATTGCCGCAGCGGATTGCCATCGGCGTCGTCCAACCGCGCCACCGGCCAGAGCCCCTGAACCGAATTGCCGAGCCACACCGCCTCGGCATCCTCCAGCACCTGCGGCCCCACTGAGACCTCTGCAATGGACAAACGCTGCATCAGCGCCGCGCGCAGCGTTCCCGCCACGCCGCAGGCGTTCAATTGCGGCGTTTCCAGTCGCCCCTGGCGCAACCAGAACAGGTTCATGCTGGTGGCCTCGACCAGCCGGCCCTGGCTGTCGCAGAGCAGCCCCTCGGCAACGTCGGCATCGTTCCACTCGCGGCGAGCCATCACGTTCTCGAGCCGGTTGAGATGCTTGATTCCGGCCAGCAGCGGCTGCATGCCCAACCGCAGCCGACAGTGGCGAACCCTCACGCCATCCCACCAGCGTCGTGGCTGGGGCGTGAAATCGGTGGCCTGCCACAGCAGCCGCGGCTCAGGCTCAGCGGGCGTCTGGTAGCCACGTCCGCCCCCGCCTCGGGTCACGATCAGCTTGAGTACCTTCAGTCCCGGCCCGGTCTGGGCCGGCAACATGTCGAGCGTGCCGGACGCGGGCATGGGAATGCCGAGCCGGCGACAGCCCTCGGCCAGCCGCTGCATGTGTTGCGGCCACAGCAGCGGCATCCCGTCCCTCACCAGCACCGTCTCGAACACCCCGTCGCCATAGGCGAGGCCGCGGTCGTCGATCGGCACCCATGCCTCTGCTTGCGGCCGGGTCATGTCACTCGCTCGAGACGCCCCGGCTCAGCGCAGCCGAGAGAAGACCAGAGTGCCGTTGGTGCCACCGAAGCCGAACGAATTCGACAGCGCCACGTCGATCTTCCGCTCGCGTGCCGTGTGCGGCACGTAATCCAGGTCGCAGCCTTCCTGCGGGTTGTCCAGGTTGATCGTCGGCGGCGCTACCTGATCGCGGATGGCCAGGATGCAGAACACCGCTTCGACGGCACCGGCCGCACCCAGCAGGTGGCCGATCATCGACTTGGTGGAGCTCACCGCGACACCATCGGCCGCCGCCCCCATCACCTTCCTGATGGCCCGACTCTCGGCCAGATCCCCTGCCGGAGTCGAGGTGCCGTGGGCATTGATGTAGTCGACCGCCGAAGGGTCGATACCGGCATCGCGGATGGCGTTGCGCATGGAGAGCGCCGCCCCGCTGCCGTCCTCCGGCGGTGCCGTCATGTGGAAGGCGTCGTCGCTCATGCCGAAACCGGTCAGCTCGGCGTAGATGCGGGCGCCGCGCGCCTTGGCATGCTCGTACTCCTCGAGTACCAGGATGCCGGCCCCGTCGGAGAGCACGAAGCCGTCGCGATCGCGATCCCAGGGACGGCTGGCGGCCTGCGGGTCGTCGTTGCGGGTCGACAGGGCGCGAGCCGCGGAGAACCCACCCAGCCCCAGCGGAGTGGTGGCCATCTCGGCTCCACCGCAGATCATTACGTCGGCGTCGCCATAGGCGATGGTGCGCGCGCTATAGCCGATATTGTGGGTACCGGTGGTACAGGCCGTGGTGATGGCAATGTTCGGACCCTTGAAGCCATGCTGGATGGCCAGGTTGCCGGAAATCATGTTGATGATCGAGCCGGGCACGAAGAACGGCGACACGCGACGCGCCCCACCCTTGTTGAGGGCATTGTGGTTCTGTTCGATCATCGGCAGACCGCCGATGCCGGAGCCGACGGCCACGCCGATACGCTCGGCGTTCTCGTCGGTACACTCGATACCGGCATCGCTGATGGCCTGAGCGCCTGCTGCCACCCCGTACTGGATGAACAGGTCCATCTTGCGCGCATCCTTGGGATTCAGGTACGGGCTGATGTCGAAGTTCTTGACCGAGCCACCGAAGCGGGTGTTGAAGCTGCTGGCATCGAAATGCTCGATGGGAGCAATGCCGCTCTTGCCGGCCAGGATGTTTTCCCAGCTCTCCTTGACCGTGTTGCCCACCGGCGTGACCAGCCCCAGCCCGGTCACCACAACTCTACGAGCCATCAGTATTCCTCCCAGACAACCTTGATGACACGACCCTTCCGCAGGTCGTCTTTGCGCGCATTATACCGGACATGCTCACTGCTTGGGCAGCGCGGCCTTTACGTAAAGCAAAAGCCGCCCTGGGACTCAGGACGGCTTTCCAGGGCCTTGAGAACGGCCCTACACCTCAGCAAGCGGCGACTAGCGCATCCTCACTGATGGGCGTTGACGTAATCGATGGCTTCCTGAACGGTGGTGATCTTCTCGGCTTCCTCATCGGGAATTTCGGTATCGAATTCCTCTTCGAGCGCCATGACCAGCTCGACGGTATCCAGGGAATCAGCGCCAAGGTCCTCGGTGAAGGAGGAGCTGTTCTGGATATCCTCTTCCTTGACGTTCAGGCGCTCGGCCACAACCTTCTTCACGCGCTCTTCGATGGTGCTCATTTTATACGTACTCCAGTCGTTCAAGTTAGCCGTTCAGATGACCAGCCATTGGTCCGCAAACTCAAGCTGCGGGTAGTTTATAGACCCCCCCCTGTCGGCGCAACCGCCGACCGGCAGGAGCTTCAACGCATGTTCATGCCGCCGTTGACCTGCAGCGTTTCACCGGTAATGTAGCCGGCGCCCTCGCTTGTCAGAAAGCCGACGGCAGCGGCAATTTCCTCGGGCTCGCCCAGGCGCGCCAGAGGGATTTGCGTCATCAACGCCTGATGCTGCTCTTCGGGCAGAGCGCTGGTCATGTCGGTGGCGATGAAGCCCGGCGCCACCGCATTGACGGTGATGGCCCGGGACGCCACTTCACGCGCCAGCGCACGGGTGAACCCCTCCATGCCCGCCTTGGCGGCAGCATAGTTGGTCTGGCCGAGATTGCCCATGGTCGCCACCACCGAGCTGATGCTGACGATACGGCCGAAACGGGCCTTGGTCATGCCGCGCAGACACGCCTTGGTGACGCGATAGACCGACTTGAGGTTGGTATCGAGAACCGAGTCCCACTCCTCTTCCTTCATGCGCATCAGCAGATTGTCGCGGGTGATGCCGGCATTGTTGATCAGAATGGTGGGCGCACCGAACTCCTCGGTGATCGCTTTCACCAGCGCATCGACACTGGCCTGATCGGTGACGTCCAGGGCTCTGCCGGCCCCCTCGATACCATGGGCGCGAAGATCCTCATCGATCTTGGCAGCGCCGGACTCGGTGGTTGCCGTTCCGATCACCACGCGCCCCTGACGGCCGAGCTCATGGGCGATGGCCCGACCGATGCCACGACTGGCGCCGGTCACCAGGGCGATTCTGCGTTCGCTGGTCATAACCTGTTCCCGCTCCGAATGCTGTTGAATCCTGGGGCTCCTGCCCCTGCTTGTCGTTCAGGCCGCTTCTCCGCCGGCCTTCGGTTTCGCGCAGCCTTTACTGCCCGAGCGTCTCGCGCGCCAGGCCGAGCGCCGCCTCGAGGCTGTCGGGATCGTTCACCGCCAGCCCCTTGCTGCTCTTGGCGATGCGCTTGCCCAGCCCGGTCAGCACCTTGCCCGGACCGCACTCGATGAAGACCTCGGCGCCACCCGCCACCATCGCCTCGACGCAAGAGGTCCAGCGCACCGGCTGATAGAGCTGCTCGACAAGACGCGTGCGCAGGGTCTCGACATCGGCATGCGCCTGGGCATCGACGTTCTGATACACGGTGTAGCGCGGCGCACGCATGTCGAGGTCGGCCATGGCTGCCTTGAGGCGCTCCGCCGCCGGACGCATCAGATCGCAGTGCGAGGGTACGGAAACCGGCAGCGGCATGGCACGCTTGGCGCCCGCCTCCTGGCACAGGGCAATGGCGCGTTCGACGGCCGCCTTGTCACCGGCGATCACCACCTGCCCCGGGGAATTGTAGTTCACGGCCGCCACCACCTCATTTTGCGCCGCTTCGGCACAGGCGGTTTCAACGATGGCATCGTCGAGGCCGAGAATGGCGGCCATCGCCCCCCGCCCGGCCGGCACCGCCTCCTGCATCGCTTCGCCACGCAGACGCACCAGACGCACACCGTCGGCGAAGCTCATCACACCGGCGCAGACCATGGCACTGTACTCACCCAGGCTATGACCGGCCATGGCACCGGGGCGAGGCCCCTCCAGCTCCTGCCAGACACGCCAGATGGCAACGCTGGCCGTCAGCAGTGCAGGCTGGGTGCAGGCGGTGGCATTGAGCGCCTCATCCGGCCCCTCCTGGACCACCTTCCACAGGTCATAGCCCAGCGCGTCGGCGGCCTCCTCGAAGGTCGTCCGTACCACGCTGTAGCGTTCGGCCAGCTCCCGCAGCATGCCTACCTGCTGGGAGCCTTGCCCGGGAAAGACGAGGGCAAGGGGTTGAGTCATGTCGTTCACCATTTGTTGAGTGCTGTCAGTTGCGACCGCCCAACTCGAGAGCGAGTCGGGCGGGCAGGTCTCGACTGACCTCCTGCGCGGCCCGCAGCACAGCATAGGAAAAGCCGGTGGCATCGGCACTGCCATGGCTCTTGATCACAATGCCATCGAGCCCCAGCAGGCTGGCGCCATTGTAACGCACCGGATCCAGCTCGCTCTTCAGCCGACGCAACGCCGGCCTCGCCAGCATTCCGACCAGGCGACTGCTCCAATGCGAGTCGAAGGTCGCCTGTACCCTTTCGATCAGCATGCGCGCCAGGCCTTCGCTGGCCTTGAGCACCGCATTGCCGACGAAACCATCGCATACCACCACATCGGCCAAGCCGGCGAAGATGCCGTCGCCCTCGACAAAGCCGATATAGTTCAACGCGTCGACTTCGGCCAGCAGCGCATCCGCCTCGCGCACTGCGTTGCTGCCCTTGGTCCCCTCGCTACCGACGTTGAGCAGCGCCACCCGCGGTGCGGCGATGCCATCCACATGGCGCGCCATCACTTCGCCCATACGTGCGAAGTCCACCAGCCGCCCCGCAGAGACATCGACATTGGCCCCCAGGTCCAGCAGATAGCAGCGCCCGTCGCCGCGCGTGGGTATGGCGGTGCAGATGGCCGGACGCGGAATGTCCGCCACGGTGCCCAGTTCGCGCCTGGCCAGCGCCATCAGCGCACCGGTGTTGCCGGCACTGACACCGGCCACGGAGCCCCGGGCAGCTACGTGCTTCAGCATCATCGCCATGCTCGTCTCGCCGCCGCGCCGAAGCGCGTCGGTGGGACGCTGGTCCTGTCGAATCAGGCTCGGTGCATGATGAACGGACAGATGCGAACCGGCCGCAGCAAGATGCCGCGGCAGGTTCTTGAGCTCGTCTGACAGTCGGTCGCCCGGTCCGAACAGATCGGCCTGCAATCCAGGCCTCGCCAGCACGGCGGCAGCCGCCCCCTGTACGGCGGCGGCAGGGCCTGCATCTCCGCCCATCGTATCGATGGCAATCCGCACGTTCAGGTGCCGATGGTCATCGAGGCGGATCGACTTAGACGTCGACTACCTTGCGACCGCGGTAGAAACCGTCGGGGGAGACGTGGTGACGCAGGTGAGTGGTGCCGGTTTCCTTGTCCTGGGACAGGGTCGGTGCGCTCAGGGCGTCATGGCTGCGACGCATGCCGCGCTTGGAACGAGTCTTACGATTCTGTTGAACTGCCATGGGTGTCACTCCGAAGTGAGACGATAAACAATCAGGATTTGTCCTTGAGGCGGCGCAGCACCTCGAAAGGACTCGCGGGAGCAGGCTCGTTCTCCACGAGCTCCTCGCCGCTGCTCAGCTGGTCGCGCGAGACACGGCAATGCGCCTCGTCGTGGTAAACCACCTGGGGCAGACTGAGGATCAACTCATCCTCCACCACCTCCAGCAGGTTCAGCTGTTCGTTTTCCACCAGCACCGGCTCGTGGGTGCTCGGCAGCTCTGCCGCCAGCGCATCGCTCGAGACCATTCCCAGCAGGAACTCGCTCTCGACGCGCTGAGGCATCGGCTCCAGGCAGCGCCGGCAGGGCAGCTGCAGCTCGGCCTCGAGACGGCCGCGAATCTCACGGCGCCCCTGGGCATCGATGCCGAAGTCGAGCCACACCTGGCAGTCGCCCGCCTGCTCGCCCACCTGGGCGGCAAGACGCTCGAACTGGTCGAGCGCCATCAGCCCCGAGAGGCTTTCGGCACGAGCGGCGAGCCGGTAGGGCTCGACCTTGTTGGGAAGTCGTGAGGTCAACATAGGCGCGCAATGATAGGCACTCCCCATGCCCCTGTCAAAGACGCCATGTCAGCGAGTTACAATACCCCTCTCTTCGAGCCCGCCAAAGGTTCGCATCATCTACTGCAGGAGCGCACCATGCCACGACTCGTCCTCGCCTCCGGCTCCCCCTGGCGCCGCCAACTGCTCGATCGCCTGGGCCTGCCCTATGCGTGGGTCAGCCCCGACGTCGACGAAACGCCACGCGCCGGTGAAACGCCGGAAGCGCTGGTGCACCGCCTGGCACTGGCCAAGGCCAGCCACGTGGCCGAACGGTACTCCGACCATCTCATCATCGGCTCGGATCAGGTCGCCGTGTTCGGCGGCGAGATACTCGGCAAGCCAGGCGACGAAGCCACGGCCCGCGCCCAGCTCGCGCGCTTTTCCGGTCAACGCGTGACCTTCCTCACCGGCCTGGCCCTGATCGACACCCGCCGGGCGAGCCACCGGGTCTGTCATGAGCGCTATGACGTGGTGTTCAGGCGCCTCGGCGATGACGAGATCGCCCGCTACGTGGAGCGCGAGCGCCCGCTGGACAGCGCCGGCAGCTTTCGCATGGAGGGGCTGGGCGTCGCCCTGTTCGAGAAACTCGAGGGCGACGACCCCAACACCCTCATCGGCCTGCCGCTGATTCGTCTGTGTGCCCTGCTGCGCGAAGCGGGCCTCGACCCATTGGGCGATCAGGGCAGCTGGTAGCGCACCGGCGAACGGCTGGCGGGCACACCCATCCATTCGGCGGCGACCCGGCCGAACTGACGGGTCAGCCGCTCGAAGGGATCCAGCCGCGGCGTGTAGTCGTGCAGGCGCACCTCGCCGAACAGCTCGCGACTCAGGGCGTCGAGGCTGCCGATCCCGTCGATGAGACCCAGCTCATACGCCTGCTGACCGCTCCAGATCAGTCCGCTGAAGAGCCGCTCGTCCTCCACCAGACGATCGCCCCGGCCCAGCCGCACCGCCTCGATGAACTGGCCATGGGTGGTATCCATCACCGTCTGCCAGAACTCGCGCTCCTCCGGTCGCACCGGCGAGAAGGGGTCGAGGAAGCCCTTGTTCTCACCGCTGACGAAGATGCGCCGTTCAATCCCGAGGTTGTCGATCGCCTCCTCGAAGCCGAAGCTGGCGAAAATGACGCCGATCGATCCCACCAGGCTGGCCGGCGCGGCAATGATCTCATCGGCCGCTGCCGCCATGTAGTAGGCACCGCTGGCGCCGACGTCCTCGATCACCGCGATGATCGGTTTGTCGCCCTCTTCGCGCAGCCGCATGATCTCCTGGTAGACACGCTGGGACTGCACCGGGCTGCCGCCCGGACTGTCGATGTGCAGCACCACGGCAGCGGCATTGTCGGCATCCCAGGCACGGTTGAGCCCTTCGATGATGCGCTCGGCGCTGGCCGGGGACTCACCGTCGATCACGCCGCGCACGGTCACCACGCCCAGGTGCTGTCGCTCGGGCTCGCGCACGCCAGTACCGAACAGGCTGTAGAAGCTGGTGGCCAGCGAGGCCAGGATCAGCGCGGCAAAGAAGAAGCGAAAGAACAGCTTCCAGCGCCGCGAACGACGTTGCTCCGTCAGCACGCCGCCGATCCAGCGATCGAGCATCTCCTGCTGTGCCAGGCGCTGCCGCTCACGCAGCACCTCGGCACTTTCGGCAGGCGGCGCCGGCTTCTCGGTCTTGGCCTGACGCAGCTCGCGCGCCTGCTCGGGGGTCAGCTGCGGCCCTTCGGTCCAGCGATCTTCTCGCTCCGGGCGCTTGTCGTCGTCTTGCCGCTTGTCGTCGCTCATTGACTCTTCTTCCTTTTCATCACTCGCGATTCAGCCAGTCGAACAGTTCGCCTACCGTCCCGGCAGTATAGACAGGGCGACTCGCCGCCAACCGTCCCGGGTCATGCACACCCCAGGTGACGGCGACCCGATCCATGCCCAGGGCGCGCGCCATCTCCAGGTCGTACTCGGTATCCCCCACCATCACGGCCTCCTCCACGGGCATGCCCAGCTCCACCAGCAGCTCCTCGAGCATTTGCGGGTGCGGCTTGGAGCGGGTCTCGTCCGCCGTGCGACTGGCGTGGAACCAGCTGCCGCTGTCACTTTCGCGAAAGACCCGGTCGAGCCCTCGCCGGCTCTTGCCGGTCGCCACGGCCAGCCGTCGCTCGTGCCGCTCACGCAGCGTGGCAATGCCGGACTCGACGCCGTCGAAGAAGGCCATCGGCGTGCCATCGGCCTCGACGAAATAGTGCACGTAGCGACTACGCAGCAGCTCGAAGCGCTCGGCATCGATCCCCGGACACAGGCGATCGATGGCCTCGGGAAGCCCCAGGCCGATGATATCGCGCACCGCCGCCGCCTCGAGATGGCCCCAGCCGGCATCGCGGGCCGCCGCCTGCATGCTGGAAACGATTCGGGCAGCGGAATCCATCAGGGTTCCGTCCCAGTCGAAGATCACCAGTCGGTAACGCATGACAACTCCGCTTCAGATATCGATGAGACCAGGACGAGATGTGCTCAACGGGAGTCGCGAGCGCGGGACAGCACCGCCTCGAGCTCCTCCGGCAGGGGCGCACGAATCTGCACCGGCCGGCCGCTGCTCGGCTCGGGGAAGGTCAGCGACTCGGCGTGCAGGAACAGCCGCGACAGGCCCAACTGGCGTGCCAGTGCCTCACCCTCACGCGAGCCGTACTTGTCGTCACCCAGCAGCGGGAAGCCTGCATGCGCGGCGTGCACGCGTATCTGATGAGTCCGCCCGGTGACCGGTTCGGCTTCGATCAGGGTCGCCTTGGGAAACGTCTCGCGCACGGCAAAGCGGGTGCGCGCCACCTTGCCCGCCGCATCCACCCGCACCCGGCGCTCGCCGTTGCCGGCATCGTAGCGGTCGAGTCGAGCACTGACGAATTCGCGCCGGGCCGGCCAGCGCCCCGCCACCAGCGCCAGGTAGCGCTTGTCCATCTTATGGCCCTTGAGCGCCTCGTTGAGGGCAAGCAGCGCCGGACGCGACTTGGCCAGCAGCAGGCAGCCCGAGGTGTCGCGGTCGAGGCGGTGCACCAGCTCGAGGAAATCGAGATCCTCGCGCACCTGGCGCAGAGCCTCGATCAGGCCGATCTTGACCCCGCTGCCGCCGTGCACGGGAAGCCCGGCGGGCTTGTTGAGCACCAGCCAGCCCGGGCCTTCCACCAGCACGCTGCCGGCCAGCAGGTTGCGCAGACCCTCGCTGACCTGCTTGACCGCCTCGCGCGGGGCCAGCTTCAGCGGCGGGATACGCACCACATCGCCCGGCTGCAGGCGGTAATCGGCCTTGACCCGCTTCTTGTTGACCCGCACCTCGCCCTTGCGCACGATGCGGTAGACCAAGGTTCGCGGCACGCCTTTCAGGCGCGTTATCAGAAAGTTGTCGACCCGCTGGCCCGACTGCCCTTCACCCACTTCCACCCACTGTACGTCGCGACCTTCGGCCATGACACTCCTGCTGAAAATCCGTTGTGAGCCAGCATTCTAACGTACTCGGCGATGCGCTGCGCCAATTGCTGCGAATTGCCATTACTGCTATATTGCCAGCTCGCTCGGATGGATCCCTTCGGTCCCATGGCGCCTGCACGACAGACACGCAGGCCGGAGCGACGAAATCGGGCCGCGACGATCCCTGAACATGGGTCCCGCCGCCGACGAGTGATAGACGCATGAATTTGCAGCAATACAAGTAATGACGCCACGCCCGGATCCCGGCTCGCATCAGTCACAGGCGAGCGGTGGCCACGGGAATCGTTCAACATCGTGCCGGTGGCCGGCGTTGGCGAATCGATGAATGCCAGGTGTCTGGCGGTGACCGCAGGGCCGGATGGGAGTAGCCCCACCGAGACATGTCCTGCCTCCGCCGCGTACTCAACATGATCATGTCGTGCTGGGCCCTTCCGGTGCCGGTACGATCGGGCGCCACTGTGCATCCGCGACATGCGCTGAGCACAAGCACGCAGCACCCAGAGGTTCGCCTTCTTCGATGCCCCCCGGCGCGTCCAGATTGCGAGACAACATGAAACGGATGCTCATCAATGCGACCCAGCCGGAAGAGCTGCGTGTTGCGCTGGTCGATGGACAACGCCTGTACGACCTGGACATCGAATCCGGTGCCCGGGAGCAAAAGAAAGCCAACATCTACCGCGGCAAGATTACCCGTGTAGAACCCTCTCTCGAAGCCGCCTTCGTCGACTTCGGCGCCGATCGTCACGGCTTCCTCCCCCTCAAGGAAATTTCCCGCGAGTACTTCCTGAAGGAAGCCTCGGGGCGCCCCAGCATCAAGGAAGTTCTCAAGGAAGGCCAGGAAGTCATCGTCCAGGTCGACAAGGAGGAGCGCGGCAACAAGGGCGCGGCGCTGACCACCTTCATCAGCCTGGCCGGTCGCTTTCTCGTACTGATGCCCAACAACCCCCGCGCCGGTGGCATTTCGCGTCGCATCGAGGGCGACGAGCGTACCCAACTCAAGGAGGCCATGGGCCAGCTCACCGTGCCGGAGAAGATGGGTGTGATCGTACGCACCGCCGGCATCGGCCGCAGCTCCGAAGAGCTGCAGTGGGATCTCGACTATCTCGTGCAGGTGTGGGAGTCGATCACCGAGGAGGCCGGCAAACGCCCCGCCCCCTTCCTGATCTATCGCGAATCGAACGTGATCATCCGCGCCATGCGCGACTACCTGCGCCAGGACATCGGCGAGGTGCTGATCGACAGCCCCCAAGTGCACCAGGAAGCCCTGACCTTCATTCGCCAGGTCATGCCTTCCTACCAGCAGAAGATCAAGCTCTACGCCGATGAAGTACCGCTGTTCTCGCGCTTCCAGATCGAATCGCAGATCGAGACCGCTTACGAGCGTGAAGTGAAGCTGCCCTCCGGCGGCTCCATCGTCATCGACCATACCGAAGCGCTGGTTTCCATCGACATCAACTCGGCGCGCGCCACCCGCGGCAGCGACATCGAGGAAACCGCGCTGCAGACCAACCTCGAGGCGGCCGACGAGATCGCCCGCCAGTTGCGCCTGCGTGACATCGGCGGCCTGGTGGTGATCGACTTCATCGACATGAGCCCGGCGCGCAACCAGCGCGAGGTCGAGAATCGCATGCGCGATGCGCTCAAGCTCGACCGTGCCCGGGTGCAGATCGGCCGCATCTCGCGCTTCGGCCTGATGGAGATGTCGCGCCAGCGCCTGCGGCCGTCACTGGGCGAGACCAGCGGCGTGGTCTGCCCGCGCTGCAACGGCCAGGGCACCATTCGCGACGTGCGCTCGCTGTCGCTGTCGATCATGCGCCTGATCGAAGAAGAGGCGATGAAGGAACGCAGCGCCCAGATTCGCGCCATCCTGCCGGTACCGGTGGCCACCTATCTGCTCAACGAGAAGCGCGCCGTCCTGTCGGACATCGAGAAGCGTCAGGGCGTCCGCGTACTGGTCCTGCCCAACCCCGATATGGACACCCCGCACTACGACGTGCAGCGCCTGCGCGACGACCATATCGAGGAGGAAGGCGATCAGGACAAGTCCAGCTTCGAGCTGTCGGTCGAAACGGACATCGGCAAGGAGCCGGACATGAGCATCGCCAAGCCGGTTGCCCGCTCCGAGGCAGCCGTCAAGACGGTGATACACAACGAGCCGGCGCCGGCCTCGCTGCAACAGGAGCCGGCTGCGAAACCATCTGCCGCTCCTGCCGCCGCACCTGCTGCCGCACCCGCTGTCGGCGTGCTCGGCCGTCTGTTCAAGGGCGTGACCAAGCTGCTCGGCGGCACCGAGAGCGACACCGCCACGACGACGGAATCACGCAAGCCGACCACACCGCCGCCCCCCGCCCGCAGCGGCGATGACGAGCGTGGCGAGCGCAACGGTCGTCAGCGTCGCCGTTCGCGCAGCGAGGGACAGGACGAGCCTCGCGGTCAGCGCGGGCAGCCTCGCCAGCAGGCTGGCGAGAGCGCCCGCGCCGAAGGCCGTCAGGACGCTCGCCAGGAGAGCGCTGCCGGTCGCGGTGAAGGCCGTGGCGAAGGTCGCGGCGAAGGCCGCGGTGAAGGTCGCGGCGAAGGCCGTGGCGGACGCGGCCGCGGTCAGGCACGCAGCGACAAGCCGCAGACCGACGAAGCACGCCAAGGCAAGCCGCGTGGCCGTGACGACGCCTCCCGCAGGCAGAAGGCAGAGCCCCAGGAGAAGCCGGTCGAGCAGGCTGCAGAGCCGGTCGACGACGGCAAGCCCAAGCGCACGCGCAACAACCCGCGCAACCGCTCGCGCCAGCACGCCATCAATCCTCAGGCCGAAGCCGAGCAGAAGCGTCTGCAGGCCGAGGCGCCCGAGCAGAAGGATGAAGCCGGTGCGGAGCAGGCCAAGGCAGAAACGCCCAAGCCGACCGACAAGCCGGTGGAGAAACCCGTCGAGCCGGTGAAGGCCCAGGCACCTGAAGCCAAAGCACCTGAAGCCAAAGCACCTGAAACCCAGGAGCAGAACGCCCAGGCGCCCAAGGCAGAAGCACCCAAGGCCGATGCCCCCAAGCCGACCGACAAGCCGGCGGAGAAACCCGCCGAGCCGGTGAAGGCCCAGGCACCTGAAGCCAAAGCACCTGAAGCCAAAGCACCTGAA
>NZ_FNVC01000011.1:0-110586 GCF_900108215.1 Billgrantia desiderata | reverse complement strand
GCACCTGAAGCCCAGGAGCAGAAAGCCCAGGAGCAGAAAGTCCAGGCGCCCAAGGCAGATGCTCCCAAGCCGACCGACAAGCCGACAGAGAAGCCCGCCGAGCCGGTGAAGACCCAGGCACCTGAAACCCAGGCACCCAAGACAGAAGCACCCAAGGCGGATGCTCCCAAGCCGAGCGACAAGCCGGTGGAGACGCCCGTAGAGGCGGTGAAGGCCGAGGAGCCGAAGCCGGAAAGCAAGCCTGAGCAGGCCAAGGTCGAGACACCCAAGCCGGTGGAGAAACCCGCCGAGCCGGTGAAGGCCGAGGAGCAGAAAGCCCAGGCGCCCAAGGCAGAAGCACCCAAGGCCGATGCTGCCAAGCCGATCGACCAGCCGGTGGAAAAGCCCACCGAGCCGGTGAAGGCCCCAGCACCTGAAGCCAAAGCACCGGCAGCCCAGGAGCCGAAGCCGGAAGCCAAGCCGGAGCAGGCCAAGGCCGAGGAGCCAAAGGCAGACGCTCCTCAGCAGGCCGAAAGCGAGCAGCCTCAGGCCGCTCAGCGCCGCCGTCGGCGCGCCCACAACGACCCGCGTGAGATCCGTAAGCGCGAGCAAGAGGGGCAGAAAGGCAGCCAAGGCTGAACGGCCCGCCCCGCATGAAATGGCCCGCGCAGTGCGCGGGCCATTTTCGTTGGTCGACAGGAGGCAGGAATCAGGCCAGCCGGGGCTCCCGCTCCAGCACCACGCCAAAGCGTTCTCGAACCCGCTCGGCCACCGCGTCGGCGAAGGCCAGCAGCTCTTCGGCATTGCCGTTGCCGAAGTGCACCAGTACCAGGGCCTGACACTCGTGCACGCCGAAGTGCCCGCTGCGCCACCCCTTGAGGCCGCAGCGATCGATCAGCCAGCCGGCAGCCAGCTTCACCTGCCCATCGGCCAGCTCGAAGCGAGGCATGTCGGGCCACACCGCCAGCAAGCGCTCGGCCACCTCCCGCTCCACGATGGGATTCTTGAAGAAGCTGCCGGCATTGCCCAGCTCCGCCGGATCGGGAAGCTTCTCGCGGCGAATGGCGCATACCGCCTCGGCCACCTCGAGCGGAGTCGGCCCAGGACCTACCCGCTGTGCCAGATCGCCATAGGAGAGACGAGGCGCGGCATCACGGCCAAGCCGAAGCGTCAGGCCGGTAATGACCACCCTGCCCTCGAGCTCGCCCTTGAAGATGCTGTCACGATAGCCGAAGGCGCACTCCTCGACCGTCAGCAAGGCACTGCGCCCATCCTCCACGAACACGACATGAACCGCCTCGACCAGCTCGCAAAGCTCGACCCCGTAGGCACCGATGTTCTGGATCGGCGCGGCCCCGCAGTGGCCGGGTATCAAGGCCAGATTTTCGGTGCCCCACAGGCCACGCGCCGCCAACGCCATGACCAGCGGATGCCACTCGACGCCCGCCCCGACGTGCAGCCTTACGGCGCTGCCCTGCCGCTCCAGCCACCAATGCTTCAGCGCCGGCTGGATCACCAGGCCACTCAGGCGCTGCGGCAGGATCAGGTTGCTGCCACCGCCCAGCAGGGTCACGGGCCAGCCCTGTGCGGCAGCCCGTTGCAGCAGTCGGCGCAGCTGACCAACCGTACCCGGGGCGGCAAAACGCTCGGCCCGGCAGGGCAAGCCCAGCGTGTTGCTCCGCGTCAGATCGTGATCGTGACGGACGCTGTCGTTCAAACCCGATGCCCTTCGAGCCGACGGGCGATCTCCTCGACCAGACCGCGAGAGGCGGCTTCGACCAGGTCCAGCACCTCTTCGAAGCCCTGCTCACCGCCGTAGTAGGGATCGGGCACCGGGCGGTCGACGTGACCGGCGAAGTCGAGGAACAGACCGATATGGGCGCCGCATCCCTCGGGGCACCGCTCGCGAATGGTGGCCAGGTTGCCGTGGTCCATCGCCAGCAGGTAATCGAAGCGGGAGAAGTCCTCGGCCGCGAGCTGGCGCGCACGCAGCTCGCTCAGGTCGACGTCACGCCGACGCGCGGCGGCCGTGGCTCGCGGGTCGGGCCCCTTGCCCACGTGCCAGCGTTCTGTGCCGCAGGAGTCGACTTCCGCCCGGTGGGCCAACCCCGCCTTCTCCAGCTCGCGCCGGAACACGCCCTCGGCGGTGGGTGAACGGCAGATGTTGCCAAGACAGACGAAAAGCACGCGCATGGTCTCTCCTTATCGGTTCTCGCTCAGCAGTGCCCTGACGCGCTCCAGATCCTCGGGTGTGTCGACGCCGGGCGGATTGGGCTCGGCGGCCAGCGCCACCTGGATGGCATGTCCGTAGTGCAGCGCGCGAAGCTGCTCCAGTTGTTCCAGCCGCTCGAGCGCCGAAGGGGGCCAGTCGCGATAGGCCGCGAGGAAGCCGGCGCGATAGGCATAAATGCCGATATGGCGCAGCCAGGCATCGGTTTCGAGCCATTCGGGGCGTGCGGCAAAGGCCTCGCGGTCCCAGGGAATGGGGGCGCGGGAAAAATAGAGCGCCCGTCCGGAAAGCGAGCGTACTACCTTGACCACGTTGGGATTGAACAGCGACTCGACGTCGGCGATGGGTTCTGCGAGGGTGGCGATGGATGCCTCGGCATCGTCGTGCAGCCGCATGGCGACCTGATCGATCAGTCGCGGCGGAATCAGCGGTTCGTCTCCCTGTACGTTGACCAGCACCGCGTCGTCATCCAGCGCCAGCAGCTCGGCAACCTCGGCCAGCCGGTCGGTACCGGACGGATGGTCGGCGCGGGTCATGACCACTTCGGCACCCAGCGGGGTCAGGGCATCACGGATGCGATCGTCATCGGTGGCAACGACCACGCGGCTGGCCGAACTCGCCGTGGCCCGCCGCCATACATGGGCCACCATGGGTTCGCCGGCGATATCGAGCAACGGCTTGCCCGGCAGGCGCGATGAGCCGAAGCGTGCCGGAACCACCGCAATGAAAGGTCGGTCCTGCGCCATCATGCTTCCCCGGTGCGTCCGGGCGAAGCCGGCAGCTTCTCGTCTACATCCATCTGACGCGCCTCTTCGGGCAGCATCACCGGAATGCCATCGCGAATTGGATAGGCCAGGCCATCGTAATGGCAGCGCAGCTCCTGGGCCTCACGATCGTACTTGAGCTTGCCCTTGCACAGCGGGCAGACCAGCATCGCCAGCAGTTCCTTGTCCATCGTTTCACCTCTATCGTCCACGAGTATTGTGCTCACGCCCACTTGTCATTCGGTTATCGCAGCCTCGACAGGCGTCTGTCCAGCCAGGCCACGAAGTCCGGCGGCGGGCTGGCCTCGACTTCCAGTACCCAGGCATTCTCGAGCGCGAGAGAGTCGCATTTCTCGGCATCCTTGGCCGTCATTACCACCGGCAGCGTGTCGCCGAAGTTCAGCTCCCGCGACGTGAAGCGGTGATGATCGGGAAAGGCATGAGGCGTGACCGCGATCCCCAGCGTCTCGAGGGTGGCGAAGAAGCGCTGGGGATTGCCGATACCCGCCACACCATGAGCCGGCCCCTGAAAAGGCAGCGGCTCGAGCGGCCATTCCCGACCATCCGCGAGCGAGCGCCAGCGCACCGGGGCCAGACGAAAGGTCCAGGCCTCGGTTGGAGGGGCAAACGTCGCATCGCCGTTGATCAGCACCGCATCCACCTCGTGCAGGCGGGACAATGGCTCGCGCAGCGGGCCGGCCGGCAGGCAGCGGCCGTTGCCGAAGCCCCGGCGACCGTCGACGACCACCAGTTCCATGTCGCGTCCCAGCGCCAGGTGCTGCAGACCGTCGTCACTGAGCAGGATATCGCAGCCCAGCTCACACAGGGCTCTGGCCCCACGCGGGCGGTCGGGATCCACCACCACCGGCACTCCCGTCTGGCGCGCCAGCATGCGCGGCTCATCGCCGCTGTGGACGATGGGCGTGTCGGTCGTGACATGCAGCGGATAGCCGGCGCCCTGCTCCAGCTTGCCGCCGTAGCCCCGCGAGACGATTCCCGGCCGCCAGCCCCGTTCGCTCAGATGGCGCGCCAGCCAGGCCACCAATGGAGACTTGCCGGTTCCCCCCAGGGTCACATTGCCGACCACGATTACCGGCACGTCGGCTCGCCACACCGCGCGCCGGCCGTCACGATAGGCGGCGGTACGCCGCGCCACCACCCGACGATACAGCGCCTCGAGCGGTCCCAGCAGCCTGAGCCAGGCACTGCCGCCATAGGCGGCCTGCAGCCAGCGCTCTCCCAGGCTCATGACACCGGGGCTTCCTGGAACTGCAGACGGTGCAGCGCGGCATATGCGCCATCGCGGCCGATGAGTTCGGCGTGACTGCCCTGTTCGACGATACGCCCCTGCTCCATCACCAGGATGCGGTCGGCCCGCTCGATGGTGGAGAGCCGGTGGGCGATGACCAGCGTGGTACGGCCGCGACACACCACCTCCAGCGCCTGCTGGATGTATCGCTCCGACTCGGTGTCCAGCGCCGAGGTCGCTTCGTCGAGCACCAGCAGCGGAGAGTCCTTGAAGATCGCCCGGGCGATGGCCAGCCGCTGGCGCTGGCCGCCGGAGAGCATCACCCCGTTGTCGCCGACGATGGTGTCGTAACCATCGGGCAGGCGCTCGATGAACTCATGGGCATAGGCCGCCTTCGCGGCGCTCTCGATGGCGCCTCGCTCGGCTTCCGGCATGCCGTAGGCGATGTTGTCGGCCACGCTGGCGTTGAACAGCGTGACCTGCTGCGATACCAGGGCGATCTGCCGGCGCAGCGGTGCCAGGCGGTATTCGTCGAGGGGTACGTCGTCGATCAGTACCTCCCCGGCGGTGGGCCGGTAGAAGCGCGGCAGCAGCCCGGCCAGCGTCGACTTGCCGCTTCCCGAGCGGCCGACGATGGCGACCATCTCACCCGGCTCGACGACGACATCGATGCCCTTGAGCACGTCGGGCTGATCGTCGCCATAGCGGAAGTACACCCCGCGCAGTTCGACGCGACCGCGAAGGCGCTCGGGCTCGCGAGTGCCCTCATCGGGCTCGAGCGGCACCTGCATCAGGCCGAACAGCTCCCCGGCGGCGGCAATGCCCTTCTGGATCTCGCTGTTGATCTCGGTGAGCTGACGTACCGGCTTGGCCATCAGCGAGGCGGCGGTGATGAAGGCGACGAACTCGCCGGGGGTCATGTCGGCCAGCAACGCCGGTGACATGGCCAGCCATACCAGCACGGCCAGCGACACGGCGATCAGCAGCTGGATCACCGGCGTGCTGATCGCCTTGGTCAGGGCTTCCTTCATCTTCTGCTGGCGGTTGTAGTCGCTGGCCCGCGCAAAGCGCGCCTTCTCGTACGCTTCGGCGCCATGGGTGCGTACCACGCGGTATCCCGTCAGCGCCTCCGAGGCGACATGGGTCACGTCGCCCATGGAGTCCTGGATGCGCTGGGAGATACGCCGAAAGCGCTTGCTGGCGTAGCTCACCACGCCGCCGATCAGTGGGGTCACCGCCACGAACAGCAGGGTCAGCATCCAGTTGGTCCATAGCAGGTAGGACAGCAGGCCCACCACGAACAACCCCTCACGCAGCAGAATCGTGATGGCATTGGTCGCCGCCCCGGTGACCTGCTCGACGTGGTAGGTGACCCGCGAGATCAGGTGACCGCTGGAGTG
The DNA here is from genome assembly GCF_900108215.1 of Billgrantia desiderata. NCBI lineage: Bacteria > Pseudomonadati > Pseudomonadota > Gammaproteobacteria > Oceanospirillales > Halomonadaceae > Billgrantia > Billgrantia desiderata. The sequence continues at coordinate 104,964 of NZ_FNVC01000011.1, read as the reverse complement.
CGAATCGAAGAAGCGCCCGGGCAGATGCAGCATGTGGTTGAACACGTTGCAGCGCAGCGCATGAACCACGTTACGTGCCACGTTGCTCATGAAGTAAGTGCCGAGGAAGGTGCCCAGCCCCCTGGCGGCGAACATGATTACCACGAACAGCGGCAGCAGCAGGCGGAAGGCGGCGTCCGGGTTCTGGATGCCGTCGATCAGGCGCTTCATCATCTCGGCCAGGGCCGTGCTGGAGGCCGCATAGATGGCATAGCCGACGATCGCCAGGGAGAAGGAGATCCAGTGAGGCTTCACATAAGCCAGCAGCTGCTTGTAGAGGGCCCAGCCCGAGTGTTGGGTCCGGTCTTGATTCACGGTGTCTCCGCTTGCGTGGATGTTGCCTGTGTTTCGCGCGTGGCGATGCGCACCTGGCGAATGCCGAGCACACCGGCCTGGTCCAGGGCCCGCACCACGTCGGCATGTACCGCTCTGGCGTCGGCTTCGACCACCAGCCCATGCTGCCGGGCCTGCTCGGCCTCATCGGCCAGCGCCTGGCTCAGCTCAGTGGCGCCGAGCTCTCGCTCGCCCAGACGATAGCGCCCCTGTTCGGTCACCACCAGGGTGACCGGCGATACCTCGAGATTCACCCCGGAGACGCTCTCCGGTAGGGTGAGTTCGAGGGCCTGACGCGTCTCGAAGGTGGTCGATACCATGAAGAAGATCAGCAGCAGGAAGACCACGTCGATGAGCGGCGTGAGGTTGACCTCCACCGGATCATGGCGCCTGCGAGCGAACTTCACGAGGGCCGAGCCTCCGCACCAGGGCGCTCGCCTTCACGCTGCTCGTTGAAGCCGATCTCGCCGCGATAGTGAGCAAGAAACTCGACCACCTGGCTGGCCTGCTCCTCCATGCGTACGGTGATCTCCTCGACCCGACGCTGGAAGTAGCGGTGGAACATCAGCGCCGGGATCGCCACGGTGAGCCCGGCGGCGGTGGTCACCAGGGCCCGCGAGATGCCGCCGGCGAGCTCTGCGGTACGCCCCGCGCCGTCGGCAGAGACGATCACGGCAAAGACCTCGATCATGCCCACCACGGTGCCCAGCAGGCCGATCAGCGGCGTGATGGCGGCAATGGTACCCAGCGGGCTGAGAAAGCGCTCCATGTCGTGAATCACGGCCGTGGCCGCTTCCTGCAGCCGCGCCCTGACCTGCTCGTGACCCAGCCGGGCATTGCGCAGCCCGGCGGCCAGCACGCCCCCCAGCGGCGAGTGCCCCTCCAGCCAGTACAGGTTGACCTGCCCGCGTGCCACCAGCGAACAGACCTCCTGACCCAGACCATAGGGCGCGATGCGCTTGGCCCGCAGTGTCCACAGCCGCTCGATGATGATCACCGTCGCCAGCAGCGAGCACCCCAGCAGGGGAATCATCAGCCACCCGCCGGCGATGAGCGCATCCATCATGTCCATGGTTATCCCCTCGTCACGCAACCTGCGTCGCGATCATTGGCGCGATTCTACCGCATGGCACCTGCCTTCGACACCGCCACGGCGCCAGGCTGCTGGACGAGCGGCGCTTGGCGACACCGCCTCCCCGTGGCCCAGCCAAAAGGTCACGGCGCCGTCCAGCGCCGTGCTCCACTGACAGCTGCCGGCGCGACGAAAACGGCGCACCACCCCATCATGGGGGTGACCGAAGGCATTGTGCCGACCGGCACTGTAGATGACGTGATCGGGCTCGAGCATCTGCACCAGTTGCGGCCCCGAACTGGTGCGACTGCCGTGATGCCCCGCCACCAGCAGCGTGACGGGGAGCTGCACGTCGAGCAGGAACATACGCTCGATGTCACGCCCCACGTCGCCGGTGATCAACAGGCGGTCACTACCGGCCGTCACCTCGAGCACACAGGAGCGGTCGTTGCTCGACAGCTCGGCCGTCTCCTCGGGTGGCCACAGCACGCGATAGGCGACGCCATCTCGCTGCCAGGTCTGGCCCCGCAGGCAGCTGTCGAAAGGCACGCCGATCGACTCGCCGGAAGGCGCCAGATACCGTCCCACCGTGTGACGCTCGGCCAGTACGGCAACGCCGCCGGCGTGATCGAGATCGTCATGACTGACCATCACCTCGTCGAATCGCTGCCCCGCCGGCCACAGCGAGCTCAGCGGCGCGAAGCCCGAGGCGAAGCGCGGCCCGGCGTCATACAGCAGGCGGTAACTGGCACTGCGCAGCTCGATCAGTTGGCCCTGGCCGACGTCCTGCACCCTCACCCGTAGCGTGCCGGGCTCCGGCCCGGACGCCTCGAGCCCCAGCATGGCCGGCACCAGCAGCAGCGTCGCCCCCAGACGCAGCGTGCCAGCGAGTCCCGGCAGCGCCCACAGCAGTGCCACCGCTCCAAGCATCAGCGCCAGCGGCCAGACCAGCTCCGCCAGTGGCCACCACAGCGGCAGCAGAGCGACCGACAGTTCGAGTACATGCACCAGCACTTGCGTGGTGAGTTCGAAGAGGCGCCAGCACAGCGTGCCGAGCAGCGGCACCGGAGCGAACAGCCAGCCCAGCAACCCCAGCGGTACCAGCACCGTACTGACCAGTGGCACCGCCACCAGATTGACCAGCGGCGCCGCCGGCGCCAGCCGTGCGAAGGCCATCAGCACGGCGGCCGCCATCAGCGGCGCCAAGAGCAGTTGCGTGCGTACCAGCCCCCAGCTCCAGCCGCGAATGCCGCGCAGTCGCGGGCGGCCCTGCCAGATCAGGACCAACAGCGCCACGGCAACGAAGGAGAGCCACAGCCCCGGTCGCCACACCGACAGAGGGTCCAGCATGACGATCACACCCAATGCCAGCCACCAGGCCTGCCAGGGACCCGGTGCATGGCGCCCGCTGACCACCCACAGTCCGAGCAGGGTCATGATCATGGCGCGCATGGCGGGCGGCTGCAGCCCCGCCAGCCAGGCATAGCCGACCGCCGCCGCCCCGGCCAACCACCACGGCCATACCGCCATGCGCCAATGGCGGGGCGTCGCCACTCGCGCCACGCCGCGTCCGACCAGCAGCACGAAGGCTGCCACCAGGCCCACATGCAGACCGGAGATGACCACCAGGTGAGTCGTGCCGCTGGCGTTGAGCAGATCCCAGTCGTCACGCTCGAGCCGCTCCCCGGCTCCCAGCGTCAGCGCGGCCAGCCAGCGGCGCGCCTGAGGCGTCAGATCCTGGGCGTCGAGATGGTCGAGCGCGCGCTCGCGCAGCGAGGCCGGCGCCGATGCCAGACGCCGGGCAGCTGGCTCGCTGCGTACGTAGCCGGTCGCCTGGATGCCCTCACGCCACAGCCAGGCGCCGTAATCGAAGGTGCCGGGGTTGGCGAAACCGGCCGGCGGCCTCAGGCGCACCGTCAGCTCCCAGCGCTCTCCGGCATGTATCTCGGGTGCCCCATAGAAGCTGAGTCGTATCCGCCTCAGCGCATCGCAAGGCAGCCGGGCGGAGTCCAGCGGGCGGCAGGCGTCGACACGCACCATCAAGCGGCTGAGCCGACCTTCGTCCTCCACCGACTCGATGCGCCCTGCCACCAGCAAGTCTTCGCGCAACAACCCATCCGGCAGCACGGCGCCCCTGGCCAGCAGTATCTGACTGGCGGTGACGGCAACGAGCCCGCCCAGCATCACGGCGCGCCAGTGCCCACGGCCCGCCAGCCACAGCAGACACAACGCCCAGGCCTCGAACAGCCCGGGTGGCGCCAGATGTCCCAGACCGACCCCCGCCAGTGCCGCCAGCGCCAGCGGCATCGCCATGCCAATTCGCACGCTCCCTGTCTCCTCTCGATCCCTGACCCGGCTCATCTCGTGGCGTCATCTTATTGTTGCGCCCAGCATGGCGGGTCACGCCCCATCCATGGATAATACCCGGGTCCCGAAGCAGCGAGCCAACCCGACATGCCGCGCCGATTCCTGCAGCGCTACATGCCCAACCCCGATACGCTCAGGCGCCAGCGCTCGCTGCGCTTCATGAGCCGCATGATCGGCGACCCCGGGCTTTGGGTGCTGTCGCGCCGTACCGTGGCCAATGCCTTCTCGGTCGGGCTGTTCAGCGCCATGCTGCCGATTCCCTTCCAGATGGTGGTGGCTGCCTTCGGCGCCTGGGTACTGCGCTGCAACCTGCCTCTTTCGGTCGGCCTGGTATGGATCACCAATCCCCTGACCATGCCGCTGATCTTCTACGGCAACTACCGTATCGGCGCCTGGCTGATGGATACCCCCGTGCGCGAAGCCCCTGCCCGCCTGTCGACCCACTGGATCGCCTCACGCATGGCCGACATCCTGCCGGCCCTGGCGCTCGGCTCGGTGGTATCGGCCATCGTGTTCGCTATCCTGGGCAACCTGCTGGTACGCCTGGTGTGGCGCTGGCACATCTCGCGCAGCTGGAAACAGCGTGCCATGCGTCGTCGCCTGCGGCGCATGGAAATGGAGGACTGAGCCCCCGTTGAACGGGGGCTCGAAAGGTTTGCCGACGCAATCGCTGCCGCTCAGTGCTGCTCGGTCAGACGCCCGCCATCGAGCTTCATGACGCGATCCTGATGCGCGGCAAGCGACGGATCGTGGGTCACCACGACGAAAGCACACTCGGTGGTCCGCGCCAGCTCGTCCATCAGCGCCAGGATGCTGGCCGCTGTGGTCTGATCCAGGTTGCCGGTGGGCTCATCCATCAACACCAGGCTTGGGTCGGTGACCAGCGCCCGGGCGATGGCCACCCGCTGACGTTCGCCGCCGGAGAGCTCGCCCGGCTTGTGATCGGCGCGGTGCTCGATGCCCACCTTGACCAGCAGCTCACGCGCCTGTGCCTCGGCCGCCTTCTTGCGCATACCCCGCACGATCAGCGGCAGCGCGGCGTTTTCCAGGGCGGTGAACTCGGCCAGCAGATGGTGGAACTGGTAGACGAAACCGATGTGGCGATTGCGGAACTTGCCCAGCGCCGCTTCGCCCAGGTCCAGCAGCGACTCACCGGCAATGGCCACCTCGCCGCGGGTGGGACGATCGAGCCCACCCAACAGGTTGAGCAGCGTGGTCTTGCCCGAGCCGGAGCTACCCACCACGGCGACACGCTCCCCGGCGCGCACTTCCAGCGACAGAGAGTCGAGTACGGTGACGTCCTGCGGCCCCTCGTGGTAGATCCGGGTCAGGTCGCGGCAGGCCAGCATCACCTTGCCACTGGCCGTGCGCTGGATCAGTTCGTCCTTGTTCACGGTGGCTGAATCACTCATAGCGCAGTACCTCCGCGGGTTGCACGCGCGACGCGCGCCAGGCCGGATAGAGCGTGGACAGGAAGGTCAGGCCGAAGGCGGCGGCCACGATGTTACGTACGTCGTCCCAGTGCAGGCGCGACGGCAGATCGCTGATGAAGTAGACCCCGGCGTCGAGGAACTGGATGCCGAGCGCCGACTCCACCCAGCCGATCAGGTCGCTGATGGTCAATGCCAGCAGGATCCCGAGCGCCACGCCGATGGCGATGCCGATCACGCCGATGGCCATGCCCTGCACCACGAAGATGCCCATGATCGAGCGTGGCGTGGCGCCGATGGTACGCAGGATGGCGATGTCGGCATGCTTGTCGGTCACCACCATGACCAGCGTCGAGACGATGTTGAAGGCGGCCACGGCGATGATCACCGTCAGCAGCAGCGCGATCATGCGCTTCTCCATCTGGATGGCCTGGAACAGGTTGCCGTGGGAGAAGGTCCAGTCGATGCCGCGGTAGCCAGTGCCCAGCTCGTTGATGATGGCGCGGGTCTCGCTGGCGGCGACGAACAGGTCGTCCAACTCCAGACGCAACCCGCCCACGGCGTCGCCGAGACGCGCCAGGGTCTGCATGTCCTCGATGTTGGCATAGGCCAGATTGGCATCGAGATCGGCACCCACGCTGAAGATACCGCTCACGGTGAAGCGTTTGAGACGGGGGAAGACCCCGGCCGGGGTGATCGAGGCCTCCGGCACCAGCAGGGTGACCCTGTCGCCCACGCCGACACCGAGGTGTCGCGCCAGCAGCGAGCCGAGCACGATGTTCCACTCACCCGGCTGCAGGTCGTCGAGGCTGCCGCGTTGCATGTGGCGGCCGATGATCGAGACGCGATCCTCCCACTCTGGATGGATACCGTTGACCATCGCCCCCTCGTTGCGCCCGCCCACGGAGAACATGCCCTGCTGCTGCACGTAGGGCGCGGCACCGATCACCCGCTCGCGCTGCATCAGCCGTTCGGCCATGGCTTCCCACTCGACCAGGCCGCTGCGCGACTCGATCTTGGTGTGCGGCACCATGCCGAGAATACGGGTGCGCAGCTCGTGATCGAAGCCGTTCATCACCGAGAGCACCAGGATCAATACCGCCACGCCCAGCATCAGGCCCAGCATGGAGGTAAGGGAAATGAAGGAAATGAAGTGGTTGCGGCGCTTGGCGCGCACATATCGCAACCCGATCAGCAGTGGCAGGCGGTCGAGCATCATCGCGTTCCTTGTCAGAGGTGGCCATGGTACGGTTTTTTGCGCCGCGCTGCATCGGCTGCGTAATCGTTTCACGAAGCTTGCATCATCACTCTCGCGGGCCTACATTGCGCCGACTCGCTATCCGGCCCCGTTCCAAGGAAGCACTGAACAAATCGACGAGCGAGATGAAGCACAAGGCGCACGGAGCACAGTACCGAGCGAAGCGACAAACAGCCGTAGGCTGGCCCCGAAGGGGCGAGTAGCCGAAGGCTGCGAGTCAACCGGAGCATATGGGGTATATGTGAGGATCCGCCGGTCCGACGCTTCGGCACCGCGCAACGCAGTGATTCGCTCGCGTAGGCATTTGTGCAGCGCTTCCCTAAGACGCGACTCAAGAGGCTTCGTTCATGGCCAATCGCCTGCTTCCCGAATGGCACCCCCAGGATGCCGTTCAGCTCACCTGGCCCACTCCGACCAGCGACTGGGCGCCCCTGCTCGAGCGCATCGAGGCCACCATGGAAGCCATGGTGGTCGCCATCACGCGCTATCAGCACGTGCTGATCGCGGTGCCCGATGCCGCCACCCGCGTGCATCTTGCCCAGCGCTTCGCCCGTCTAGGCGTCGAGGCCTCGCGCCTGCACCTCGCGGTGGCCGACGCCAACGACACCTGGGCGCGGGACCACGGCCCCATCGCCATCGAGCGCGACGGCAGCCCCGTTCTGCTCGACTACGTCTTCACCGGCTGGGGCGGCAAGTTCGAGGCCGGGCGCGATAACGAGCTGACGCGGAAGCTGGCCGAACTCGGCGCTTACGCCTGTCCGGTGGAGAGTCGTGACGTGGTGCTCGAAGGCGGTGCCATCGAAACCGACGGCGAAGGCACCCTGCTCACCACCGAGGCCTGCCTGCTCAACCCCAACCGCAATCCGCAGCTCGACCGCGAGGCGGTGGAAGCCCTGCTCAAGGCCGACTTCGGCGTCGAACGGGTACTGTGGCTGGCCCATGGCCATCTGGAAGGCGACGACACCGACAGCCACGTGGACACCCTGGCGCGTTTCTGCGACCCGGCCACCATCGCCTACGTACGCTGCGACGACGAGTCCGATCCGCACTACCCGGCCCTGGCCGCCATGGAAACCGAGCTCCAGGCGCTGCGCCGCAGCGATGGCGAACCCTATCGCCTGGTGCCGCTGCCGTGGCCACGCCCCTGCTTCGATCCGGTGGACGGCCACCGGCTGCCGGCCACCTACGCCAACTTCCTGATCGTGAACTCCGCGGTGCTGGTACCTGTCTATGGTGACGCCGCCGACAGCCGGGCACTCGCCGCCCTGGCCGCCGCCTTCCCCGACCGCGACATCGTGCCGATCGACTGCCTGAGCGTGATCCGCCAGCACGGCAGCCTGCACTGCCTGACCATGCAGCTACCCCGGGGCAGCCTGAACGCCGCAACTCAGCAAGGAGAGACATCATGACCCGCACCCTCAAGGTGGGCCTGGTCCAGCAACCCGCCTGGCCCGACAAGACCAAGAGCCTGGCCGAGAGCGAGGCCGGCGTGCGCGAGCTGGCCGCCGCAGGTGCCGAGCTGGTGCTGCTGCAGGAGCTGCATGCCACGCACTACTTCTGCCAGTACGAAGACACCGAACTGTTCGACCTGGCAGAACCGCTGGACGGCCCCACCGGCCAGCGCCTGGCGGCACTCGCCGCGGAGCTCGGCATCGTGCTGGTGGGCTCGCTGTTCGAGCGCCGCGCTCCGGGCCTCTACCACAACACCGCCGTGGTCTACGACGGCGACCGGGGCCGGGTCGGCGTGTACCGCAAGATGCACATCCCCGACGATCCGGGCTTCTACGAGAAGTTCTACTTCGCCCCGGGCGATCAGGACGACAGCCGCAAGCAGGGCTTCCAGCCCATCGACACCTCGGTGGGCCGCCTGGGCTTGCTGGTATGTTGGGACCAATGGTATCCGGAGGCTGCGCGCCTGATGGCACTGGCCGGCGCGGAAGTGCTGCTCTACCCCACCGCCATCGGCTGGAGCCCCTCCGACGACGACGGCGAGAAGGCGCGCCAGAAGGAGGCCTGGACGCTGATCCAGCGCAGCCATGCGGTGGCCAACGGACTGCCGGTGGTGGTCGCCAACCGCGTCGGCCACGAACCGGACCACTCCGGCGTGGGCGAAGGCATCGACTTCTGGGGCGGCAGCTTCGTCGCCGGCCCTCAGGGCGAGCTGCTGGCCCACGCCGGCACCGAGGCCGAGCGTATGCTGGTCACGCTCGACATGAGCCGCGGCGAGGACGTGCGGCGCATCTGGCCCTACCTGCGCGACCGCCGCATCGACGCCTATGGCGATCTGACCCGGCGCTACCGGGATTGACATCCTTGGGCCTGGAGCGCAAGCGGCTCCGGCGACAGGCCTTCGAGGAGGCGCTGTAAACCCATCCCTGGGCGCTATTTTTGCCATCCATGGCAAAAAACCTCCTCTCCGGCCTATCCCCGGAGCCTCGGGAGAGCTCAGGCTGGAATTGGTCGGACTAGTAAAGAAAAACCCACCGCTGCCAAAGCATGCGGTGGGTTTTTCGTTTAGCACCAGGCTCAGGCGTCCGGCGCTTTCCAGAAATCGCGGATCGAGGCGATGCCCTGGGCACCCACGGCGCGGGCGTGGTTGGCATCGAAACGGGTCATCCCGCCCAGCGCGAACACCGGCATGGCGGCACGCTCCACCATCTGCTGGAAGTCGTGCCAGCCCATCGGCGCCACCTCAGGGTGCGACGGCGTGGTACGCAACGGCGAAAGCGTGACGAAGTCGCAGCCGATACGGGCCGCCTGGCCAAGCTGCTTGCGGTCGTGGGTGGAGGCCGCCAGCCACTTGTCCTCGGCGATGGGACGACGCTCGAGACTCATCAGCCGCTCGCTGGTGAGATGCACGCCATCGGCTTCCACCCTGTCCAGCAGAGCCGGATCGGCATTGAGCAGCAAGCGGGCGCCGTGGCGACGACACAGCGCCAGAGCGCGCTCGGCGCGAGCCAGGTAGGCGGCTTCGTCCAGCGTCTTGGCGCGCAGTTGCACCAGCCGTACGCCATCCTCAACCAAGGCACGCTCGAGGCAGGCATCGAAGATCGCCTCGTCGGCCTCCTCGGCGGTGATGAGATACTCGGTGGGCAACATCACCGCCTGCAGAATCGGCAGGTTGGCCGCCGGGAACGGATAGTTGACCAGCTCGTCGAGCGGCACCCAGCGTATCGCCTGGCCCTCGCGACCGAACGGCTCACCGCTGAACTCGTGTACCTGCCAGACATCGAGCAGGATGTGCTTGTCCGCATACTCGTGATGGATGCGAATCAGCGGCTGGGCACGCTTGATCTCCACCCCGAGCTCCTCGTGGAGCTCGCGCTTGAGCCCCTCCAGGCCGGTCTCGTAAGGCGCCAGCTTGCCCCCGGGGAATTCCCACAACCCGCCGTGATCGACGTTGGAGGGGCGACGAGCGATGAGCGCCTTCTCACCATCGCTGCTGATGATGGCGGCAGCCGCCACGTGCACCCTTCTCTTCACCATTACGTTCATTGACTCCTACCCGCTTGTCCCGCACCGAACGCTCGGCGCGGGTATCGTTCTTGCCTCGCCACAGACTGGTCTAGCTGCGATAGTCGGCGTTGATACTGACGTAGTCGTGAGACAGGTCGGTGGTCCACACGGTGGCACCCTCCTCGCCCCGCCCCAACGCAATGCGAATCACGATTTCCTCTTCGCGCATCACCCGGCTGCCGTCCTCCTCGGTGTAGCTGGCGGCACGCCCGCCCTGCTCCACCAGGCGCACGTCGCCAAGGTCGATGGTCACGCGGCCGACGTCGAAATCGTGCAGCGGCGCCCGCCCCACCGCCGCCAGGATGCGCCCCCAGTTGGCGTCCGAAGCGAACAGCGCCGTCTTCACCAGCGGCGAATGCGCCACGGTGAAGGCCACGTCCAGCGCCTCTTCGCGCGTGGCCGCCTCCTGCACCTGCAGGGTGACGAACTTGGTCGCGCCCTCGCCGTCACGCACGATGGCCTGAGCCAGCTCGGTCATGACCCGCTGCAGGCCGTTGCGGAAGATCGCCACCTGTTCGTCGCTGGCCACCGTGGCACCGCGACCGGTGGCGATCAGCATGCAGGCATCGTTGGTGGAGGTATCGCCATCCACGCTGATGCAGTTGAACGAGCGGTCCACCGTCTCGCGCAGCAGCGCATCGAGCAGCGCCTGCTCGATGTTCGCATCGGTCGCCACGAAGGCCAGCATGGTCGCCATGTTGGGCTTGATCATGCCCGAGCCCTTGCTGATGCCGTTGATGGTGACCGTATGCTCGCCCATTTCCAGGGTCACGCTGGCCCCCTTGGGCCGCGTATCGGTGGTCAGGATACCCTCGCCGGCCTGCTGCCACGCGGCGCTGTCCCCGCTCAGGGTCTCCAGCGCCTGAGGCAAGCCGGCCAGCAGACGCTCCATGGGCAGCGGCTCGCCGATCACCCCGGTGGAGAACGGCAGCACGCTGTCGGCCGGCACGCCGGCGAGCCGGGCAAGCTCGGCGCAGGTCGCCCGAGCATCGCGCAAGCCGGTCTCGCCGGTACCGGCATTGGCATTGCCGGTATTGATCACCAACAGACGAGCCCCCTCGCCGCGCCCATGACATTCGGCCAGGTGCTGCTTGGCCACCGTCACCGGGGCGGCACAGAAGGCATTGAGGGTGAAACTGCCCGCCACCCTGGCGCCTGCGGGGATCTCGATCACCACCAGGTCGCGCCGTCCCGGCTTCTTGATGCCTGCCATGGCGCTGCCCAGGCGCAGCCCTTCGATGACCGGCATGGCCGGAAAACGTGTCTCACCCACTGCCATGAAATGGTGACTCCTCAGTTGGTTGGAGCATTTACGGCATACGCTGCGCGCGTGGGCTCTGGAATCAGCTCAGCTGGCCGCAGCACTGCTTGTACTTCTTGCCCGAGCCACAGGGGCAGGGGTCGTTACGCCCCACCTTTGGCCCTTCGCGACGCACCGGGCGCCCATCGCCGGCCGGGGCGGTCGCCGCTCCCGCCTGCTCCTCGCCGTCGAGCTCGGGGGCATCGTGGCGGCTGGCGGCGGCAGCCTTTTCGCGCTCCAGCGCCTCACGCCGCTGACGCTCGAGCTCGTCGACCTCCTCGGGCCGGCGCACCTGCACATGGCTGGTGATACGAGTGATGTCGGCCTTGATGTTGGTCAGCAGGGTCTGGAACAGCTCGAACGACTCGCGCTTGTACTCCTGCTTGGGATTCTTCTGAGCATAGCCGCGCAGATGGATACCGCGACGCAGGTGGTCCATCGACTGCAGATGCTCCTTCCAGCGCGTGTCGAGCACCTGCAGCATGATCTGCTTCTCGAAGCGACGGATAAGCTCCTCGCCGGCGATGTCGACCTTCTCCTGATAGGCCTTGCGGTGCATCTCGTGCAGACGCTCGCGCAACTGCTCCTCGTGGAAGCGCTCGTCGGCCTCGGACCACTCCACCACCGGTGCCTCGAGATTGAACTCGGTCTTGAGATGCTCCTGCAAGCCGGCCAGGTCCCACTGCTCCGGCAGGCTCTGGGGCGGCACGAACTCGCTGACGGCAAGGTCGAGCACTTCGTCGCGAATGCCAAGCACGTTCTGCGAGACGTCTTCGGCGGCCAGGATCTCGTTGCGCTGTTCGTAGATGACGCGGCGCTGATCGTTGGCCACGTCATCGTACTCGAGCAGCTGCTTGCGGATGTCGAAGTTGCGGCTCTCGACCTTCTTCTGCGCCCGCTCCACGGCGTTGGTGACCATCTTGTGCTCGATGGCCTCGCCGCGCTCCAGGCCCAGCGCCTTCATCATGCGCTGTACCCGGTCGGAGCCGAACAGCCGCATCAGGCTGTCTTCCATGGAGAGGAAGAAGCGCGTGGAACCCGGGTCGCCCTGACGCCCGGCACGGCCGCGCAGCTGATTGTCGATACGCCGCGACTCGTGGCGCTCGGAGCCGATCACATGCAGGCCACCGGCCTCCAGCACCGCCTCGTGACGCAACCGCCACTCTTCGCGCAGCTGCGCGATCTGCTCCTCGCTGGGGTTCTCGAGCTTGGCCGCCTCGGCCTCCCAGTTGCCGCCCAGCACGATATCGGTACCGCGACCGGCCATGTTGGTGGCGATGGTGATGGCGCCGGGACGCCCGGCCTGGGCGATGATCTCGGCTTCGCTCTGGTGCTGCTTGGCGTTGAGCACGTTGAAACTGAGCCCGGCCTGCTTCATCAGACCGGCAAGGTATTCGGAGGTCTCGATGGAGGCGGTACCCACCAGCACCGGGCGCCCGGCCTCGGTCTCGGCCTTGACGTCGTTGATGATCGCCTCGTACTTCTCCTCCGCGGTGAGGTAGACGAGATCGTTGAGATCGCGACGCACCAGCGGACGGTTGGTCGGGATCACGATGACGTCCAGGCCGTAGATCTGGCGGAACTCGAAGGCCTCGGTATCGGCGGTGCCGGTCATGCCGGCCAGCTTGTCGTAGAGGCGGAAGTAGTTCTGGAAAGTGGTCGAAGCCAGGGTCTGGCTCTCGCGCTGCACCGGCACCCCTTCCTTGGCCTCCACCGCCTGGTGCAGACCCTCGGACCAACGGCGGCCCGGCATGGTACGACCGGTGTGCTCGTCGACGATCACCACCTGGTTGTTGGCGACGATGTAGTCGACGTCACGGTGGTAGAGATGCCGCGCACGCAGCGCCGAATGCATGTGATGCAGCAGGTTGAGGTTCTGGGCGGCGTAGAGCGAGTCGTCCTCGCCGAGCAGCCCCTCGGCGCGCATCAGCTCCTCCACCTTGTTGTGACCTGCCTCGGTGATCTCGACCTGCTTCTGCTTCTCCTCGAGCACGAAGTCGCCGGTCACGGGGGCGTCGGCATCCTCGGAGATCTCGCCCCGCTCCAGTTGAGCCGCCAGGCGGTCGACCACCTTGTAGAGTTCGGTGTTCTCGTCCACGGCACCGGAGATGATCAGCGGCGTACGCGCCTCGTCGATGAGGATGGAGTCGACCTCGTCGATGATGGCGAAGCTCAGCCCGCGCTGGACCTTGTCTTCCAGCGAGAAGGCCATGTTGTCGCGCAGGTAATCGAAGCCGTACTCGTTGTTGGTGCCGTAGGTGATGTCGCAGGCGTAGGCGGCGCGCTTCTCCTCGGCGGTCTGCCCGGCGAAGATGATGCCCACCGAGAGGCCGAGGAATTCGTACAGCGGACGCATCCACTCGGCGTCGCGCCGCGCCAGGTAGTCGTTGACGGTCACCACGTGCACGCCTTCGCCGGGCAGGGCGTTGAGATAGACCGCCAGCGTGGCCACGAGCGTCTTGCCCTCGCCGGTCTTCATCTCGGCGATGCGGCCCCGGTGCAGGGTCATGCCGCCGACCATCTGCACGTCGAAGTGACGCATGCTCATGACCCGCTTACTGGCCTCGCGCACGGTGGCGAAGGCCTCGGGCAGCAGGGCGTCGAGGCTCTCGCCGTTGGCCAGGCGGGCGCGGAACTCCTCGGTACGTGCCTGGAGCGCGGCATCGTCGAGGGCTTCATACTGCGGCTCCAGGGCGTTGATCTGCTGGACCTGGCGCTGCATGCGCTTGACTTCACGGTCGTTCTTGGAACCGACGACCTTGCGTAAAAGAGTATTGATCATGGAACGTCCAATCTGCGTGTCGCGTTCAGCCGATGACCCGGGCGCCCATCGAGGGCTGCGGTCAGCGGCAGGAGGAGATGGCTTGGTGAAGGCGATACGCAAGAGGTGGGCCACGCCGCGTGAGCACGTCATGGGCGGCCGCCCAGCGGCGCTGCGGCAGCATTCTCGGTGGCACGCAGGACGTCCTGGCCTGCGCCACCGGCCGGCGCCGCGGCCAGTGCGGCAGCGCACGCCGGCGCGCCACGTAGCGGCATCGGGCGCGCATCAGCGTCGGCGCGAGAATGCAGGTCTGTACGACACGCTCGGCCAGACGCAGGGTTTCCGCCTGGGTCAGGCCAGCCGGCAACAGACAGCTGACCAACAGCCCGGCGAGCCACCAGCGCGAACGCTGTCGACAGCGTGTCGTCGCAGCCGATAGGCTGGCGACGCTACGATCCTGTGGCTGGGCGGCGGTCATGCTGTCGCTGATCTCCGAGCGTGCTAGGCTTGCCGTGTTGGGAAGATGAGAAACAAGCACATGAGTATAAAGGTTAAGCGCTCACGAGCACAGCCCATGTCGCGCCTGCTCGGCGGCAACGGCGAGCTGGCACCGCTGATGCGCACGGCACGCCTGATCGGCAAGGCACAGCAGCACCTGCGCGAGCAGCTGCCGGAAGAGGTGCGCGAGCACGTCTTCGTCGGCGGTTATCGCGATGGCAAGCTCACGCTGCTGACCGACCGCGCCGTGTGGCTGACCTGGCTGCGCTACGAACAGGCGCGCCTGCTCGAGCTGCTGCACCGCTTGCCGGAATTCGCCGCCGTCACGGGCTTCAGCCTCAAGGTACGTCCCGTACGGCCGCTCAAGGTGCCACCGCGCCAGATCAGGCAACTGCCCGCCCCGGCGGCCGACGAGATCTCCGCCTGCGCCGCCGATGTCGACGACCCGCGTCTCAAACGGGCTCTTGAGCGCCTCGCCTCACATGCCCAGCGCGGTGACGAATCGTCGTAGCGACAACCCGTCAGACCACGCCCTTCAGGCCAACCGATAGGTGATACCGTCGACCTCGACCTCCTGGATATCGGCATAGGCGACGGTGACGCCGTTAATGTCGCCGGGCGCACCGTCGTGCTCCAGCAGCGTCGTTTCCGGCACCACCTTGACCCCGGTGGCGCCCACATGCTGAATGCGCGCGGAAAAGCGTTTTCCCTCGCGCTCGATCACCACGCGCTCGCCGAACATGCAACGCCCCACCTGGGCCAGCAGCTCCGCCTCGCTTACCTGTTTGACTGTCATGACGATCCTCCCTGTCGATATGCCGCTCCAAGCTGCGGCGAGAGCATTTCGTGCCTTTCAATGTAGGAGATGGCGTCGAGGATGACACCCCGCTGCCCACTGGTGGAATCCCGTGACCCGGCGCTATGCTAGGGAACGGATCACCCTATCGCATTACCCGCAGGTAACCATGACCCTCAGCAAGACCCAGTCCAGCTTCTATCGCCGCCTGTACCTGGCCCACCTGATCGAGTGCGGGATCAGCAGCGTACCGGCCATCGTCAACGCCACCGGCATGCCGCGCCGCACTGCCCAGGACACCCTCAAGGCCTTGGAGGAGCTGGACATACGCTGCGAATTCCGGCCGACGCCGGGAGAACGTCACAATAGCGGGAGCTACGCCATCGTCGACTGGGGCCCTATCGACCCCGCCTGGGTGAGGGAGCACGCCGAGCGGCTGCGTACCGCTCTGAGCTATCCCGCAATGTCACGGGCCTGAGCCGACATGAGCAGGCATACCTGGAACATCGCAGGCGTGCTGGTCCTGGTCGCTCTGCTGACAGGCTGTGCCGGGCCGGTACTGCAAACGCCGGGGCCGGCCGCCAGCGTGCCCCAATTGACCGCCTACCAGGTGATCGCCGACGACGGCTACCGCCTGCCGCTGCGCCATTGGCCGGCCGCAGACGAAACCGAGATAGTTGTGCTGGCGGTGCACGGTTTCAACGACCATGCCGGCAGCTTCGACGTCATGGCCCAGGCCCTGACTCCGCACGGCATCGAGGTCTATGCCCACGATCAGCGCGGCTTCGGCACCACCGACCAGCGCCGTATCTGGGCTGGCCACTCGCGCCTGAGCGACGATGTGATCATGCTGACCAAGCTGCTGCGCGAACGCCATCCCGATACGCCGCTCTATGTGATCGGCAAGAGCATGGGGGCTGCGATCGTACTGCTCGCCATGACCGCCGACACACCGCCCCCGGTGGACGGCAGCGTACTGATCGCACCCGCGGTGTGGGGGACGGAAACCATGCCCTGGTACCAGCGTGCCGGGCTGTGGCTCGGCGTGCGCCTGATGCCCCAGACCACCTTCTCGATCCGCACTACCCGTCGCCTGGGCATCGAGCCCACCGACGACGAGGAAATCAAGCGCCAGCTCGCCGACGACCCCCTGATCCTGCGTAGCGCACGGATCGACACCCTGGCAGCCCTGACCAATACCATGGGGCTGGCCCTGCAAGCGTCGAACAGGCTGCCCTCACCCGCCCTGATCCTCTACGGCGACGAAGACCAGGTCATTCCCACGGCAGCCTACTGCGCCCTGCTCGAACGACTGCCGCAGGATGACGCGATACGCCTGGCGTTCTATCCCGGCGGTTACCACATGCTCACCCGTTACAGCCAGCGAGAGCGCACCGAGCAGGACCTCGTTGCCTGGCTGCATGATCCCACTGCCGAACTGCCCTCGGGGCTCGAGGTGGCACGCGAGATACCGCTGGCCACGCTGTGCAGTTGATAGGTTGACGGGCCGGCAATAAAAAAAGCGGCGGGCAAGGCCCGCCGCGAAACACCGATCAGTCGCACTGACCGAGAGAGATGCCTGGTATCGATCAGATCTCGAAGCCGAGACCGAACTCCTCCGCCGACAGCGCCATCAGCGGCTCGGCACCGGCCTGAATGCACTGAGCGTGGGCGCGGGTGCGCGGCAGCAGGCGCTGGAAGTAGAAGCGCGCGGTCTTGACCTTGGCCTGGTAGAAAGCCGCTTCGTCGCTGCCTCCCGCCATGGCTTGCTGGGCCTGCTTGGCGGCGCGGGCAAAAAGGTAGGCCAGCGTCACGTAGCCGGAGTACATCAGGTAGTCGACGCTGGCCGCCCCCACTTCCTCACGATCGTTCATGGCCTTCATGCCGATGCCCATGGTCAGCTCGCCCCACTCGGCGTTGAGCTTGGCCAGCGGCGCGACGAACTCTGCCATGTCGGCGTTGCCCTCTTCCGCCTTGCAGAACTTGTGAATCTCCTTGGTGAAGACCTTGAGATTCTCGCCCTGGCTCATCAACACCTTGCGACCCAGCAGGTCGAGGGCCTGGATGCCGGTGGTGCCTTCATAGAGGCGCGTGATGCGGGAGTCGCGCACCAGTTGCTCCATGCCCCACTCCTGGATGAAGCCGTGACCGCCGAAGACCTGCACGCCCTCATTGGTGGCCTCGAAGCCCACCTCGGTGAGGAACGCCTTGACGATCGGCGTCAGCAGGCTGAGCAGGGTCTCGGCGCGCTCACGCTCGGCGGCGTCCTGGCCGTGCTCGACGATATCGAGCATCTGCGCGGTGTAGAGCACCAGCATCCGGCCGCCCTCGGCGAAAGCCTTCTGGGTCAGCAGCATGCGCCGCACGTCCGGGTGCACGATGATCGGATCGGCGGGCTTCTCGGGTGCCTGCGGACCGGAGAGCGCACGCATCTGCAGGCGGTCGCGGGCATAGGCCAGCGCGTTCTGGAAGCTCGCTTCGGTCAGGCCCAGGCCCTGGATGCCCACACCCAGGCGCGCGGCGTTCATCATGGTGAACATGCAGGCCAGCCCTTTGTTGGGCGGACCGACGAGGAAGCCGCGGGCGGCGTCGAAGTTCATCACGCAGGTGGCGTTGCCGTGGATGCCCATCTTGTGCTCCAGCGAGCCGCAGGCCACGCCGTTGCGCTCGCCGGGGTTGCCCTCGGCATCCGGCAGGAACTTGGGCACCACGAACAGTGAGATGCCCTTGGAGCCTTCCGGGGCATCGGGCAGCTTGGCCAGCACCAGATGCACGATGTTCTCGGCCAGATCATGCTCGCCGGCGGAGATGAAGATCTTGGTGCCGGTGATCTCGTAGGCGCCGTCGGCAGTGGGAACGGCGCGGGTCTTGATCAGGCCCAGATCGGTACCGCAGTGCGGCTCGGTAAGGCACATGGTGCCGGTCCACACACCCTCGACCAGCTTGGTGAGGTAGGTGGCCTGCTGCTCCTCGGTGCCATGATGACGCAGCGCGTCGGCAGCACCGTGCGACAGGCCGGGGTACATGCCCCACGCCAGGTTGGTGGCGCAGATCATCTCGGAAAGCACCATGGCCAGCGAGTGCGGCAGCCCCTGGCCGCCATGGGCGGGGTCTGCCGCCAGGCTCGGCCAGCCGCCTTCGACGTACTGCCGGTAGGCCTCCTTGAAGCCCTTCGGCGCCTTGACCTCGCCGCCCTCGAGCAAGCAGCCCTCCTGGTCGCCGCTCTGGTTGAGCGGCAGCAGCACCTCGCGGGTGAAGCGGGCGCCCTCTTCGAGAATGGCGGCCACCACGTCAGGCGTCGCGTCTTCACCACCCGGCAAGCGGGCATAGTGAGCGGGATAGTCCAGCATTTCGTCCATCACGAAACGAAGGTCGCGCAGGGGGGCCTGATAATCGGGCATTTCTACTCTCCAGAAAGGTCGCCGAAACGGGTCGCCTGAAGCCGGGCGAGGGAAAGCAGCGGCGGCCGCTTTCAAACATGTGTTTGAAACTAGCTCGCATGAAGCATCGAGTCAAGCGCTCGTTTTAATCTTTCTTCTGCCATGTCGTTCCGGCACTCGCGACCCTATCAGGCAGCTCGAGGGTGTATGGGTTCGAGAGGCGCCGGTGAGGTTGCGCCAGGCGTTCGGCAGAGCAGCAAAGTCGAGCCCTACGGCGCTTTTCCTTGCACGCCATTATCATTTACACCATATAGCAATGCACAAATTTATTGTGCACAAGTGATATACGCGAAAGCCTCCCACAGTGCGGCATCCCTCTAGCCCGGCATGCAGGGCTCGCTCCCGGCTCTCTTTCAGGGCATGGCGTCGTAAAGTCTGTCTCGCAGCGCCTCGAGTCGCACCTTCAGCTCTTCAAGTTCTTCCTGCGGCTGGCCGCTGGCCATGACCACGCAACCGGGAATTTCCTGTGCCTGCACCTGCAATGCCCTGCCCCGCTCGGTGAGAAACAGTTCGACGACCCGTTCGTCGCGCCGGTTGCGCACCCGCCGCAGCAGCCCCTCGGCTTCCAGCCGCTTGAACACAGGGGTGAGCGAGCCGGTGTCGGTCATCAGGCGCCGGCTGATGGCCCCGGCGCTCTGGCCATCCTGCTGCCACAGGGTGAGGAGAACGAGATATTGCGGATAGGTGAGGCCAAGCCCCTTGAGCAGGGGCTTGTAGAACTTGGTCATCAACAGTGAAGTGGAGTACAGCGTGAAACAGAGCTGACTCTCGAGTTCGAGGTCAGTGCCGATCTCCTGGCTGGGCATGGCAGGCGTTCCTGTTACGGCTTGTCGTGCATCCTACGCTAACGCGCCGACAAGTAGCCTGCCAAGGCAGCGCTACCAACGCTCACTGCATGCGGATGCCGCCGTCGAGGCGGATCACTTCGCCGTTGAGCATGGGATTGGCGATGATCTGCTCGGCCAGGCGGGCAAACTCGTCGGGATGACCCAACCGTTTGGGAAACGGCACCGAGGCGGCCAGTGCCTTGGCGGCCTCGTCGGGGATCTCGCTCATCATCGGCGTCTGGAACACCCCGGGAGCAATCGCCATCACGCGGATGCCGTGGCGCGACAGCTCGCGTGCCGCCGGCAGGCTCATGCCCACCACCCCGGCCTTGGAGGCGCTGTAGGCGCACTGTCCCACCTGGCCGTCGAAGGCGGCGATGGAGGCCGTGTTGACGATCACCCCGCGCTCGCCGTCCTCGCTCGGTGCGTTTTTCGCCATGGCCGCAGCCGCCAGACGCATGACGTTGAAGGTGCCGACCAGATTGATCTGTACCGTGCGCGCATAGGCGTCCAGGTCGGCAGGGTTGCCTTCGCGGTCGACCAGCTTGGCCACGCTGACCACGCCGGCACAGTGCACCACCCCGGCCAGGCCCGTCTCGCCCCCCAGAGCGACGGCGGCGTCCACCGCCGCCTGAATGTCGGCCGCCGAGGTGACGTCGCCGCGTAGCGCGCGGGCGGCCTCACCGAGCTTTTCGGCATGGGCCTCGACGGCCTCGCTCAGGTCGCACAGCACCACCCGCCCGCCGCCGGCCACCAGGCGCTCGGCGGTGGCCGCCCCCAGTCCGGAGGCGGCGCCGGTGATCAGAAAGGTACGGTCCTTCACTTGCATGGGTTGTCTCCCGGTTCATTTGGCTGCCGCCGCCTCCGCCTTCTCGGCGGCATCGGCGCGCAGCTTGAAGCGCTGTATCTTGCCGCTGGGTGTCTTGGGCAGGGTATCGACGAACTCGATCACCCGCGGGAAGGCATGGGTGGAGAGCCGTTCGCGCACGCGCTGGCGGATCTCCTCGGCCAGTTCGTCGCTCGCCTCGAAGCCCTCGCGTAGCACCACGTAGGACTTGATGATTTCGCCACGAATCTCGTCGGGCTGGCCCACCGCGGCGGACTCGGCCACCGCCGGATGCGTGAGCACGGTGTTCTCCACGTCGGTGGGGCCCACGCGGTAGCCGGCGGTGGTGATGATGTCGTCGTCGCGGCCGGCGAACTGGAAGGTGCCGTCCTCGTTGCGGATCACCACGTCGCCGGTGAGGTAGTAGCCCTTGGCGAAGGGGTGCTTCTCCTGCCAGGTATAGCCTTGGAAGAAGTGCGCCGGTGAACGCTCGATGTCCACTGCCAGCACACCCGGCTCGCCCGGCGGCAGCTCGTTGTACTCGGCGTCGAGAATGGCCAGGCGATAGCCGGGCATGGGCACGCCCATGGCCCCGACGTGCTTGGGATGCCCGAGCGCATGATGATTGCAGCAGGTCATGCCGGTTTCGGTCTGGCCGTAGTGATCCATCACCGGGCAGCCCAGCGAGCGCTCGACCCAGGTCACCACCTCGGTGTTGAGCGGCTCGCCGGCGGAGCTGGCCACGCGCAGCTCGAGGCTCTCGTGGGCGCTGTCGAACAGACCCGAGGCCTTCATCAGGCGATAGGCGGTGGGGGCCGCGGCGAAGTTGGTGATGCGGTGACGCTGCATGAAGGCCAGCGCCCCTTCGGCGCTGAAGCCCGCCTCGCAGAAGTGCGTGGTCACCCCCAGCAGCAGCGGCCCGGCAATGGCGTAGTAGAGTCCGTAGGCCCAGCCCGGGTCGGCCATGTTCCAGAAGCGGTCGCTCTCGCGCAGGTCGATGGCCAGCTCCATGTAGAGGGCGAAGGCCGGCATGCCGTAGAGCGGCACGGCCACCCCCTTGGGCTTGCCCACGGTGCCCGAGGTAAACATCTGCAGGAACGGCGCCTCCGGCGAGAGCCGCGGCGGGTTGGCCTGGATCGGCGAATGGGACAGCGCCTCGTCCCAGTCGAGATCGTCGCCGTGCCCTTCGCTCGGCCCGCCCACGGCCAGCACCGGTGGACACTGGGAGAGACCGTCGAACTTGAAGCGGTTGGCGTGATCGGTGATCACCAGCCTGGTATCGGCCCGGCCCAGGCGGTAGTCGACGGCATCGGGGCCGAAGGCGGTGAACAGCGGTTGATAGACTGCCCCGATGCGCCAGGTGGCCAGCACCGCCACCAGCAGCTCGGGGGAGCGCGGCAGCATGCAGGCGATGCGGTCGCCAACCCCCAGACCGCGCTCGGCGAACCAGCCGGCGAGCCGGGCACTCTCGGCTTCCAGCTCGGCATAGGTACGCCGATTGACGTTGCCCTGAGTATCCTCATGCACCAGCGCCACTACCTCGCCACGGCCGGCGCGCAGGTGGCGGCCACAGCAGGATTCGAAAGCGTTGAACTTGCCATCGGCGTGATCGTCGAGACGCGCGATGACCTCGTCGATGGAGAAGCGCTCCATAAAGGCGGAATACTCAGGAAGCGATTGCGTGCTCATTGACTGCCCTCTTGTGCCGAGTTGTGCTTGTTGTTGATGCGCCGCCTCGACGCTTCGTCAGTGTCGAGGCCGGTTCGCCGTTCCATTCCGTTTGGATCTCTTCTGCTTAGATGCAGTTGACGTAAGCGTCAACCTAGCAAGCGCTAGGTACAAGCTAGAAGCAAACTCGGGGCGGGGCAACCCCTCTAGCGAGGGGTAAGGGCTAGACCTTGGTCGACTGCCCAGGCGGGGTGTGGGCTGACGTGGTGATCATCGCGACCAGCTCATGGGCCAGGTCTTCGGGTTTGCGTGCGCCTTCGGGGTCGTACCAGCGCACCGTCCAGTTGAGCGCCCCCATGACGAAGCGCGAGACGAGGAAACGGTCGCCGTGTATCAGACCGGCCGCCAGGGCCTCGTCGATGACCTGCTCCCACAGCTCTTCGTAGGCATCGCGCAGGTGGCTGAGATGATCCCGCGATGCAGCATCCAGCCGCCGCCACTCGTAGAGCGCGACGACGTGCGCATTGCGGTCGGTCAACAGCGTCTGCAGATGCGCTCTGGCCATGGCATGCAGCCTTTCGTCGGCCGAGTCGCCGCACTCTTCGAGCGCCTGACGCGCCAGTGCCAGAGCGTTCTGGGTGCCCTCCTCGATCACCGCCGCGAGGATCTCCTGCTTGTCGCGGAAGTGATGGAACAGGCTGCCGGACTTGATGCCCATCTCCTGGGCCAGCATGCGCACGGTGGTGCGGTCGAACCCCTCCTGAACGAACAATTGCGCGGCCAGACGGGTCAATTCCTTGCGGCGTGGGGACTCGTTAACGACATTCATCGGGTTTACACTAGCGCTTGCTTGGTTGATCTTGAGAAGAACACAGCGGCGCAAAGAGGTCAACGCGACTAGCGTCGAGACGGCGCTGCGAAAACGTGAGAATACATGCCAGAGACGGCCTTGGCGCTAGACCGGCTCGCGACAACGACAAACCATCCCAGCAATACCAGGAGACCGCCACCATGAGCAGCCCCAACGATATCGTCTTTCTTTCCGCCACCCGCACGCCCATGGGCGGCATGCTCGGCAGCCTGGCCAGTCTCACGGCACCCGAGCTCGCCGCCACGGCGATTCGTGCCGCCATCGAGCGAGCCGGTATCGAGGCCGACAGCATCGATGAAGGCATCATGGGCTGCGTGCTGCCGGCTGGGGTCAAGCAGGGGCCGGCTCGCCAGGCCATGCGTCAGGCCGGCATTCCCGACGGCATCGGCGCCACCACCATCAACAAGCTGTGCGGCTCGGGCATGAAGGCCGCCATGCTGGCCCACGACCTGATCCGCGCCGGCAGCGGCGAGGTGATCCTGGCCGGCGGCATGGAGTCGATGTCCAACGCGCCGCACGTGCTGACCAAGGCGCGCACCGGCTACCGTCTGGGCCATGGTGAGCTGAAGGATCACATGTTCCTCGACGGCCTGGAAGACGCCGAAACCGGCAAGCTGATGGGCGTGTTCGCTCAGGAGATCGCCAGCCAGCGCGACTACTCCCGCGAGCGTCTAGACGACTTCGCCATCGCCTCGCTGGAGCGGGCCATGGCGGCCACCAATGCCGGTCATCTCATGGCCGAGATGGCCCCGGTCACCGTCACCGGCCGTCAGGGCGAAAGCGTGGTCGAGCACGACGAGCAGCCGTTCCAGGCCAAGCTCGACAAGATCCGCCAGCTGCGCCCCGCCTTTGCCAAGGACGGGACCATCACCGCGGCCAACTCCAGCTCCATCTCCGACGGTGCCTCGGCGCTGATCCTGGCCAGTCAGGCCGCGGCCGACCGGCTCGGCAGCAAGCCGCTGGCCCGTATGCTGGGTCACAGCACCCACTCCCAGCACCCCAGCGAGTTCACAATCGCCCCGGTGGGCGCCATCGACAAGCTGATGAAGAAGCTGGGCTGGGGCGTGGCCGACGTCGACCTGTTCGAGATCAACGAGGCCTTCGCCGTGGTCACGCTGCTGGCCATGGACGGGCTCGACATTCCGCACGACAAGGTCAACGTCTTCGGCGGTGCCTGCGCCCAGGGCCACCCCATCGGCTCCACCGGGTCGCGCATCATCGCAACCCTGATCCACGCCCTGCGCACCAAGGGCGGCAAGCGCGGTATCGCCAGCCTGTGCATCGGCGGCGGCGAAGCCACCGCGGTGGCCGTCGAACTCGTGGATTAGAAACTGATCGGTTGATCGAGCGCCACCGACGACGCCCGCCTCCTCGACAGGGGCGGGCGTTTTCATGTGCAGGTGTTGAGCCGCCATTGGGCTAGGATCGTGGGCTCGAAAGCCGGTCCAGCCGCAGCCGCTCGCGGGAATCGAACAGCCGGCGGCTGCCCGCCGAGACCGCCGCCAGGGTGCCGAAGCCGGTGCCCAGCGTGATCGCGAACATGATCAGGATCTGGTACTTCACCGCCAGGCCCGGCGCGGTGCCGGCGAGAATCTGGCCGGTCATCATGCCCGGCAGGCTGACCACGCCCGCCGCGGCCATGGCGTTGATCATCGGCATCAAGCCACTGCGCATCGCCTCGCGACGAATGTCGCCGATCGCCTCCTGCCAAGGCTGGCCGAGCATCAGCCGGTTCTCGATCACGCCGCGCTGACGCCAGGCGGTATCGGTCAGCCGATCCAGCGCCAGGGCGACGCCGGTCATGGTATTGCCGAGCAGCATGCCCAGCAGCGGTATGGCGTACTGCGGCCGGTACCAGGGCTCGGGGCCGATGATCACGGTCAGCGTCAGCACGGCAACGGTGAACGAGGAGAGAAACATCGACAGCGTGCCGATGCCGAAGGCCCAGCCGCCCAGCAGCCGGCGCTTCTGGCGCGCCATCACCTCGCGTCCGGCGATCAGCAGCATCGCCAGCGCCATCAGCACCACCCACACCAGCCGCTCGGCGGCGAACAGCGCCTCCAGTACCAGGCCCACCAGTGCCAGCTGAATGACGGTGCGCAGTGCCGCAACCAGCAGGCTGCGGCTCATGCCCAGGCGCATGGCGGCGGTGCATGCGGCAAGTGCCACCACCATCAGTGCCGCCAGGGCCAGCTGCCACCAGGAGAGCTCGATCACATCCATGCCAGACTCTCCTGCGTCAGCCATCCCTGCTCGATACGCCAATGGCTGCTCCCCACGCGGGCGATCTGGTCGCGGTCGTGGGCCACCCACAGGGTGGGCCAGCCGCGGGAGCGGATACGCGCGACCAGCCAGGCTTCCACCCGCTCGCTGGTGGCGTCATCCAGATTGGCGGTCGGCTCGTCGAGCAGCAGCGCCCGCGGCTCGAGGCTCACCGCCCGCAGCAGCCCAAGGCGCTGCTTCTCGCCGGTGGAGAGTCGGCTCACCTGCCATTCCAGGGTATCGGGCGTGAAGCCCAGCGCCTCGAGCTCGCTCTCTGCGGGACGCTTGGCGAAGTGCTCCCCCACCCTCTCCTCCCACCAGTGACTCTCGGCCGGCACCAGCATCACCTGGCGGCGCCAGACATGCCCCGGCGTTTGCGACTGGGCCTGCTCACCCAGCCACACCTCGCCGGCGTGAGGTTCCAGATCGGCCACGGCGCGCAGCAACCGGCTCTTGCCCGAGCCGCTGGCGCCGGAGATGCAGCCGATCTCGCCGGGCGCTATCCCGAGATCGATATCGCTCAGCGCGCCGATGCCGACGCCAGCAAGCCGCAGAGGTTCGGTTGAGCCCAAATCGCTTCCCCATCATCGGTACTGGCCGAATCATAACAGCGCAGGCACCGGGTTCGACACGCCGGCTGGCGTTGCTCATATATGGAAAACCATATATCTTTCGCCAAGCCCATCTCGCGCAGGAGCGACACATGTCCGAGGACACCCTCCCCCAGGCGCCTTCCTCTGCCGAAGGCATGGGACGCTTCGAACGCTTTCTCTCCGTGTGGGTGGCATTGGCCATCGTCGCGGGCGTACTGCTTGGCCAGTTCGCCCCGGCCATACCCGAGACGTTGGCACGATTCGAGGTCGCCCAGGTATCGATTCCGGTGGCCATTCTGATCTGGGCCATGATCTTCCCGATGATGGCGCAGATCGATTTTGCCGCGGTACTCGGCGTTCGCCGCCAGCCCAAGGGACTCGTCATCACCACCACGGTGAATTGGCTGATCAAGCCCTTCACCATGTTCGCCATCGCCTGGTTCTTCCTGATGGTGCTGTTCCGGCCGTGGATCCCCGAGCCGCTGGCCCAGCAATACCTGGCCGGAGCGATCCTGCTCGGCGCCGCGCCCTGTACCGCCATGGTCTTCGTCTGGAGCACCCTGACCCGCGGCGACGCCGCCTACACCCTGGTACAGGTCTCGCTCAACGACCTGATCATGCTGTTCGCCTTCGCTCCCATCGTGGTGCTGCTGCTTGGCGTTTCCAACATCCAGGTACCATGGGATACCGTGGCGCTGTCGGTGTTTCTCTACATCGTCATCCCGCTCACGGCCGGCTACCTGACGCGCCGCACCCTGATCGCCCGGCGCGGCAACGCGTGGTACGACAATGTCTTCATGAAGCGGATCGGGCCGATCACTCCCATCGGCCTGATCGTCACCCTGGTGCTGCTGTTCGCCTTCCAGGGCGACGTGATTCTCGCCAACCCGCTGCACATCGTGCTGATCGCCATTCCGCTGATCGTGCAGACCTTCCTGATCTTCTACATCGCCTATGGCTGGGCCAAGGCCTGGAAGGTACCGCACAACGTGGCCGCCCCCGGGGCCATGATCGGCGCCAGCAACTTCTTCGAGCTGGCGGTGGCGGTGGCCATCGCGCTGTTCGGCCTGCAGTCCGGCGCGGCGCTGGCCACCGTGGTCGGCGTGCTGGTGGAGGTACCGCTGATGCTGGCCCTGGTGCGCATCGCCAACCGCACCCGCCATCGCTTCTCCCCGGCCTGAGACCGACGAATGGCGGCTTGCCTCGCCGAAGGGGCGCAATGAAGATGCAAGCATGAACGCCAACTCATTGCAGCGCCATGCGCTCACCGTCATCGTCTTCGCCCAGCTGTGCGGCACCTCGCTGTGGTTCTCCGTCAACGGCGTAGGACTCTCGCTGTCGCGGGATCTCGGCTTCTCCGAGGTCGACCTGGGCCGGCTGACGCTCGCCGTACAGGCGGGCTTCATCTGCGGCACCCTGTTCATCGCCACCACCGGGCTTGCCGACCGCTTTCGCGCCAGCCGCATCTTCGCCGCCTCCTGCCTGGCCGGCGCGCTGGTCAATGGCGCCTTCGTACTGGCGGCTACCCAGTTTCCGCTGGCGGTGCTGCTGCGCTTCGTCACCGGGCTGTGCCTGGCCGGCATCTACCCGCTGGGCATGAAGCTGGTGATCGGCTGGACGCCCAAGCACACCGGAGCGGCACTCTCCTGGCTGGTGGGCATGCTGACTCTCGGTACCGCCATGCCGCATCTGCTGCGCGGTGGAACCCTGGGCATGCCGTGGGAGTGGCCGCTGCTGGGCGCCTCGCTGCTGGCCCTGCTGGGCGGCGCCATGGTGCTGCGGCTCGGCGACGGCCCGCACCTGCCGCCTTCCGCAGGCAAGGCGCGGCTTTCCGAAGGCCTCGCCGCCTTGGGCGCAAAACGCTTTCGCGCCGTGGCTGGCGGTTACTTCGGTCACTGCTGGGAACTCTACGCCTTCTGGATGCTGACGCCCTTCCTGGTCATGCGCGAAGTCGAACGGCTCATGGCTTCCACCGATCTAGTGGCGTGGCTTTCCTTCGGCATCATTGCACTGGGGCTGGCGGGCTGCGTGGGGGGCGGTGCGCTGAGCCGGCGGCTGGGCAGCCTGTGGGTGGCGCGCTGGGCACTGACGGCCTCCGGCGTGCTCTGTCTGATCTACCCGCTGCTGGCCTGGGCTCCGCCGGGCCTGCTGTTGGCACTGCTGTTCCTGTGGGGACTCACGGTGATCGCCGACTCGCCGCAGTTCTCCGCCCTGGCCGCCGCGACGGCTCCCCGCGAGCGGGTCGGCTCCACCCTGGCGGTGATGAACGCCATCGGCTTCGCGCTCACCATTCCCGCCATCTCGCTGACCACCACGTTGTGGTCGCTGCAGGAGCTCTGGGTGCTGTGGTGGCTGCTGCCGGGACCGATCCTCGGCCTGTGGGCGCTGCGTGGCGTGAGCGGTTCGGCAGAGCCCGCGCCGGCACGGCAGGCATGAAGCCGAATCAGCAGAGAGCGGCTCTCCGCTCGGGCCGATTGCCCATGCCCTGCAGGCGCTGCTGGAACTCGACCAGGCGGCTTTGCAGACCTGTCTCTGCCGCCGCCAGCACCTCGCTCACCCAGCCCGGCAGCGCATCGGAGATGCGGTAGTAGACCCACTGCCCCTCGCGGCGGTCGCTGAGCAACCCGCAGGCGCGCAGCTGCGCCAGGTGCCGCGAGACCTTGGGCTGCGACTCTTGCAGGGCGTGAGTCATCTCGCAGACGCACAGCTCCCCTTCCTCACGAATCAGCAGAGTCAGCGTCAGGCGGGTCTCGTCGGCAAGGCATTTGAAGAGGCGAACGGGATCGAGCTCGGGCACGAGACGTCTCCAACGGCGCGATTAGGAGCCCCCATTCTAGCGAAGTGGCGTCCCGGGCGTCAGCGCTCGCCTCGAGCCTGCACCCCAGCCTAGCCGAAGCGACCGGTAATGTAGTCGTGGGTGCGCTGTTCGCGCGGGTTGGTGAAGATGTCGTCGGTATCGCCCACTTCGACCAGGTCGCCGAGGTGGAAGAAGGCCGTCTTGTGCGCCACCCGCGCCGCCTGCTGCATGTTGTGGGTCACCATGACGATGGTGTAGCTCTCGCTCAGCTCGTCGATGAGCTGCTCGATCTTGCCAGTGGCGATGGGATCGAGGGCCGAGCAGGGCTCGTCCATCAGGATCACCTCGGGGCTCACCGCAATGGTGCGCGCAATGCACAGGCGCTGCTGCTGACCGCCGGAGAGGCTGGTACCGGGCTCGTTGAGGCGATCCTTCACCTCGTCCCACAGCCCGGCACGCCGCAGGCTGCTCTCGACGATGTCGTCGAGTTCGGCACGCCGCCGGGCCAGACCGTGCAGGCGCGGGCCGTAGGCGATGTTCTCGTAGATCGACTTGGGGAAGGGATTGGGCTTCTGGAACACGATGCCGACCTGGGCACGCAGCAGCACCACGTCGAGCGAGGGGTCGTAGATGTCGTTGCCGTCGAGAGTCACCTGGCCCTCGACGCGACTCCCCGCAATGGTGTCGTTCATGCGGTTCAGGCAGCGCAGGAAGGTCGACTTGCCGCAGCCCGACGGACCGATGAAAGCGATCACCTCATGCTCCATGATATCGAGATCGATGCCGTGCAGCGCCTCGTTCTCGCCGTAGAAGACCTTGACGCCGCGGGCGCTCATCTTGACGCTCGCCGCTTGCGCCGCGCGCTTGTTCATGGCCGTTGGCACGGTGACGGATACAGTCATGGTTACCACCTCGTCTCGAATTTCTTGCGCAGCCAGATGGCCGTCGCATTGAGGCTCAGCATCAGCCCCAGCAGCACGATGATGGCCGCCGAGGTGCGTGCCTCGAAGAAGTTGCGTAGTTCGTTGCCTTGCCACAGGTAGATCTGCACCGGCAGCGCCGTGGCCTGGTCCATGGGCGAGCTGGGCACGTTGGCGACGAAGGCGTTCATGCCGATCAGCAGCAGCGGTGCCGTCTCCCCCAGCGCCTGGGCCACCCCCAGGATCGAGCCGGTCAGGATGCCGGGCAGCGCCAGCGGCAGCACGTGATGGAACACCGTCTGCACCCGCGACGCACCGATGCCCAGCGCCGCCTGGCGAATCGATGGCGGAATCGCGCGCAGCGCCGAACGCGTGGCGATGATGATGGTGGGCAGCGTCATCAGAGTGAGCACCAGGCCGCCCACCAGCGGCGCGGAAAGCGGCAGGCGCAGATAGCCGATGAAGATCGCCGCTCCCAGCAAGCCGAAGATGATCGAAGGCACCGCCGCCAGGTTGTTGATGTTGATCTCGATGAGATCGGTCAGGCGGTTCCGGGGCGCGAACTCTTCCAGGTAGATGGCGCTGGCCACCCCCAGCGGCACCGACAGCAGGATGACGATCAGCATCATGAACAGCGAGCCCATGAAGGCACCGGCCAGACCCGCCGAGGCCGGCGAGCTGCGCGAATCCGTATTGAGGAACAGTGAGGTGCTGAAGGCGTTGCGAATCACTCCCTGAGCCTCGAGATGATCCGCCCATTCTCGGGTCTGGGCACTCAGCTGCTGGCGGTGGTCCGGAAGGTTGCGGTCGATGTTGCCCTTCAGCCAGACGTCCACGTTGGCACTGGCCAGCATCTTGACGGTGATGGTCTGTCCGATCAGCTCGGGATTCTCGATGACACGGTCGCGCAGGGCGAAGCGCTCACCGCTGGCCACCAGCGCGCGCAGGTCGCGGGCCTGGCGCGACTCGATCTCCCCCGGCAGATGTGCCTTAAGCGCCTCGTCGATCAGGGCGTTCCAGTTGACCAGGCCAAGCTGATTCAGCCAGGCGAGTTCGCGCTCCCGAAACTGGGCCGGGCTCTCCCCTGCCTGGCGCACCGGTCGCTCGTCCACCTGGATGATCTCGGGGTCGAGGTAGACGTCGAGATAGAGGGTGGCCTGCCAGAAGGCCGGCAGCCCGCGGGCCAGGATGCTGGTGAACAGGATCGCCACCAGCACCAGACCGGTGACGACGGCGGCCAAGCCCATGAACCTGAAGCGACGCTCGCGGGCATGGCGGGCGTTCAGCGAGCGCTGGATGGTATCGAGGCGCTCACGGCGTCTGGTATCGGCAATGTCGAAATTGGTAGCGGTCACGGGGCGTCACTCATATTGCTGACGGTATTTGCGCACCACCACCAGGGCGATCACATTGAGTCCCAGGGTGATGACGAACAGCGTAAGGCCGAGCGCGAACGCCACCAGCGACTGCGGGCTGGAGAAGTCCATGTCGCCGGTCAACTGGTTGACGATGGTCACGGTGATGGTGGAGATCGCCTCGAAGGGATTGGCATGCAGCACCGGATTGTTGCCGGCCGCCAGCACCACGATCATGGTCTCGCCGATGGCCCGACTGGCAGCCAGCAGGAAGGCACCGACGATGCCCGGCAGAGCGGCGGGCAGCACGACCTGGCGGATCATCTCCGACTTGGTGGCGCCGAGCCCCAGGGCGCCATCGCGCAGCGACTTCGGCACCTGGGTGATGATGTCGTCGGAGAGCGAAGAGACGAAGGGGATGATCATGATTCCCATCACCAGCCCCGCCGTCAGCGCGCTGGTGGCACGTATGCCAATTCCCAGCATGTCGCCCAGCCCGGACAGGAAGGGGCCGATCACGATCAGGGCGAAGAAGCCGTACACGATGGTCGGGATGCCTGCCAGCACCTCGATGATCGGCTTGGCCACGTTGCGCAGCCACGGCGGCGCATACTCGGCCATGTAGATGGCCGTCATCAACCCCAGCGGAATCGCCACCAGCAGCGCGATGGCGCTGACCATGAGCGTGCCCCACAGCAGCGGTAACAGCCCGAACTCGCCCTGCTGACCGGTACCGGAGGTGCTGAAGCGCGGGTTCCAGACGGTGCCGAAGAAGAACTCCGCGGGGCTGATGTAGCGGAAGAAATGGAGCGCCTCGCCCACCAGCGACAGCACGATCCCCACCGTGGTCAGAATGGCGACGCCGGAACTCAACGCCAGCAGCGCCGTGATCAACCGCTCGACATGGTTGCGCGCACGCAGCTGCGGCGCAATGCGCCGTTGCGCCGCGACCAGGCCGACGACGGCCAGTACGGCCATGGCCGCGATCATGGCCAGCCGCCCCATGCTCTCGAGGCGAGCCATCTGCTGGGCGGCGGCCACTTCGAAGGCCTGCACCTCTCCGCTCACGCCCTGCCCCGAGGCCAGCGCCCCGATGCGGCGCATCAGCACCTGGGTCTCGCGCTCACTCAACCCGGCCAGCTCGGCCGGCAGTTGCTGGATGACCAGCACTTCGACGATGGCGTCCTGCAGCAGCAGCCAGACGCCAAAAAGCAGCAGTGCCGGCAGCCCACACCAGAGGGCGACCAGCACACCGTAATATCCGGGGCGAGAGTGCAGGCGCACCCCACCGCTTGCCACCGCCCTGCTGCGAGACAGCCCGACCTGATAGGCCATGGCCATCACGATCAACACGGTAGCGATCAAGACAAGATTCATCGTCTCTCCAGCTTGCGCTCTTGCGTCCGAGTCGGGGAGCGGCGGCTGCCGCTCCCCGTTACGGCTCCCGTGTTACTCGGCGGAAACCACGGTGCGCGCCTGGAACTGCTCCAGCGCCTGGGCACGTTCGTCGTCGTCCATCGGAATCAGACCGGCATCCTCCAGCGGGCTGCCGAAGCCGGAGATGGCATCGCTGAGGAAGAACTCGGTGTACTCGGCCAGGCCGGGAATCACGTCGAGGTGCTCCCCCTTGACGTAGAAGAACAGCGGACGCGATACCGGATACTCGCCGGAGCCGATGGTCTCCAGGCTCGGCGTCACGCCGTCGACGGTGGCCACCTGCAGACGGTCACGGTTCTGGTCATAGAAGCTCAGACCGAAGACGCCCACCGCATCGGCCTGGGCATCCAGTCGCGCCAGGGTCTCGGTGTAGTCGCCGGCGATCTCGATGATGCGACCGTCGCCGCGCAGGTTGTTGCAGGCATCGCCCTCGATCTCGGCGTAACTGTCGCAGCCGGCGTGCAGCACCTTCTCCTCGAAGACCTCACGCGTGCCGTGGTTGGAGGCCGGGATGACCAGCACGATCTCCTGGTCGGGCAGATCGGCGTCGATCTCGGACCAGCGGGTATAGGGGTTGGCGACCAGCTGGCCGTCCTGGGGGATCTGGGCGGCGGCAGCGGCGAAGACGTGCTGCGGGGTCAGAGCGAACTCACCGCGGTCGGCGCGCGAGGCGAAGACGATGCCGTCATAGCCGAACATGACCTCGAGCACCTCGTTGACGCCGTTGGCAGCGCAGTTCTCGAGCTCGCCGGAACGAATGGCGCGTGAGGAATTGGCGATGTCGATGGTGTTCTCGCCGACGCCCTGACAGAACTGGCGCAGGCCGCCACCGGAGCCACCGGAACCCACCACCGGGGTGTTGAACTGCGGGAAGGAAGCACCGAACTCCTCGGCAACGATGCTGGCAAACGGCAGCACGGTGGAGGAACCGGCGATCTGGATGGTGTCGCGGGCCTGGGCGGCGGTCGACAGACCGACGGCGAGGGAAGCGGCGATCGCCATGCTCAGCGTGCTCTTCTTGAAGCTCATCTTCACGATCCTCTCTGCGTTTTGATCCGACAGACCCCACGGCCTGGCAGTGTCGTCTTGGCCCGAGGGCCATTCGCAGAAGTGATTCTGGAGACGATTGATTGCAGAAAGATGACACGTGAACGGATCGTAACGAATTACAGCAGAAGGCCCAGTGCCGCCAGCGTACACAAGGCGAGTGAAGCGCCCTGCAGGCGGCGCCGGTCTAGCTTGTGGGCGATACGATCGGCCAGGGCGTTGCCGGCCAGTACCGCCGGCAGGAAGGTGAGCGCCAGCCCCAGGTGCCACAGGCGTACCTGACCGGCCAACACCAGGGTCACCAGCGTCAGGCTGGCGGTGATGATGAAGAACGCCGACAGATTGCCGCGCAGCCGATCCGGCGACAGGCCGTGCATCAGCAGCACCATGGGCGGCCCACCGATGGCGGCCACGGTGCCGAAGATGCCCGAGACCACGCCGGCGCCGAACAGGCTTGCGCGGTTGACCGGCAGGCGCAGGCGAAACAGCGTCACCGCCACGGCGAACAGCACGCTGAAGGCGATCAGCTTTTCCAGCAGCACCATCGGGGCGGCAAGCAGCAGCCACAGGCCCAGGGCATTGCCGGGAAGACGCCCAATCAACGCCATGCCGATCTCGCCGATCCGCACCTCGTGACGGTAGTGACGCACCGTCATCAACGACACGGTGAAACCGAACAGCACCAGGATCACCGGCACCAGGCGCGGCTCGAGCATCAGCAGCAAGGGTGCACCGACCACCGCCAGACCGAAGCCGGTGGCGCGCTGCACGAAGGCGCCCAGGGCCAATACCAGGGCACAGCCGAGCCAGGTGATCGGCGCCATGTCGAGCCACAGAAGGAAGGCGTCAGGCATGCACGGGGCGCCCGGCCAGCCGCGACAGCATGACGTTGCCGAACAGCGAGGCCACCAGCATGGTCAGTACCATGGGCCACAGGCTCTCGATCTCGAAGGCGCCTACCATCACCCCCGCCAGCGCCGCGGAGCTGAACTTGGCCGCCCCCATCAGCGCCGTGGCCGTGGCGCTCATGTGGCCGAAGTGATCCAGCAGCAGCGCCATGGCATTGGGCGAGATCAGCCCGATCATGCCTGAATAGAGCATCACCAGGGCCACTACCATCGGCAGCGAGGCCATCCCGGTCAGTACGGTCGTCACCAGGCTACCCGCCGCCACCAGTTGGATGGCGAGTCCCAGGTAGAGATTCTGCAGCGGCGTACGCGACTTCAACAGGTGGATGTTGAGCCGATTGGAAAGCGCGATGAAGATCACGTTGGCCCCCAGCACGAAGGGATAGACGGCCGGCGACAGGCCGAAGTGCTCCATGTAGACGAAGGGCGACGCGGTGACGAAGGCGAACAGGCCGCCAAACGAGGCCGACACCGCGAAGATGTAGCCCAACCCCTCTCGATGGCGCACCACGCTGACGTAGTTGCGCAATACCTGAGGAAAGGATGCCACAGGCTGATTCGGATCGCGCGTCTCGGGCAGTTGGGTGGACATCAGCCACAGCAGAAACGCCGCGTAGCCCGCCAGGAAGACGAAGATCACGCGCCAGCCGGACAAATATAACAAGGCACTACCGAACAGCGGCGCCACCAACGGCGCCAGCATCATGATCATCGCCATGGTGGAGATGACGCTCGCCGCCTGCTTGCCGCTGAAACAGTCGCGCACGATGGCTGCCGAATTGACCACGCAGGCCCCACCGCCCAGAGCCTGCACGAAACGCCATGCCAGCAGCTCCGTCAGGGTGCCGACCGTGGCCAGCATCAGGCTGGCCAGCAGGAACACCACCAGCCCCGACAGCAGCACCGGCTTGCGCCCCAGGCGGTCTGACACCGGGCCGAACAGCAGCTGGCCGATGGCGAAGCCGGCCATGAACACGCTGATCGAGAGCTCGGTATGGTGAATGCTGGCCCCGATGCTGGCCGCCAGCACGCCCATGGCCGGCAAATAGGCATCGATGGCAAAGGGAGCCAGCGCGGTATTGATAGCAACCAGCAGAGAGACTCTTCCAGGCGTCAGGGTCAAGGCAACTCCCTATGCTCGAATGGCAGAAAGATAGGTCGCTAATGATACTAGCATGCTTGGGGAAGATCGCCTCGAAGCGAAGCCGCCTTTGTCATGAAATGTAATATTAGCGCTTTACCCTTTCCCTGAATTCGATCAGACGTCTTCAGGGAGCACCATGTGACGCGCCTTCAGAACCTCTCCATCCGTCAAACCAGCCTTGCCATGCTGAGCCTGGTAACCCTGCTGCTGCTGGCTTTCGCTTCGCTGACCTGGAAAGTGATGCAGCAGAGCCGGCTCGACCTTGCCGCGCTCGAACGGATCAACGTAGAGCAGGCTTCGACGCTCAACCGCATGCATATCGCCAGCCTCGAGGGGCTCAATCGCATGGACCGCGCCCTGGAGCGACAGCTGCGCCCCTCCTTGGGTGACCCGTTGGCGGCTCTGCAAGCGATAGAAGCCGAACTCGAAGAAATGACGACTAGCCTTACTTCCTTCCTCGAAGCTACACGCTCTACGCCGCATGGCGCCTTGCGCGATACCCTCGACGCTGACGCCACGAGGCTGATCGAAACGATGCAGCAACAGCTCATGGCCATACGAGCAGGCGATCGCAGCGCCTACCGGCAGTTGACCCTGGAAGCCGTGGATAACAGCCAAGCCCTGACCGAGAGCGCGCGGCACTTCTATGCCTTGGCCGACCAACAGGGTGTGGCGCTGCTGCACCATGCGGAAGGTCAGGCCCAGCTGTTCACCTGGCTGCTGACCTCCGGTCTCGCTCTGACCCTCGTCGTCCTGGTTCTCATGGCCTGGCTGGGTCAGCGCTGCGTTCTTACCCCGCTGCAGAACGTCGTAGTCCATTTCCGCACCATCGCCAAGGGCAACCTGACCGAGCCTGTCGTGGCCAGCGGCTTCAAGGAGATCAGACAGCTCTTCCACGAACTTTCGGGCATGCAGCAATCGCTGGTAGAGACGGTTAGCCATCTGCACGACACCAGCCATCACGTCTTCGACAGCGCCGAGCGATTGGCGCAGAGCAACCAGTCGCTTGCCGTACGCACTCGCCAGCAGGGCGCAGCCCTCGAAAAGACCGCCTCGCACCTGCGTGAGCTGACCGACAACGTGGCGGACAATGCCGAAAGCGCCAACCAGGTCAGAACACTGACCAATACGGCTCTCGACAAGGCGCAGCAGGGAGAAGTCGTGATGCAGCGCTTCATCAGGACGATGGAAGAGATCCACGAGCACGCGACCCAGGTCAACTCAATCGTAGACCTGATCGACTCGATCGCTTTCCAGACCAACATCCTGGCGCTCAATGCATCGGTGGAGGCCGCCCGGGCCGGCGACCAGGGCCGTGGCTTCGGCGTCGTTGCCGGCGAGGTGCGCTCGCTGGCCTCTCGCAGTGCCGAGGCCGCCCACCGCATTCGCGACCTTCTCGGCGCCTCCCGCAACAGCACTCGGCGTGGTAACGAACTCTCGAGCCACGCCAATCAGGGCATGACGGAGATCGTGCAGGCAATCGACGAAGTCAACCGACTGATGGAGGACATCGAACGCGCGTCACATCAGCAGCATGACGGCATCGCGCAGCTCAACCAGGCCATGGACGACATGACCAGGGTAACCCTGGACAACCAGCAGTTGGTGATTCTCTCTACCCAAAGTGCCCACGCACTGCGCGAGAAGGCCGAGCACATGCAGGCCCACGCCGGCCGCTTCCGCATCACTGCAGCCCAGGAAAGTCTTCCAGAGTCCGAGCCTGTCCTTCATGCCGATGTCTGGCAGCCTCGCGTCATCAATGCTCCACCCCACCTGCGGGGTACAGAAAGCAGCGCCGCCTTGTTAAAGTGACATGACACCATCACGCCGACGAAGGGAGTCCCATGGCCGAGGATCTGCTTACCCAACTCAAGACGATGAGTACCGTCGTGGCCGACACCGGCGACATCGATGCCATTCGTCGTTTTGCCCCCACCGATGCGACCACCAATCCCACCTTGATTCTGCAGGCAGCCCAGCATGAGGGCCGACGCGAGCGGCTGGCAGAGATCGCCCGGCAGGCCACCGACATCGACGATGCGCTGGACGCCGTGGCGGTGGAGATCGGCAGCGAGATCAGCGGTCTCGTGCCCGGCTACGTCTCCACCGAGGTCAGCGCCCGGCTCTCCTTCGATACCGAGGCGACCCTGGCCCGCGCCCGCTCACTGATCGAACGTTACGAGCGCCACGGCATCGGGGCCGAGCGCATCCTGATCAAGATCGCCTCGACCTGGGAGGGCATTCGCGCCGCCCGCCAGCTCGAGCGCGAGGGTATCCACTGCAACTTGACCCTGCTGTTCAGCTTCGCCCAGGCCCAGGCCTGCGCCGATGCCGGGGTGACCCTGGTCTCGCCTTTCGTCGGCCGCATCCTCGACTGGAATCGCGAGAAATGGCCGGATGCCGACTTCAGCGGCGACAACGACCCCGGCGTGAAGTCGGTCAAGCGCATCTACGAGCACTACAAGGGGCACGGCTACAAGACCATCGTGATGGGCGCCAGCTTCCGCAACACCGGTGAGATCCTGGCCCTGGCCGGCTGCGACCGCCTGACCATCTCGCCTGCCCTGCTCAGCGAGCTGGCAGAGCGCCAAGACCGGCTCGAGCGCCGCCTGTCGCCGGTCGACGCCGAGACGTCGCCGCCCGAGCCTCAGGACGAAGCCGAGTTCCGCTGGGCGATGAACGAAGACGCCATGGCCACGGAGAAGCTGGCCGAGGGGATCCGCAAGTTCGCCGACGATCAGCGCAAGCTGGAGAAACTGCTGGGCGAGCTGCGTCAAGGCTGAGCAGCGGCTTGACGACGATGGGTGCGGTTGGCATGGCAGCGACGCCATGCCGGCCGCAGGCGGGTCTATCCTGGGGGCTTGGTCCTGTCTGGGCAGCCCCTGGGAAGCTCAATCCTTGTGGGAGTGTGAGGTCTCCTGCGCCTCGAGCATTTCCACCAGCGGTTGAAACTCTTCCCGGTTGTGCTCGTTCATGCGCATCAGGATGCGGTGCGCTTCCAGGATGCGCTTGCGCATCTCTTCCATGTCGGCGGGAATTTCAGGTAGCTCGCACAGCTCACAGGTTTCAGTCAGCGGCGCTTTCACCATGGCGAAGAACTGAGCGAAGCCCATCACTTCGAGCATGCGCTGCACATCGGGGTTATCCACCACGATGGTGGGCTTGTAGAGGATGTGGTCCTTGACCGCCATGGCGACCTTGGCCAGGAAGCCCAGAGCGGTGGAGTCCACGTTGGTGGCCTCGCGCAGGTCGATTATCAGCGACTGCAGCCCCGGCGTTCGGGCCAGCTGCTGAGCCTGACTGTCGAGGGTCGCGCAGAGCGTCAAGCGTACGTCACCGCACAGCTTGAGCACGAAGACACCAGAGTCGAACGCCGCCTTGACGCGGCCTTCATTCGTGATCATTGCCAAATCCGCTCAACATCATGATCGTCAGGTCATCGGGCAGTTCCTGTCCGCCGCCATCCCCTTCGGCATCGATGTCGCGGGGAGTGTCCAGCATCAGGCTGTCGCGAAGCCGCTCCAACGTCGCACAGTTCAAAACACGTTGCTCGAGTTCCCTGAGCCGCGTGTCGAGCGTTTCGCCCGGCAGGCACTCCAGTATTCCATCCGAACACAACCATAACCGGAAGTTCGACGGTAGCGTATACGTCAAACGTGGATACTCCACGTCCGGAAACAGACCCACCGGCATACCCTCACCGGGCAGCTCGCTCACCGTCCCGTCGGCTACCAACAGCGGCTTCGGCAGTTGGGCGCCAAGCGAATAGTGAAGCTCGCGGGTCTGCCGGTCAATGACACCAACGAACAGGGTGGCGTGCTTGCCGATCCCGGTGTCCAACAATTCCCGGTTGAGCGACGCCAGCCAACGCGCCGGCATCTCTGCCGGCTGGCCCGCCTCCCAGGCCGCCAACCAGCGGTTGAACAGATACTTGAGCAGCACGGTGACGAACGCGGAAGAGGCGCCGTGACCGGACACGTCGGCAAAATAGAAAAGAATGTGACGATCGTCCAGACGCTGGAAATCGAGGAAATCTCCCGACAGGTAGAGCGAGGGAATCAGCCAGTAATCGCAGGTCACCCCTTCGATGGTCTGCGGGTGAGGCGGCAGCAGCTTGCGCTGAATCTGCCCACCGGCCTGCTGGTCGAGTCGCAGCAGCGCCAGGTGCGTCTCCAGGCTCTCGTTCAACTCTTCCAGGTGCGCGTTGAGCTGGGCGAGTCGCTCGCGGTCGTGCTTGCGCTGATCTTCCAACCGCCGTAGCTCGATGGCCTTGCGGATCATGCGTCGCAACAGCTGCCCATGACGCATCGGCTCGACCACGTAATCCACCAGGCCCACGTCGACGGCGGTCAGCAGATCGGCATCGAGCCGCGAGTCGCTCACCACCACGGTGGGCAAGCGCTCGGTCAGGCTCGACCAGGCCAGACTGGGAATCGCCTGAGCATGGGCCACCACCAAGACCGTCTCCTTGGGCAGATCCTCGAGGCGCTCGGCGGCGAACACCGCCAGGCCGTCCCGGGCGATGGTCTCCGCCAGGGCGTCCCGGTAGGCACCGGGCTCGTCGAGAACGCCAATCAACGGCTTGGGTAGATCCATCGGCTCAGACCTCAATCGGCGATATCGGCATCGTCGCTCTCGGGTTCTTCGAAGGCATCGTCGAAGTCGGCGTCATCGAAATCGAAGTCGAACTCATCGCTGGCGAACGGGTCGTCGCCCAGCTCGCCGTCGCTGACTTCGAAGCGTCTACGCTGCAGGTAAGCATCGCGTATGAAGACATAGCGGTCCCCCCGGATCAACTCCTCCTGATCGAGGAAGCCTGCGCGCACGTCGACGACACGCAGCGCGGTCAGGCCATAGCGCACCTTGTCGTCTTCCACGTAGTAGAGCGGATAGGTCACCGTATCCAGCGGCAGGCCGGCGGTGTCCCTTACCGTGCTGGGGCCCAGGAACGGCAACACCAGGTAAGGCCCCTCCGATACCCCCCAGACGCCCAGGGTCTGGCCGAAATCCTCGTCCTGTACGGTGATGCCCATATGGGTGGCGAAGTCCCACAGACCGGCAATACCCACCGTGGAGTTGATCACGAAGCGCGAGGTCGCGAGACCGGCGTTGGCCGGCTTGCCCTGCAGCAGGCTGTTGAGCGCGGTGCGGATCTCGCCGAGGTTGGAGAAGAAGTTGCCGACCCCGGTCTGCACCGGCTGTGGCGTGACGGTGCG
Organism: Billgrantia desiderata; assembly: GCF_900108215.1. Taxonomy (NCBI): domain Bacteria; kingdom Pseudomonadati; phylum Pseudomonadota; class Gammaproteobacteria; order Oceanospirillales; family Halomonadaceae; genus Billgrantia; species Billgrantia desiderata. Next base: position 64,283 of record NZ_FNVC01000011.1, on the reverse strand, counting down.
GTAGCCGCGCGCTACCGGCCGCAGTACGGCCCGGTCGACCGCCTCGTTGAAGGCGAACACCCGGCGATTGAAACCCTCCCAGGGGTCGTCGGGATGGCGATCCTCCACCGCCACCCGTCCGGCACAGCCCGCCAGCATGGCCAACAGCGACATGGCGACCAGGGCCCGTGTGAAAAAGCCGGTCTGCTTCACGACCATCGGCTACGTCTCCTGAAGATTCTCATAGGGGGTGCGTCACAGCCGGCGCACCACCACGCAGCCGGCACTGTACCCGGCGCCGAACGAGCAGACCACCCCTATGTCGCCCGAGGTCAGGTCGTCACGGTGCAGATGGAAGGCAATGATCGAACCCGCGGAGCTGGTGTTGGCATAGCGATCGAGGATGATCGGTGCCTGTCCGGGTTCGGGATCGTGGCCCAGTACCCGCCGGGCGATCAGGTCGTTCATATGGTGGTTGGCCTGGTGCAGCCACAGGCGCGCAAGGTCGTCGCCGGACAGGTCGAGGCTGGCCAGATGATCGCTGATCATGGCCGCCACCATGGGACAGACCTCCTTGAACACCCGCCGCCCCTCTTGCACGAACAGCTTGTCGCTGGCCAGCGGGTCGCTGTCGGTGACACGATTGAGGAAGCCGGCATTGTTGCGAATGGCATTGGAGAAGCGAGTGGCCAGGCGCGTCCCGAGGATCTCGAAGCGACTCTCGGCGGTGGCCAGCTCGGCACTCTCCAGCACGATCGCGGTGCAGGCATCGCCGAAGATGAAATGGCTGTCGCGGTCGCGGAAGTTGAGGTGGGCCGAGCAGATCTCGGGATTGACCACCAGCGCGCGCTTGACGTTGCCGCCGCGAATGGCGCCTGCCGCCAGGTCGATGGCGAAGGTCGCCGAACTGCAGGCCACGTTCATGTCGAACGCATGCCCGGTGGTGCCCAGCGCCGCCTGCAGTTCCACCGCTACCGCCGGATAGGGGCGCTCCAGGTTGGAACAGGCGACGATCACCATGTCGATGTCACCGGCCTCGACACCGGCGGCCGCGAGGGCCTGGGTCGCGGCCGCAAGCCCCATCTCACACTGGATGGAGGGTTCGTCGTTGCTGCGCTGGGGCAGACGCGGACGCATGCGCTCGGGGTCGAGAATGCCCTCGGCATCCAGCACGTAGCGACTGTGGATCCCCGATGCCTTGACGATGAACTCGCTGCTCGAATATGCCAGCGGTTCGCGCTCGCCGGCCGCGATGGCGGCGGCATGGCGTTCGTTCTCGATATCCACCCAGGCGTTGAACGAGGCGACCAGCGCATCGTTGTCGATGGCGTGCTCCGGCGTGAAGAGTCCCGTACCGGTAATCACGACGTCTGTCATCAGTTTCTCCCTCATGCGGCCTGCTGACCGCTGGCTGGCATCGGCGAACCGATGCCTCATGTCTCGTTTATCGGCGGGTCAGGCCCCACCTTGACCGTGTCCTGTCAGTTCCGTCCAGCGTCGCTCGAGGCGCTTGACGGAAACCGGCATGCGGGTGCCCAACTGCTGGGCGAACAGCGACACCCGCAGTTCCTCGATCCACCAGCCGAATTCCACCAGCTCGGGATCCTCGTGGCCACCGCGGCGCTGACTCTCACGGCGCGCGGCCAGGCGCGCCTCGAAGTCCTGCACCTCCTGCATGTGCATCTGATCGCGCATGCGCTCGCGCGGGGCTTTCTCCAGGCGAATCAGGGCCGCCTCCATGTAACGCGGGTATTCCTCAAGCCATTCCCCGGCTTCGCTCACGAAGCCGGGGTGCACCAACCGCTGCATCTGCGCCTTCAAATCACTGTATACCAAGGCCAGCGCCAGGTTCAGGTTGCCCTTCAGCGCCTTGGTCACGGCCAGGTGGCCTTCCAACGCTCGCTTGAGCGTGGCAACCAGCGCTTCGGCAGTGGGCACCAGTTCGCCGCGGGTCGCAGCGAGGCGAGCGTCGAGCTCGGCGTTGCTGCGCGGCAACGGTGCCATGCCCATGCTACGGGCGAAGACTGCTTCGACCACGTCGTCGACCAGGACCCGCTTGCTGCCCACCTTGGTGAACAGCAGGGCGCAAGCGTCAAGCCCCTTGAGCTGCTGGATGACACGTACCTGCTCGGGCAGGCGGGTCATGGCCAGCCGCACCACGCCGCGGCGATGGGCCTGCTCGGCCTTGCCGGGGTGATCGAACAGCTCGATGCGGAAGGCGTCTCCTTCCGGCACCAGCGCCGGATACGCTTCGACCCGGATACCCACCTGAGTGGTCACCCGCGACGCGGGCAGCGGGGTGTCGGGTAGCCCGGCGACGTCCGGTGCGTCGCTGACTTCGGCCGCCAGCGCCCGGGCACCCTCGCCCGCTGCCGCCTCGAAGCGTCGCTCCAGCTCGCGCACGTCACGCCCCTGGCCAAGCTCCTTGCCTTCATGATTCACGACACGCACGTTCATGATCAGGTGGGGCTCGAGCTGGTCGTAGCGCCAATCGTCGGGGTGCACGCGCACCCCGGTGCGGCGGCGCAGAAACTCCCCCAGCGCCTCGCTGAGCGGCACGTCGTCGGGCGTGAGAGTCTCCAGCGCCGCGTCGACCCAGTCGGGAATCGGCACCACCTGGCGGCGGATCGACTTGGGCAGCGACTTGAGCAGGGCGATGCACTTCTCGCGCAGCAGCCCCGGCACCAGCCACTCGAGCCGTGCCCGCGGCAGCTGCGGCAGCATTGCCGCCGGCACCGTCAGCGTCACGCCGTCGTCCGGCGCGCCGGGTTCGAAGCGGTAGGCAAGCGGATAACGCACTCCACCGAGCACCAGCTCATCGGGGTACTGAGCCTGGGTGACCTCCGCGGCCTCCCGGGCCAGCAGCGCGGCGCGGTCGAACTTGAGGATGGCGGGATCCTTGGCCTCGGCCTTGCTGCGCCACGCCTCGAAGCCCTTGCCGTTGACGATATCCTCGGGGATGCGCTCGTCGTAGAAGGCGAACAGCGTCTCCTCGTCGACCAGAATGTCGCGCTTGCGGGCGCGATCCTCCAGCTCCTCGACCTCCTCCACCAGAGCGCGATTGTAGTCGAAGAACTCACCCTTGGTGCGGAAATTCCCCTCCACCAGCGCGCGGCGGATGAACAGTTCGCGCGACTCCTGCGGCGCAATCGGCCCATAGTGCACGCTGCGCCCGCTGACGATGGGCAGACCGAACAGGGTGACCTGCTCCTTGGCCACCACCTGGGCACGCTTCATCTCCCAGTGGGGTTCGCTATGGCTGCGCTTGACCAGATGCCCGGCCACGGGTTCGATCCACTGCGGCTCGATCCTGGCCACCGTTCGCGCGAACAGCCGGGTGGTCTCCACCAGCTCGAAGGCCATCAGCCACTTGGGCGCTTTCTTGGCCAGCCCGGAGCCGGGGTGGATGACGAACTTGCGGTTACGTGCGCCCAGGTATTCGCGGTTTTCGGTGAGCATGCCCAGATGCGAGAGCAGCCCCGGCAGCAGCGCCTTGTGCAGCTGCACGGCGTTCTGCCGGCGGGCCTGCTGTCGGGCCTGGTCTAGGGTCTCCCCTTCACCGGCGGGCTCGGGCGGCGGCGTGGGCGGCGGCACCTCGATCTCCATCTCGCGCAGCAGCTGACGCAGCTGGCGGAAGGTGTCGTGCCATTCGCGCAGACGCAGGTAGTTGAGGTAGCGCTCCTTGCACCAGCGTCGCAGGCGGTTGCCCGAGAGTTCCTCACGGGCCGCCTCGAAGCCCTGCCACAGGTTGAGCAGGGCGACGAAGTCGGAGTCCGGGTCGTGCCAGCGGCGGTGGGCCTGATCGGCGGCCTCGCGCTTCTCCGCCGGGCGGTCGCGCGGGTCCTGCACCGCCAACGCCGAGACCACCACCAGCACGTCGCGCAGGCTGCCCTGCTCGGCGCCGGCCAGCACCATGCGCGCCAGGCGCGGGTCGATGGGCAGCCGGGCGAGCTTGCGCCCTATCGCCGTCAGACGATTGCTCTCGTCCACCGCACCCAGTTCGAACAGCAGGCGGAAGCCGTCGGTGATGAAGCGCGAGTCGGGCGGGTCGACGAAGGGGAACCGTTCGATGTCGCCGAGCTTGAGCGACAGCATCGACAGGATCACCGAGGCCAGGTTGGTGCGCCGGATCTCGGGATCGGTGAATTCGGGACGGGAGAGGAAATCCTCCTCATCGTAGAGGCGGATGCAAAGCCCTTCCGCCACGCGCCCGCAGCGCCCCTTGCGCTGGTCGGCGCTGGCCTGGCTGACCGGCTCCACCGGCAGCCGCTGGATCTTGGAGCGATAGCTGTAGCGGCTGATGCGCACCAGCCCCGGGTCGATCACGTAGCGAATGCCCGGCACCGTGAGCGAAGTCTCGGCGACGTTGGTGGCCAGCACGATGCGCCGTCCGGCGTGGGGGGCGAAGACGCGGTTCTGCTCGGCGTTGGAGAGCCGCGCGTAGAGCGGCAGGATCTCGGTGGCCTTGAGGTCGGCGCGGCGCAGCGTATCGGCAGTCTCGCGAATCTCGCGCTCGCCGGGCAGGAACACCAGGATGTCCCGCGGGCCGTGGAACCAGCGCTTTTCCCGCTCGATCTGCTCGATCTCCTCCACCGCGTGGAGAATGCCCTCCTGCAGGGTGCGGTCGGCCTCGTCCTCCTCCTCGCGCACCAGCGGCCGGTAGCGTACCTCAACCGGGTAGGTACGTCCCGACACCTCTACCACTGGCGCCGGTCGGGGCACGCCATCCTTCCCGGGCAGCGCGAAGTGCTCGGCGAAGCGCGCCACGTCGATGGTGGCCGAGGTGATGATCACCTTGAGTTCCGGCCGCCGCGGCAGCAGCCGCTTGAGGTAGCCGAGCAGGAAATCGATGTTGAGACTGCGCTCGTGGGCCTCGTCGATGACGATCGCTTCGTAGCGGGTCAGATCCGGGTCGTGGCGGGTCTCGGCCAGCAGGATGCCGTCGGTCATCAGCTTGACCAGGGTGTCGTCGCTACTCTGGTCGGTGAAGCGCACCTGATAGCCCACCTGCTCGCCCAGCGGGACCTGGAGCTCCTCGGCCAAACGCGTGGCCACCGAGCGCGCCGCCAGCCGCCGCGGCTGGGTGTGGCCGATCAAACCGCGCCGTCCCAGGCCCAGCTCCAGGCACAGCTTGGGCAGCTGGGTGGTCTTGCCCGAGCCGGTCTCCCCGGCCACCACCACCACCTGATGCTCGCACAGCGCGGCGAGAATCTCGTCTCGCCGTTCCGCTACCGGCAGCTCGGCGGGATAGTCGAGCGTTACCGTCTGTGCGCGGCGCCTGGCCACCAGCGCCGCGGAACGCTCGATGCCGCGCACCACCTCGGCCAGGCCGCGATCCACCGGCTTACCCTCCCGCAGGCGTCGCTCGAGGCCCTTGAGCCTGCGCGTGAGCGGCTCGCGATCACGCAGCATGACCTCATCCAAAGCGCGCTCCAGACGCTCCAGCGCAGCCCTGTCGGCGGCATTGGCAGAACCAGTAGGGGTTGCGGTGCTCACAGCCATCCTCTTGCCATGGAAAAAACCTGCCCGCTCCAGGCCACCGGAGCGGGCAGATCATTGTAACGCCGGGAAGCGGAGTTCGGCCAATCGCGGCCGTGCTACTCCTTGCTGTCGCCTTCCTCGTCGCGCAACTGACGGCGCAGCACCTTGCCGACGTTGGTCTTGGGCAACTCGTCACGGAACTCGACGAACTTGGGCACCTTGTAGCCGGCCAGCTCCTTCTTGCACCACTCGCGCAGCGTCTTCTCGTCCAGGCTCTCGTCGCGCTTGACCACGAACAGCTTCACCGCCTCGCCGCTGTCCTCGTCCTTCACCCCGACAGCCGCCGACTCGACCACGCCCGGATGACCGGCCACCACGTCCTCGATCTCGTTGGGATAGACGTTGAAGCCCGACACCAGGATCATGTCCTTCTTGCGGTCGACGATCTTGATGTAGCCGTCCTCCTGCAGCACGGCGATGTCGCCAGTGGAGAACCAGCCATCGTCACTCAGTACCTTGGCGGTCTCTTCATCCAGGTTCCAGTAGCCCTTCATCACCTGTGGACCCTTCACGCACAGCTCGCCCGGCTCGCCCAGCGGCAGAGTATTGCCGTCGCTATCCACCACTTTGACCGCGGTGCCCGCCACCGGCTTGCCGATGGTGCCGAGCTGAATGGCGTCGATGGGGTTGAAGCTGACCACCGGCGCGGTTTCGGTGAGCCCGTAGCCCTCGGCGATGTCGCATCCCGTGACCTCCTTCCAGCGTTCCGCCGAGGCCTTGGTCAGCGCCATGCCGCCGGAGATGGTCAGGTGCAGTTGCGAGAAGTCGAGCTTGCGGAAATCCTCACGGTTGCACAGCGCATTGAACAGCGTGTTCAAACCGATGAAGGCGGTGAACTTGATCTTCTGCAGTTCCTTGACGAAGTTGTCCAGGTCCCGGGGGTTGGGAATCAGGATCGAGTGGTTGCCGGTCTTCATCAGGAACAGGCAGTTCACGGTGAAGGTATAGATGTGATAGACCGGCAGCGGCGCGATCACCACCTCCTTGCCCTCATCCAGGCCCGGGCCAATGGCGGCGTCAGCCTGCAGCATGTTGGCCACCAGGTTGCAGTGGGTGAGCATGGTGCCCTTGGGCAGGCCGGTGGTGCCGCCGGTGTACTGCAACGCGGCGATGTCGTCGAGCCCCCGCTCGACTTCGCGATGCTGACGCGAAGCACCGTCCTTCAGCGCCTTGCGGAACGGTATCGCCATCGGCAGCGAGTAGGAGGGCACCATCTTCTTGACGTACTTGACCACGGCGTTGATGAGAAAACGCTTGGGGAAACCGTGCATGTCGCCAAGCTCGGTGACCAGCACGTGCTCGATGTCGGTACGATCGAGCACCTTCTCGAGCTTGCTGGCCATGTTGGCCAGAATCAGGATCGCCCGGGCACCGGAGTCCTTGAACTGATGCGCCATCTCGCGCTCGGTGTAGAGCGGGTTGGTATTGACCACCACCAGGCCGGCGCGCAAGGCGCCAAACACCGCGATAGGGAACTGCAGTACGTTGGGCAGTTGAATCGCAATGCGATCGCCTGGCTGCAGCCCGGTCTCGTGCTGCAGCCAGGCGGCGAAATCGGCAGAGAGACGGTCGAGTTCGGCAAAGGTGAGTGTCTGACCCATGCAGGTGAATGCCGGATTGTCGGCAAAACGTTTCACTGCCTCATGGAAGACGTCCATCAGCGACCGGTACCGATCCATGCCTTCCAGCTCAGGTCCATTGAGAATACCGGCGTTGGCTTGTTCATTCATAGGCGCTATCTCCACAGCTTCGTCGACACGGTCACTCACCCTCGACCCCGACGGTTCTTGTTGTGACAAAGCCCGTACGATATACCAGGCATCGCTCGTCTGTAAAACGCACGATTCAAACGATCGTTCACACAAGAATACGCGGTTTCAGGGTGCTCCTTTGTCTACCAAGCTGGGCAAAATCGGCCAGAAAGGCAAGCCGGCGCGGGCAAAGGGCTCAGTCTCGTTCAGTCGGTGCCTCGGCCACGAAGCGGGCCACGATCCGCCCATGCCGCCACACCAGTAGCTCACCCGGCACCATGCGAACCCATGCCTCGTTACTGGTCAGCGGCTCCGTCGCAATCACCGAGACGATGTCGTCGGGGGTCGTATGCTCGGCAAAGTTGACCGTCAGCTCGGCATCCGAGAGCTCGGCGCTGCCGAACGGAGCCCGCCGCGTGATGTGGGCCAGCTTGGTCGAGCAATAGGTGTAGAGAAACTCGCCGTCGGCCAGCAGCAGATTGAAGACTCCTTTGCCGCGCAGCGTTTCGCACAGGCCATGGAGGCGTTGCCAGAGCGCCTGGTGTTCTTCGCTCAGCAGCGTATCGCTCGTTGCCAGTCGCGGTGCCTCGGCGAAGCGCTCGCGCAAGCTGGCCAGCAGCCAACAGAAGGCATGTTCGCTGTCGGTATCGCCCACCGGCCGGTAGAAGCTCAGGGGCAATTCCTGCCACTCTTCAAGCTGACCATTGTGTGCGTAGCACCAGGTTCTGCCCCACATTTCCCGGGTAAAGGGGTGAGTGTTGGCCAGGCGAACCTGGCCGACATTGGCCTGCCGGATGTGGCTGATGGCGATATGGGACTTGATCGGATAGTCGGTGATCAACCGGGCAATGGGCGAGCGGATCGACGGGTGAGGATCGCGGAAATCGCGATAGCCGCCCGCCTCGTAGAAGGCGATACCCCAGCCGTCACGATGGGGCCCGGTGCCGCCGCCGCGATGCAGGAAGCCGGTGAAACTGAAGCAGATGTCGGTGGGCACGTTGGCGCTCATGCCCAGCAGCTCACACATGCGGCTCCTCCCGTGACCCGGCATGACGATGCCGTATCGCCATTCGCCAGGCGACCAACAGTACCAGCAATAGCAGTAGCCCGCCGGCCAACAACGCCCCGGCCCCGCGCCGGTCCCCCATGGCCTCCTCGAGCGGCCGGGTCAACACGGGCTGCCACTCTCGCCAGCGCTCCTGGGCCACCCGCGGCAGTTGCTGAATGCTGCGCACGGCTTGTTCCAGCGGCTGTGGCAGCGGCGACTCCGAGGTGGCACGCGGCTCGCGCACCGGGGTCAGCTCTTCGTGGAAGCGCACCACATCCAGGGCCGGGCCGGCATCCACCTGATCGATTGCCGTCGCCACCGACGGGAACAGCACCAGGCGCGGCAGCTGCAGCTCGTGGGTCTCGCCGTCCAGGGTGGCCTCACCGCGCAGCACCAGCGGCACGCTGAGCGCCGTATCCAGCTCCGGTAGCGCAATGCTCCAGCGCCGCTCGGAAGTCGGCTCGGCGGCAAGGTGTGCGCCCTGGAGCTGACCGTAAAGCCGGGTATTGTGACGATCCAGCAAGGGATGCTCGGCATTCAACAGGACCCGCCGGCTGGCCTCGTCATGGCGGGCCGCCACGGCCGGCAGGACATTGACCGGCTGAACACGCTGGCGGCGAAAGCCCTGGCCTTCGGCGCGCACCGCCAGTTGGGCCTTGCCCGCCAGCGCCGGCGCCGGCAGCCTGCCGACGAAACGCGCTTCCTGCTGCTCGAGCACCACCGCCGACTGGGCCGAGCCCGATTCGTCACGCAGCTCTGCCGTCAAACGGAGATGGGCCGGCAACGCGTCGGCCTCCACCTCCTCACCCTCGCGCACGAACCAAGCCTCGACCGGCACGCCGAAACCGAGATACAGGGTGCTAGAAACGCCGCTCATCTGCAGGTTGAGCGGCGACTCGACGGTGATGCGGCTGTTCGGCCCCGCCCCGCCCTCGAGGCGCCATTGGCCCGCCTGAGGATCGGGCACCTGAATGAGCTCGTAGTGAGGCTCGCTGCGCCACTCGGCGCCTTCCGGGGGGTCTTCGGCGGTGTAGCGCCGGCCATCGGGGGCGACCAGCGTCGCCGGCTCTTCGCCGCGAAACAGCAGTGCAGTGAAGCCGCGCAGTCCCGGCTCGACGAGGAATCCCCGGTCGGTGAGCGGCACGCGGTCGCTAGGATAGATGCGGTCGACGATATCGACGAAGGCGCCCATCAGCGCGTCGGGAGCGGCGACCGACGCCGAAAGCCCACCGGTCATCTGAGCCAGGCGTTCGACCAGATCGAGGTCGGCCTCGTCCGAGAAGGCGATGGCGTGTATCACCACGCCTTCATCGGCCAGACGTGGGCCGAGCTCATCGAGCAGCGCCTCACGCGAGGACGCGTCGATGGCCGGCTTGCTACCGCGCCAGGGTGGCAGATCGATCATGCCGTCGGTGAGCAGTACCAGGTGGATCGGAACGCCGTTCGGCTCGGCCATGGCCGCATGGTAGACCGCCGACTCGATGTCGGTGTATTGCTCGTAGTCGACCAGCCTCGGCGCCAGGGCTCTGGCGCGGTCGCGCCACTCGGGGTTGACCGGCGCCGGCGGTAGCGGGCTCGCCACCCGCTCGCCGAAGGTCCAGATCCCTGCCGTGGCACCATTGGGCACCATGGCGACAAGAAGTTCCAGCGCCTTGCCGGCCAACTGATCGGGGTCGTTGTGGCGCATGCTCCCCGAAACGTCGAAGATGACCCTGACCTCGGGCCGCTCCGCTACCTCTGCAGCGGAGAGATGACCCGCCATTACCAGGCAACCGGCCAACCCTGCCAGCCAGCGCCGTATCGTGTTGCGCTCCCTCCCCATCGGGGCTCCCTAGCCGATCTTCGGCTCCCGGCGCTTGGTTGACGCATGCGGTTGTCTACCGCCCTGGCCAGCGCGCCTTCTGTTATGATCCCGCTTCCTGCTCTCTTCGTCCTGTTGCTTTTTCTTCTGCGCACCGCCTTCAACCACAGGCTCGGCACGAAACATCCATACCTGCAACACGCCGATGGCCAGGCCCAGCAGTGCGCCCGCAGCCAACAGCAAAGCCGTCGACATCAGTGTCGACGCGTTGCGCTCGAGAAACGCCACGGCTGCCACCACCACCGCCGGCGCCATGCCGGTATAGGTCTCACCTTCTACCAAGGGCAGCCGAAAACGCGTCGGCATCCACAGAATGCCGGCCACCGCCCAGGTGATGGGCAGGCGCAGCATACGCGGTAGAAATGCCAGCCCCAGATAACCCGCCAGCAGCACGACTAGCGACAAACCCAGATAGGTCAGCCATAGTAGGGACATCGAATCGGATGTCAGCATCGATACCTCTTCGTTGCATTACGCCCCGCCGCATGATGGAGCGTACAGGATGGAAAGTCATTTTGAGTATGGTACACCCGCCCCAATGAAAGCACAGCCGCCACAAAGCTCCTCTATCCCCACCGCCGATTTTTCATCGCCGTCGCCGGTCGAACGCTTTCGCCGCGCCGACGACCCCGGATGGCATTGGCTGGAAGACCGAGACGACCCCCAGGTCAGCGCCTTTCTGGAAGCGGCGAATGACGAATCGAAATCATGGATGAAGCCGCTCGACGACCTCGTCGAACGTCTTTATCACAGCCATCTTTCTCGCCGCGAGCTGGGCGTCAAGGGACTGCCCACCGCGCTGGACCACTTCACCTACTGGAGCGAGACGGCGAGCGATGCCGACTATCCGGTCTGGTGGCGTCATCTGAACGGCAACGTGAGCGATGCCACGCCCTTTCTGGACCTGCAACGGCGCGCCGAGGCGGAGCACTATCTGGAATTGGGCGACATGGCCTTGTCGCCGGACGAGCGCTGGCTGGCCTGGACCGAGGATACCAGCGGCGATGAGCGCTTCACGCTCTATCTCAAGGCCCTGCCCGACGGCGAGCCACTACTGCTGCTGGAGGAAATCGGCCCTGAACTGACCTGGGCCGAGGACAACGCCACGCTGCTCTTCACTCGCTACGATGCCACCCAGCGACCGGACAGCATCTGGCGTCTGCCACTGAATCAGAGCCAGGCCGGGGAGCCGGCGCTGATCCTGCGTGAAAACGATCCGGAATTCTGGCTGGGGCTCGGCAAGACGCGCTCACGGCAATGGCTGGTGCTGGAGAGCGCCTCCAAGGACACCAGCGAGTGCTACCTGCTGCCGGCCCGGGCACCCGACCAGGCACCACGCTGCTTCCGCCCCCGAGAGAAGGGCGTGGAGTACGGACTGGAGCACCGCCCCGGGTATTTCTACGTGTTGCACAACCGCAACGCCCCTCACTTCTGCCTCGAGGTCGCGGACGAACATGACCCGCAGGCGCCATGGCGCCCCCTGCTCGAACACCGCGACGACACCACCCTGGAGGATGTCGAAGCCTTCGACTGGGGCCTGGCCATTACCGAGCGCGACCATCACGAGGCCCAGGTCAGGGTTCGCATCGTCGAACTCGATGGCAGCCATGCCGTACGCCGAGACGAGCGCTTGCCGCTGCCGGAATCACCCTGCAGTCTGATGCTCGGCGACATGCCGCACTTCGACAGTCGCCGCCTGCGCCTGCGAGAAGAGTCCTTCGTCATGCCGGTGCGCTGGCTCGAGCACGATCTCGACAGTGGCCAGCGCCAGATACTCAAGACACAGCCGATTCACGGCGACCTGCAGCCAGAGGACCTGTGCTCCGAGCGCATCTGGGCACGCGCCCACGATGGCGAACGAATTCCGGTCTCGGTGGTAATGCGCGCCGACCTCGCCGGACGCCCACTGCCCACCCTGCTGTACGGCTATGGCGCCTATGGCGAAGTGCTAGACCCTTGGTTCTCGGTGGCCAGGCTCGAGCTGCTGGCGCGCGGCGTTGCCTTTGCCGTGGCGCATGTGCGCGGCGGCGGCGACCGAGGCGAACCCTGGTACCTGGCCGGCAAGCTCGAACACAAGGAAAACAGTTTTCGCGACTTTCTGGCGGCGCGCCACGCGCTGGTGGAAAAAGGCTTCAGCGACGCCGAACGCATTGCCGCCTATGGCGCCAGCGCCGGCGGCCTGCTGGTGGGCGCCAGCCTCAATCTGGCACCGGAGGCCTTCTGTGCTGCCGTGCTGGATGTTCCCTTCGTCGACGTACTGCGCACGATGGAGAACCCCGACCTGCCGCTGACCACAGCCGAATACACCGAATGGGGCAACCCCGACGAGCCGGATGCGCGCAAGCGCATTCGCGCCTATTCGCCGCTCGACAACCTGACGCCTCAGCCCTACCCCACCCTGTTCCTTCAGGGCAGTTGGCACGACACCCGGGTGCCTTACTGGGAGCCCGCCAAGCTCTATGCCCGGCTGCGGGAAATGGGCACCGCGCGCGGCCCGGTGCTGCTGCGTACCGACATGGCCGCCGGACACGGCGGCGCTTCGGGTCGCTTCAAGGCCTGGCACGACAATGCCCGCCAGGACGCCTTCATTCTCTGGGCGCTGGGGCTGGCCGACAGAGAGGCGTGAGCAGCCCGGCGGCAGGAGAATCCGACCCGGTTGGAACCGGGTCGAGTTGTCACTGGAGATCAGCCGCCGGAGCCCCCACCGGAGCCACCGCCGTCACCCCCGCCGGAGCCGCCACCGTCACCCCCACCGGAGCCGCCACCGTCACCCCCGCCGGAGCCACCCCCGGAACCGCCCCCACCAGAGCCGCCGCTACCTCCCCCGCCGGAGCCGCCTCCATCGCCCCCACCGGAACCGCCGTTGCCGCCACCGTCTCCGTTACCACCACCGTCACCGTTGCCGCCGCCGTTGCCGCCACCGTCTCCGTTACCACCACCGTTTCCGTTGCCGCCACCGTTGCCGTTACCGCCACCTGATCCACCGCCACCGCCACTACCACCACCGCCGCTACCGCCACCGCTGGGCGGCGAGGAGCGCCCGGTACGCACCAGGCCACCGTCGCCCCCTCCTCTGGACCCATCCAGGCCTGTCGCTCCCAGGCCGGCGCCGGTTGGTGGCAGCCATTCCAGCAATTCGTCGAGTTCCTCGTCACTCAGCACGGCACCATCGTTGAACAGAGCATTCCAGCGTGCCGTCATCTCCTCGTCGCTGAGCGGCTCGGTCCAGGGCTGCGACTGGGCCATGGCACTCGTTGTCAGCATGACGCCAAACGTCACCCCTGCCGTCGTTATCCATCTCCGTTTCATGATCCCCTCCCATCGGCTTGCTCAGCCTCTCGTGGCATCTGCAATGCCCCCTTGACTGCAACACAAAGTTACAAGCGGCAACACTCAGCATCATGGGGATTGAAAGAAATGGCCATCAGCAGCCAGGCTGAAATTGCATACCAAGCGGCTGGTACGGTGATGAAAGGTCATGCCTGAAGCGCATGCTCAAGCGATACCAAAGGCCTTCAGACCTTGAGGGGATCAGCCGTCAATCGGCAGTATGGCGATGATGTGGTCTTCCAGTTCGTCCTCGGCCACATCACGCTGGGAGATGGCAAAGCTGCGTACGCTGATGCCCTTGCGATGAACGCGCTCGGGGTCGCCGGAAATCAGCGGATGCCACCCCGCCAGCCGGCGGCCTTCGGCGATACGACGGTAGGCGCAGGACTTCGGCAGCCAGCGGAACTCGTCGACGCGCTGCGGCGTGAGTCGGGCACAGTCGGGTACCCGGGCCTGACGGTTGGGATAGTCGCTACAGCGACAGCTGTGGATGTCGAGCAGCTCGCAGGCCACGCCAAGCACGGCGAGGTCGCCGCTGTCCTCGTCCTGAAACTTGATAAGACAGCACTGGCCACAGCCGTCGCACAGCGCTTCCCACTCCTCGGCGGTGAGCTCCTCGAGGTCGAAGCGCTCCCAGAACAATTCGCGCATGTCAGTAGCGCGACTCGGTGGGGGTACGGTACAGGTCCAGCAGATACTCCTCCTTGGCCGGGGGCATCTGCAGATAGAACCCCTTGTCGCGGATCGCCGCCATCACGTCTTCCGTCTTGGCGCGGGCCAGCGGCTTTTCCGGCGTCAGGATCATGGTCATGACCGATATCGGCTTGCCGAAGCGCTCGAGCAGTACCGCAGGCACCTCGGCCAGCCCCTGACGCTTGTCGACGTAGAGGTACATTTCATCCTTGCGCGGGCTCTTGAAGATCTCGCACAGCAGCTTGTCGCCTTGCAGGCGGTCGTCTTTCATTCGGCCTTCACCTCATCCAACGCTTGCTCCAGGGGTGCCGCGAGGCAGTCGCCACGCCAGCCCTCAGGCAAAGGCAGCGGCTCCCCAGCCAGATCGGCGGCGATCAGCGCTTCCAGCTCGCGGCGGCGCATCAGTACCTCCGGTGCCAACCCCAACCGCTCGGCATGTTCGTTCACCACCCGCTTGAGCGCCTTCATTCGCCGCTTGTAGTCCGCCCCCAGCGGCGAGGGCTGCGATGCTGGCAGAGTGTCCGCCTCGCACTGGCGCGCCTGCTTCACCATCGCCAGCAGAGTGTCGCCGTCGCGCTTGATCAGGCTCGGCTTGATCTCTTCGACCTCGGCGAGCTGATGACGATTCTCCGGCATGCGCTCGGCAATGGCATACAGCACCCGATCATTGACCAGCCAGCCCCGCGGCAAGTTGCGTCGCCGGGCCTCGCCTTCGCGCCAGGTGGTCATCAGCCGATAGGCCTCGACCTGACGTGGCGTGAGGCGCCAGAGCTGGCGATGCCGCCGATACCACTGCCCATCCGTCTCGTCGCTGCGCAGTGCCTGTGCCATCAGCTCACGGCAGTCGGCCTCGAGCCATTCACGGCGCTGCTGTCGTTCCAGCGCTTCGCGCTGACGCTCCCAGACCTTGAGCAGGTAGACCACGTCGAGCGCCGCATAGAGCCGCTGGGATTCGCTCAGTGGACGCTGCAACCAGTCGGAGCGGGTCTCGTCCTTGGGCAGCGTCTCCCCGGTCCAGTGATGCACCATGCGCTGATAGCCCATGGCGGGGTCTTCCCCCAGCAGTGCCTGAGCCACCTGGGTATCCACCAGCGGCGCCACCGACACGTCAGCCCAGTGGGCCAACACCTCCAGATCCTCGCTGCTGGCATGCAGCAGCTTCAGCGGCCCCTCGCCCAACAGGCGGCGAAAGGCAGCGGTGCAGTCCACCACGACAGGATCGACCAGCCAGGCCGGCCCACCGGCGGAAAACTGGATCAGCGCGGGAATCGGGTGAAAGGTCTTCTCGCGAAAGAATTCGGTATCCAGCGCGATCACCTCGGCGCCGGCCACCTCGGCGCAGGCGGCATCCAGCGCCTCGGGGGTGTCGATCCAGCGTATCTCGGGGGTCAGGGTCATGCGGTCATCCGGCAACAGGAAAAGGCAGCGACTTCAATCGCCGCGAAACGGCAGGCGGCCGTTGAAGGCACGACTGAGAGTACCGCCATCGACGTACTCGAGTTCCCCACCCATGGGTACACCATAGGCCAGGCGCGACAGCGTCACCCCATGGGGTGACAGCTGAGCAGCGATGTAGTGCGCCGTAGCCTCGCCCTCCACGGTGGGATTGGTGGCCAGGATCACCTCGCCGATACCGCCCTCGGCGATACGCGCTTCGAGCTGGTCGAGACCCAGGTCCTCTGGGCCGATGCCATCCAGCGGCGAAAGGTGACCGTGGAGCACGAAATAGCGGCCACGGTAGCCGCCCGCCTCCTCGATGGCGAGCTGGTCGGCAGGCGACTCTACCACGCACAGCAGGGCGTCGTCGCGCCGGCTGCTGGTACACAGGCCGCAGACCTCCTCCTCGGTGAGGGTGCGGCAGCGCCGGCAGTAGCCGACCTGCTCGATGGCCTGCTCGAGCACGCCGGCCAGACGACGCCCGCCATCGCGGTCACGTTCGAGCAGATGCATCGCCATGCGCTGCGCGGTCTTGGGGCCTACGCCCGGCAGCACACGCAGCGACTCCATCAGTCTCTCGACGAGGGGGGAGAAGCTCATTCGATACCTCTAGAGGATGAGTGACGCCGCATGGCCGAGCTCAGCCGGTTTCAGTCGAGTCAGAAAGGCATCTTGAAGCCAGGCGGCAGGTTGAGCCCCGCCGTGGCCTCTTCCATCTTGGCCCGCGAGCTGGCCTCGACCTTGCGCACCGCGTCGTTGACCGCCGCGGCCAACAGGTCCTCGAGCAGCTCCTTGTCCTCTTCCATGACGCTGGGATCGATATCGACCTTGCTCACGTCGTGTCGACCGTTCATGGTCACCTTGACCATGCCGGCGCCGGCTTCACCGGTCACCTCGGCCTTGGCGATCTCTTCCTGGACACGCTGCATTTTCTGCTGCATCTCCTGGGCCTGCTTCATCAGGTTGCCCATTCCACCTTTCATCATGGTCGTTCCTCTCGCTTGGCAAAGTGAACTTGTCTTTTCAGGCCCTGGATGCCGCTTCGGCCGGCTTGACGCTCGACTCGATCAGGCGCGCACCGAAGGTTTCCTGCAGCTGTCTGACGTGAGGGTCGCGATGCAGGGCGGCCACCGCCTCAGCGTGACGCTCGGCGGCAATCCGGTCGGCACGCTGGCGCGGCGTCTCGATGTCGGTCGGCAAGGGCCCCGGCACGATCGCGAGCTGGCGTACGATGCCGATGCCGGCCAGCGCCTCCTGCACGCGACGTTCGTGGATCTCTGCGTTCATGGCCTCCTGAGACGGATCGAGGCGCAGCGTCAAGCGCCTGCCGTCATCGGCTTCGACCACACAGTGGGCCGCCAGGTTGCGGGTCAACCCGCCGAGCCCCAGGGCGTCGAAGCCTAGCAACCAGCGATCATGGCTGAGCAGTTCGCCGTCTGCCGCCCGCTCTACCGCAGGGCGCAGCTCGGGGGCATCGGCGGACGCGGCGCCGACGGCCGGCTCGGGCTCGTCGAGCACGGCCAGGTCGCTCTCTTCTGTCTGTGCCGCTTCTGTCTGTGCTGCTGTCCTGCCCACGTACTCCTGCGGCAAGACGGTGGCAGCGCGCGGCTCAAAGGCAGGTTCAGGCGCGGGCGCGTGAGCAAGCTCCGGTTCCGGAACAGGCTCCGGTTCAGGCCCAGGCACAGGTTCCGGCGAAAACCGGGACTCGGGCAACGGTTCTGGCTCAGGCTCATGTTCAGGCCTTGGCGCGACGGTCGCTTCCGCGGTGAACTCGGGTTCGGCCGTCGCCTGGGCGGCGGAATCAAGCGACGGCTCCGGCGCCGCTTCCTCCCAAGGCGGGGGCGGCTCCGGCGGGCGCACGGCCTCGGCAGCAGGCGACGGTGCCCTCATCGCCGGGGCCGGCTCGGATGCCGACTCCGGTTCGGGATGGCGCGGTGTCGCGCCAGCCGACTCGCCCTCCGGTGAGGCAGGCTCGTCGGCGCCACTCGCCGGCGCGGCGGACGAGCCGCCGCTTTCGGCACCGCGCAGCGGCAGTGGGGTCTTGGCCGGCTGCGGCACGCCCTGGGGGCGGAATGCCAGCATGCGCAGCAGCGTCATCTCCAGCGCCGTGCGCAGATCGGGGGCGTGAGCCATGTCGCCGCGCCCCTGAATGCCGATCTGGTAGTAGAGCTGCACGTCCTCGGCGGTGAAGCGCGCGGCCAGAGCCAGCACCGTGTCGCGGTCGCCGTGGCCGTTGTCCACGGCGGCGGGCACCATCTGAGCTACCGCCAGGCGGTGCAGCACCGCACTCAGGTCGTCGAGCACGGCGGCGAAATCCGGCCCCTGCTCCGCCAACTGGGCGATCTCGACCAGCAGCCGCGGCGCATCGACATCCGCCAGCGCCTCGACCAGCGCCAGCACGTGGCGGTGGTCGAGCGTTCCCAGCATGGCGGCCACGTCGGCATGGCGCACCTGGCCCTGACCGAAGGCAATGGCCTGATCGGTCAGGCTCATGGCATCGCGCATGGAGCCGTCGGCGGCCCGTCCCAGCAGCCACAGCGCGCTCTCCTCGAAGCCGATGCCCTCGGCCTCGAGCACCTTGGCCAGATGGGTGACGATACGCTCCGGCGGCATGTTCTTGAGGGTGAACTGCAGACAGCGCGACAGTACCGTGGCCGGCAGCTTCTGCGGATCGGTGGTGGCAAGCAGGAACTTGACGTGGGGCGGCGGCTCTTCCAGCGTCTTGAGCAGCGCATTGAAACTGCTGGTGGAGAGCATGTGCACCTCGTCGATGAGATACACCTTGTAGCGGCCCTGCGTGGGGGCGTACTGCACGTTGTCGAGCAGCTCGCGGGTATCCTCCACCTTGGTGCGCGAAGCGGCGTCCACTTCGATCAGATCGACGAAGCGGCCTTCGTCGATGGCACGGCAGCTGTCGCACTGACCGCACGGGGTGGAGGTAATGCCTTCGTCGCCATACCCTTTGGCCGTACAGTTGAGACATTTGGCAAGTATTCTTGCCAGCGTTGTCTTGCCGACACCGCGTGTCCCGGTGAACAGGTAGGCATGATGCAAACGCCCCTGATCCAGGGCATTGACCAGTGCACGCTGGACGTGCTCCTGGCCGACCAGTTCATGGAACGTACGCGGGCGCCATTTGCGGGCCAGAACCTGGTAGCTCATTGCAGTACGGATTCCTTGCAACAGGGCTGGCGGGCAGCCGATCGGAGCAGGGCCTGCTGCGCCCCGACGAAGGTGTCCGGTAACGAGCCGAACGCGAAAACTCCCATTCTACCGGCTGATGCCTGGGGCGCAAAGCACACCCGGCAATGACCCGCGGCACGCCAGCCGAAGCACCGCCCAGGGGGCTCGTCCGCCAGGCTGGCTGTGTTAGCATGCGTTGAGTATTTTCGACATTTCGATGGAGTCATCATGAGCGAACCGCGCTGCGCCTCCTACTACACCGCCTCGATCCACCAGGAGTCGGACTATCCTCGGCTGGAAGGCGAAGTGACGGTCGACGTAGCCATCGTCGGCGGCGGCTTCACCGGCGTGGCCACGGCGGTGGAACTGGCCGAGCGCGGCTATCGGGTAGCCATCGTCGAGGCCAACAAGATCGGCTGGGGCGCCAGCGGACGCAACGGCGGCCAGGTGACCGGCAGCCTCTCCGGCGAGGCTGCCATGCGCAAGCAAATGCGCCGCACCCTGGGCGAGGCCGCCGACGACTTCGTCTGGAACCTGCGCTGGCGCGGCCAGCGCATCATTCGCCAACGGGTCGAGCAGTACGGCATTGCCTGCGACCTGAAGCACGGTCATCTGCAGGCAGCCTGGAAGCCCTCGCACATGACGGCGCTACGCGCCGACTTCGAGGCCTGTCAGGCCCGCGGCATGGGCGAGCACGTCGAGCTGCTCGATGCGCATCAGGTACGCGACGTCATCCGCACCGAGCTCTATCATGGCGGTCTGCTCAATCGCTACAACCTGCACCTGCACCCGCTCAACCTATGCCTGGGCGAGGCGCGAGTGGCCGCAAGCCTGGGGGCGCTGATCTTCGAGCGCTCCCCGGTGGAGCGCATCAACCATGGCCCCTCGCCGGCCGTGATCACGGCGCACGGCACGCTGCGCGCCGACCGCGTGCTGCTGGCCGGCAATGCCTATCACCGCCTGGAGCGCCGCCGCCTGGGCGGCAGGCTGTTTCCGGCCTCGCTGGGCATCGTCACCACCGCGCCGCTGGGTGGGCTGGCCGAAGCGATCAACCCCCAGGATCTGGCGGTGTACGACTGCCGCTTCGTACTCGACTACTACCGTCTCACCGCCGACGGCCGGCTGCTGTTCGGCGGCGGCGCCAACTACTCGGGCAAGGACTCCCCCGACATCGCCGCCGAGCTGCGCCCGCGTCTGGAAGCCACCTTTCCGCAGCTCGCGGGCACGCCCATCGATTACGCCTGGCAGGGCATGGCCGGCATCGTGATCAATCGCATCCCCATGCTCGGCAAGCTCTCCGACACCGTCTACTACGCCCAGGGCTACTCGGGCCACGGCGTGGCGACCTCGCACATCGTCGGCGAGATCATGGCCAAGGCGATTGCCGGTCACATGGAGGAGTTCGACACCTTCGCCGCCTGCCGCCACCTCAAGGTGCCATTCGGTGACGCGCTGGGCAATCCGCTGCTGGCCGCGGGGATGTGGTATTACCAGCTCCTCGAGCGCTGGCGCTAGGGAAACACTGAACAAAATACCTGCGCGAGCGAATCACTGCGTTGCGAGGTGCGCGGAATCCTCACATATACCCCATATGCTCCGGTTGACTCGAAACCTTCGGTTTCTCACCCCTTCGGGGCCAGCCTACGGTTGTTTGTCGCTTCGCTCGGTACTGTGCTCCGTGCGCCTTGTGCTTCATCTCGCTCGGCGATTTGTTCAGCGTTTCGCCGCTGCTTATAGTGTGCTTCACCCCAACAACTAGAATAGCGGGCCGGCCATGACAGCTTCCTTTCCCGAACGTATCGACGCCTTTCGTATCGCCCGCCTGCCGGATATCCGCTTCGGCTCCGGCAGCATCCAATTGCTGCCAGGACTGATCGCCGACTACGGCACAAGCGTGCTGGTGGTCACGGGCAGGCGCTCCTTCGTCGCCACGCCACGCTGGCAGGCGCTGGTCGCAGCACTCGAGGCACAGGGCGCCAGCTGGCATCACGTCACCGTCGAGGGGGAGCCCTCGCCGCAGCGGGTGGACGCCATCGTCGCCGAACATCGGGGGCACGCCATCGACGTCGTGGTCGCCATCGGCGGCGGCAGCGTGCTGGATGCGGCCAAGGCGGTGGCCGGCCTGCTGCGCCCCGGCAATTCGGTGATGGATCACCTCGAGGGCGTCGGCCGTGGCCTGCCCTATCGCGGCCCGGCAGTACCGCTGATCGCCGTGCCCACTACCGCCGGTACCGGCAGCGAGGCGACCAAGAACGCCGTGCTCAGCGTACAGGGCGCCGACGGGTTCAAGAAGTCGTTCCGCGATGAGCGGCTGGTCGCCGCCGTGGCGCTGGTCGACCCCGAGCTGCTGGCGGGCTGCCCCAAGGCGCAGATCGCCGCCAACGGCATGGATGCCTTCACCCAGTTGCTCGAATCCTACGTCTCGCTCAATGCCAGTCCCGCCACCGACGCTCTGGCCTGGTCCGGCATGCAGGCGTTCCGTCGCGGCTTCTGGCCGGCCTGGACGGTGGATCATCCCGAGGCCGACCAGGGCTACGGCCAGCTCGCCTACGCCTCGCTGATGTCGGGTATCGCCCTGGCCCAGGCGGGCCTGGGCTCGGTACACGGGCTGGCCTCGCCGCTGGGCGCCTTCTTCCCGATTCCCCATGGTACGGTGTGCGGCACCCTGGTCGCCGAGGCCACCGAGGTCAACGTCGCGGCGCTGCGCCAACGTGCGCCGCACGCAGCAGCCCTAGCCAAGTACGCCGAGGCCGGCCGCCTGGTCAGCGGCAAAAGCGAGCTGAGCGACGACGACGCCTGCGATGCCCTGGTCGAAACGCTGCGCGAATGGACCCAGCGGCTCGACATGCCGAGGCTCGCTGCCTACGGCATGCAGCGAGACGACATCGAGCGCGTGGTCGCCGGCGCCCGGGGCGGCAGCATGAAGACCAACCCCCTGGTGCTGACCGATGCCGAGCTGGGCAGCCTACTGGAACGGCGGCTCTAGGCGGCTCTATTCGACTCTGGCTAGGGCAGCGTCGAAGCCGCTCAAAACATTCACCACGTTGATGCCGATCTCCTCCACCGCGTAGCCGCCTTCGAGCAGGAAGACGGTGGGCAGGCCCAGTGCGGCCAGACGGCGCCCGACATCCGGGTAGTCATCGCTTCTCAGCTTGAAGCTGCTGATCGGGTCGTGCTCGAAAGTGTCCACCCCCAGCGATACGACCAGCAGCTCGGCCCCGACCTGACGAATGCGCGCCAGCCCCTCGTCGAGAGCCGCCGACCAGCGCGCGTAGTCGGTGCCGGGTGGCATGGGATAGTTGACGTTGAAGCCTTCGCCCCGGCCGCTGCCGGTCTCGTCGGCGTGGCCCAGGTAATAGGGAAAGCAGTGCAGCGGGTCGCCGTGCAGCGATACGACGATCACGTCGTCGCGGGCGTAGAAGATCTCCTGGGTGCCGTTGCCGTGGTGAAAGTCGATGTCCAGCACCGCCACCCGCGAATGCCCGTGCCTCAGGGCCTGCTCGGCGGCGATGGCCGCGTTGTTGAAGAAGCAGTAGCCGCCGAACTGATTCGACGACGCATGGTGGCCCGGCGGACGGCACAGACCGAAGCTCGGCTCGCCGCTCTCGAGCGTGTGGCTCAGCGCCGACAGGGCAATGTCCTTGCTGACCTCGGCGGCCTCGAAGGTGTTGGCGCAGATCGAGGTCTCGCCGGTCTGGGCGTAATGGCCGAGCCGCCCTTCGATGTGTTCGGGTATCCGCACGCCGGGCATCGAACGGGACGGCCAGATGTTGGGGATCGCCTCGCCGGCCATGCCGGCCGCCTTCCACTCCTCCCAGCAGCTGGCCAGGAACTCGACGTAGTCGCGATCGTGCACGGCCAGCACCGGGTCGAGACCGAAGCGGGTCGGGGCCTGCACCGGGCCGAGCCCGCTTGCCCGAACCCGCTCGAGCACCAGGTCGACGCGCTCCGGACACTCGAAGGGCGTCATGAGCAGCCCCTCGTTGAGCTCGGTCTTGGCGCGACGCAGCTTGGTCGACTCGCTATGGAAGGTCAGCATGACGACACCTCTTCGGAATGGTTCGCTTGACCTTGCCATGCCCCGGGCCGGGATACCATATAGTGGAGTACTTCAACGACAAGCGCCGACTGGGAGGCTCTGATGCTGAGTGAGATCGAACGGCGCATCGTCGAACGCTGCGAGGCGCTACTGGACGACACCCTGGCGCTGACCCGCGATCTGGTGCGCAGCTACAGTGTGCTGGGCCGTGAGCACGGCGCGCTGGAGACCATGGAGCGCTGGTTCGAACGCCTCGAACTGCCGGTTACCCGGGTACCTCTGGACGCCCCCGGTTTCGCCGCGCATGCCCACCGCGTCCCTACCGAATGGGACTGCGCCGGACGCTACAACCTGGCGGCCCAGCTCAACGCCGAGGCTCCGGGACCGCATCTGGTGTTCAACGGCCACCTCGACGTGGTGCCTGCCGAACCCACCGACATGTGGACCCGCCCACCCTGGGAGCCATGGGAAAAGGACGGCTGGCTCTACGGGCGCGGCGCCGGTGACATGAAGGCCGGCATCGCCGCCATGGTGATGGCCGTGCAGGCGGTACGCCAGGCCGGAATCTCCATCGACTTCCCCCTGACCCTGCAGACGGTGATCGAGGAGGAGTGCACCGGCAACGGCGCTCTGGCCTGCCTGCACCAAGGCTTCAGCGGCGACTTCGTGCTGATTCCCGAGCCCTTCGGCGCCCGGATCTATGCCGGCCAGGTCGGCGTACTGTGGTTCCGCATGCGCCTCGACGGAGTGCCGGCCCACGTGCTCGACACCCGTGCCGGACGCAACGCCATCGAGACCCTGGTCGAGTATCTGCCCGCGTTCAAGGCGCTGGAGGCCGAGATCAACGGCCTGCCGCGCCAGGCGCCCTACGATGCCCTCGACAGCCCTTTCAACCTCAGCATCGGCAAGATCGAGGGCGGCAATTGGGCCTCCAGCGTGCCCGCCCATGCCAGTCTCGAAGGCCGCGTGGGCTTTCCGCCGGGCATGACGCCCGATGAGGTGATGGAGCGTGTGCGCCACTGCGTGGCGACGCGCCACGCCGAACTTGCCGATGCCGGCCCCGCCCCCCGGGTGGAGTTTCACGGCTTCCGCTCCGAAGGTCACCTGGTCGACCTCGAGGCGCCGGGCATCGTGCTGCTTTCGCGCTGTCATCAGGATCTGCTCGGCGAGCCGCCGGCCACCTATCTCTCCACCTGCACAACCGACCTGCGCGCCTTCCACGTCAGCGGCGCGATCAATGGCACCTGCTACGGGCCGGTGGCCCAGCGCATCCACGGTGTCGACGAGTGCGTCGAGATCGACTCGATTCGCCACGTGCTGACCACCTACGCGCTGTTCATCCATCGCTGGTCGGATATGGCCAGGAGCATGGGAGACGAATCCTAACTAGGGGGCAAAACGCAGCGGGGAGGCCATTGGCCTCCCCGCTCGTTCGTTCGTTCGTTGCATTGCTCGTTGCTGTCGGGCTCAGGCGCAGTCCGCCGCACCCTGGCCGAACATGTCGAACAGCAGCTCGCGGCCCATGGCGCTCAGCACGAAGCGGCCGTGTTCGTTGTAGACGGCAGCTTCGCTGCTCTCCAGCACCCGCTGACAGGCAGGCCACTCCTGAGAGGCTTCGCGCATCTGGCGCAGCGCGCGGCTATCGAGTCCGCGAAAGGGGATGGTGATGGTCTCCAGCACGTGACCCTGCTGGTAGAGCAGAAAGGCAGCGTTCGACAGGCACTGGCGCAGGCTGCGCTGTATACCGGCGTTGGGCGTGGCGTCGATCTGCATGGTGCACATCCTCTCGCAAGCGTTTTGCTGCACTGCATATTAACACCAAAGTCTAAATAGACCAAGGTCTAACATCGAAGCGTGCTGAGCTGAGAGACACGAGGCTGCACCCGGTACCCAGGGGCCGAAATGGAGGCGGCCCCGACAGCCACATCCCGGCACACGCGACCACCACTACCGTTGCTCCCTTCCGGGCCTGGCGGGGTTTGCGGTTTAGCGTTGCGGGAGGACCGACGGGGCCACCACGACACGATGCCATTGAGGGCATCGAACCCGGCCTGCATCAATGGCTTGCCGAGTGCGCGTGCACTATACCAGCGGCACCGGAGGCGAGCAAGGACCGTCGCTCGAGGCCGGCATGGGCTGCGGTCCGGGCTGTGAGTGGGGAGCTAAATCGGCTAGGGTGAAAGAAGCAAGGGAACGATGAGGAGATGTACACACACCTGAGGAGACGCTCCATGGACAAGAATCCCGACAAGGGCTACATCGCACTGCTCGGCTGGAGTCTGAATGCCGTCGAGGCGGCCGAGAACTTCGACCGTCGCTACATCGTGGTGGCGCCGGAATGGGCCGAAGAGTACTGCCAGAAGCACGGCATCCCTCATGTGCCATGGAACTTCGAACGACTCAACGACCGCTCGCTGGAAATTGCCGAGACCCTGAAGGAGATGGGGGTCGACGTGGCGATCCCGCTGTTCGAGGAAACCGTCGAATGGGCCGGCGCCATCAACTCGGTGCTGCTCGACAACCCACGGCTCTACGGCCAGTCGCTGCTGCTGCGCGACAAGGCGCTGATGAAACGCCGCGCCCAGCTTGGCGGCATTCGCGTGGGTATCTTCGAGGAAGCCCACGACAAGGGCGACGTCATCCGCTTTCTCAAGCGCGTCAACCAGACCCTGCTCAAGCTGGACGGCGACCCCAACGACCCCATCCACCTCAAGGCCTTCGACAAGGCCGGCTGCCTGGGGCACCGGGTGATCCGCACCCCTGATGAGGTCGATACCATTCCCGACGAAGAGTTTCCGGTGCTGATGGAATCGCATCTGGACGGCTGGGAGTTCGCCGTGGAGGCGTGGATCCATGACGGCAAGATTGCCTTTCTCAACATCTCGGAATACGTCACCCTGGGCTATTCGGTCTTCGTGCCCGCCTCGCCGGAGCTGGAACGCTACCGACCCCAGATCACCGCTCAGATCGAGAAGCTGATCAAGGCCTTCGATATCGATTTCGGCCTGATCCACCCCGAGTACTTCGTCACCAGCGACGGCGAGATGTACTTCGGCGAGGTGGCCTATCGTCCCCCGGGCTTCAAGGTGTTCGAGCTGCTCGAACGGGTCTACGGCTTCAATGCCTACCAGGCCAGCATGCTGGTGTTCGACCCCAAGAGCACCGCCGAGGAGGTCGCGGCCTTCTTCCCCCGCGAAGTCGAGGACGCCAAGTGCTATGCCGGCTGCTTCGGCGTTTATCCACGGCGTCGCGTGGTCAGTCGCCTGGAGATCCCCGAAGAGGTGGAAGACGACCCCTACTTCGAGTCCCACGAACTCACGCCGCCCATGGAAGAAACCGTGACCAAGCGCACCGCCTTCGGTACCCACTGGGGCCTGATCTACTTCAAGGGCGATGATCCGAATCGCCTGCGGGAGCTGCTCAAGCACCAGGAAGAGCTTGATTTCTACGTTTGATCAAGGCGTCATGGCACGACAGCTCGATCACAAGGAGTCGGCGTGACCACGAACCGGCACATGCACGAGGGCACCCCGCCAGCGGACGAGGAGAAGCTGCCCAGATTGCTGGCCAACCTCGACGAGGCGACCGCCATGCTCGGTGAGGCCCGCGACTTCGCCAAGCCGGGCAAACTTCCACGCGTGCTGGATACGGCACGCCGCGTGCTGCTCCACCCCGGTGGCGCCGCCGCCCTGGAGGTACGCGCCAGGGCATTGGAAGAGGCCGGCGTGTTTCTCGGCTCCGACTGGGACTCGCCGCAGTATCTGCTCCCTTCTCTGACCACCTATTCGCTCAAGAGCCCCGATGCCAACACGGTGGTGATCGAGGCCTTGAGCGAGCTGCGGCTGCTGGCGGTGGCCATGGGCGACTACCTGCACCCGCTGGTATCCGCCGAGCAGGCTCACCACTACCTGACCCAGGTGATGGCGCTCAACCTCTGGCTGCTGTTCAGCGCCCCCAGCGAGGCAGAGCGGGAAACCCAGGGGCGCCTGGCGCGGATTCCGCGATACCTGTTCCATCACCTTGCCGAGCGTATCGGCTACGAGCACATCATCGATCAGCTGATCGAGGAGATCTGGCGGATCCTGCAACAGCGCCCGATCCAAGTGGAGGCGGTCAAGCAGATGATCACCCAGATCGCCATCTGCCAGGCCGACCCCGCCATCGACCTGGGAACCAGCGGCCAGGGCGCCGACCGCCTGGTGAGTTCACTGTATGGCCCTACCCGCGCCTGCCGCGAAGACCCCGGCCTCGAGGTCTATCGTCAGCGCCTGGCCAGCATGGACAACGCCGCCTTGCAGGGAGAGGCCACCGGCTTCGCCCGCGCCATGCACGACACCGGGCTGGTGTCCCCCTACCACCCGGTGCTGCTGCGCCACCTGCTCGACCACGGCGACCATCTCATCACCGAGGCCCTGGGGCTCTCCTCCACCGGCCGCGACTGCCTGCTGTGCTATCGCGAACTGGCCCACGCGCTGATCCGCAGCGCCGTGCACCCGGCCACACCCCAGGCGGTGTACGGCCTGGCGTTGATGCTGGAACGCGGCATTCTCTATCAGCCCCCCGTGGCGCCCGCCATGTGGCGCCAGTTGGGGCTGCCGCTCTCCGAGTGGTCCCAGGCGCGCCTCAACCTGGCATACGGTGATGCGGTGTCGCCGCGTGCCCGCCTGCTCGAGGGGGTGCTGTGTATGCTGGGCCTACCGCTGGGCGTGGGCCAGGGCAACAATCCGACCTGTCAGTCGGCCAGGGCGCTCTCGATGTGGGCCTACAACGACCCCGACTATCTGCTGCAGATGGTGGCCTGGGCCGCGCGCGACGACGAGATCGTGATGCACTTCGAAGGCCAGCCGATCTCCTCGATGGAGAGCAGCGGCGGCGTGGCCCAGAGCCTGCCGATGGACCTCGACCCGGTGTCGCTGATCGTGGTACCGCACCTGGACCGCATCTATGCCGAGATGGGCCGGCGCTGCATCGGCCGCGAGGGCGACCCGCACCGCTGGGTCAACCCCGAATTCCACGGCTGGTGGTCCGGGCGCGGCTTTCGTATCAACGTGGACGTGGCCAGCGGCCAGCTGCACGAGCTGGACGTCTTCCTGCGCCACTTCTATGCCAGCTATCACCCCTACTACAACGGCAACCAACCGCTCATCCACCCGCAGCCCGCCGGCATCGCCGTGACCGACAGCGCGGCACGCTTCATCGGCTGGCACGCCATCACCATCCTGCGCGTCTCCCTCGATCCCACGGAGGTGATGCGGGTCTACTTCTTCAATCCCAACAACGACAGCGGCCAGGACTGGGGCGATGGCGTAAGAGTCAGTACGGCGGGTAACGGCGAGCGCTTCGGCGAGGCCTCCCTGCCCTTTGAGCAGTTCGCCTCGCGGCTCTACATCTTCCACTACGATCCGCTGGAGCGCGGCGAGCTGGCCAACGTCACCCAGGAGGAGCTCAACCGGGTCACCGGCTACGTGCACCGCAGCTGGGGCGCGAACCGGGTGCCCGCCGCCGATCTGCAGGCCGATAGCGGCCACCTGAACCCTGGCACTTGACCCATATCAGGACAATGCTGCGGAGCTCTGCCAGAATGGCAGTATCTCAATGTGAGGCTCGCTTCGAGGAAGTTCGAATGGATTTCAAGTTATTGATGGTTTTCGTCGATCAGGACCGGACCGATACCGTTCTGACTGCCGCACGGGAAGCAGGCGCCACCGGGGCTACCATCATCAACAACGCCCAAGGCCAGGGGCTCAAGCCGCAGTTGACCTTCTTCGGCCTGGAATTCATGGCGTCTCGCAGCGTGATTCTCATTCTGGTGGAAGCCCGCCGTTCAGAGGATGTACTGAACGCCGTGAGCACGGCGGGCAAGCTCGACGAGAGTCTCGACACGGGCATTGCGCTGGAAATCGAGGTGTCCAAGGCGCTGGGGCTGACGGAACATATCAAGGCCCTGAGCAAGGAGCACCCGCTCGACTGAGCGCTACTCGGGTGGCTGACCGGAGCCGGTGAGGCGCCGTTCCACCCGCTCGAGATTGTCCTGCGAGCCCAACAGTACCAGCACGTCGTTGATCTGGACTTCGGTGGCACCGCCCGGATAGCGCTCACGCTTATCATCACGTACAAGTGCCGTGACGGAGACATCGTCCCGCTCGGTATCAAGCTCCGAGAGGCTCTGGCCAATTGCCGGTGAGCCCTCGGACATCAGCACCGAGTGCAATCGCTCCTGCTCCGATGCCTCCGGTTTGATGCTGTCCAGCGTACCGCGAAACAGCTCCCTGAGCATTCTGTAGTGGCTGCTGCGCTGCTCCTGCAGCCGCAGTGCCACCCGGTACAGGGGCACGCCCAGCGACTGCAGCGCATGGGAAGTCAGCAGCATGCTCGCCTCCAGTGTCTCGGGTATGACCTCGGTGGCACCTGCCTTGCGCAGCTCCTCCACATGCTGTTGGTCCCGCGTACGAACCACTGCCGCCAGCTCGGGATTCAGGCGCTTGGCATTGCGCAGCGTCGTCAGCGCCGCCGGCCTGTCGTCATGGCTGATGACCAGTAGCGCCGCACGCTCCACACCGACGTTTTCCAGCACGGTAAGGTCCGATGAGTCGCCATAGAACACCTGCTGCCCCGCCAGCCGCGCCTCCCTCACGATGGCCGGATCCATATCCAGCGCCAGGTAGTCGAAGCCTTCGCTTTCGAGAAAACGGCTCACCGTCTGGCCGGTACGGCCAAAGCCGCAAATCACCACATGCCCCTGGCTCTCGGTGGGCTCGGACGGCGTCGGTACGTCGCCAGCCGGTTTCGCTCGGCCTCTTGAGCGGCCGAATGCCCACAGCGCCAAAGGTTGATTGAAGCGAATCAGCAGTGGCGCCAGGATCATCGAGAACAGTACCGAGTTCAGCACGATCTGTGCCGGCCGGCTGGCGATGATGTTGCCATCCAGGCCAATGGCCAGCAGCGCGAAGCCGAACTCACCGCCGACGGCCAGCACCAGCCCGGTACGAAACGCCGTCTGGGGATCGACCCCCGAGAAACGTACTATCAGCGTGACCAGCACCACCTTTATGCCCAGCAGCCCCAGCGCTCCCAGCAGCGCTTCGAGCCAGATATCGGGTAACAGAGCGGGCTCGACCAGCATACCGATGCTGACGAAGAAGAGCCCAAGCAATACGTCGCGGAACGGACGAATGGTGGACTCGACCTGATGGCGGAACTCCGTGTCACCGAGCACCATGCCGGCAAGAAAGGCGCCGAACGCCATGGACAGCCCGAGCGTCTTGGTGGTCCAGGCGGATACCAGAGAGACGAACAATACCGTGAGGGTGAACAGCTCCGCTGAGCGCCGTTCGGCTACCAGGTGAAACAGAGGACGCAGCAGATATCTTCCCGACAACAGCACGATCACGAACGCGAGGAAGGCCTTGGCCAGAGCCATCCCTAGCGCCCCTGCCACCTCATGCATGGCAGCCACACCCAACACCGGGATGATTACCACGAAAGGAACGGCAGTAATGTCTTGGAAGACGGACATGGTAGTGCCGAGCCGCCCATGTCGCGCCTGGCTTTCACCCTGCTCCAGCAGCTGCTTGGAGATGATGGAGGTAGATGACTGGGCGAACACCGCTCCGACGACGAACGCCGCCGGCCCGGGCAACCCCAGCCACCATGCGATCATTGCCACCACCAGAGTAGTCAACGCCACCTGTGCCGTACCCAATCCAAGAATGGTATGGCGCAGCGCATAGATCTGCGGCAGGGAAAAGCTGAGGCCGATGGTGAAGAGCAGAAACACGATGCCGAACTCGGCGATGACGTCGATGTAGTCGTTGTCGATTACCGGGCCGGCCGTATGGGCGCCCAGCATTACGCCGACGAGCAGATATCCCAGGCTAGGTGGGATCCTGAAGCGCTGAAAGACCAGCACGACCAATACCGTTGCACCAAGCAACAGCAGTAACTGCACCAGCGCCTGCTCAAGCATTCATTCGTTCCTGCTCATTGGATGGAGCGTCCCTGTGAAGTTCCTGAATGGGTATCATGACATTGAAATTCAACGTGTACGCAGCAACCAGCGCGCCCAGAACGGCGCGAAGAGCATCAGCGCCACCATGCGCAGCAGGTGATGAAAGGCGACGAAGACTGGGTCGAGATCCAGCGCCACGGCGAGTATCGCCATCTCGCCGATACCGCCGGGGGCCAGCGCCAGCAGCGCCACGTCGCGGGGCACGTCGACCAGGCGATGGATCAGTTCGGCGAAGCCCGCCAGCACTGCCAGCGCCAGCAGCGTGGCGATGAAGGCTTCGAACAGATAGCGTCCCAGCCTGGCGGAAGAGAGCCCGCGAAAGCGCGAGCCGATGGCACAGCCGAGTACCCACAGCATGACGTTCATACCCCAGTCCGGCAGGCGCAGGCTGGCAATGTCGAAGCCGGAGAGCAGGCCGGCGAAGAGCAGCGGAGCGAGCAGCGTGTGGCTGGGCAGGCGCAACCGACGCCCCAGGGGAAACAGCAGCGGCAGGGCCAGCAGCATCCAGGCGGAGGCAAAGCCGTTCTCGATCTCCGCTGCCTGCGGCGCTGCGCCACCTTCATAGGCCCAGAACAGCGGCGGCAGGATCATGATCACCAGCACGATGCGCAGCGACTGAGCGATGGCGATACGCCGCGGATCGCCGCCGCACTTCTCCCCCATCAGGATCATTGCCGTCATCGCGCCGGGCGCCGAGGCGAACCAGGCGCTCACCGAATCGAAGCCGCAGCGACGGTACCAGGCGGCGGCCGCCGCCGTGGAAGCGGCCACGCCGAGCAGCAGCAGCACTGCGGAAAGCGGCCAGTCCAGCACCCGCTGAGCCAGCTGTGGCGTCACCTGACTGCCCAGCACCAGGCCGAGCACGCCGATAAAGGCCTCGCGCAGCGGTTCGGGCACGCGCACGTCGCCGCCCTTCGCCGACGCGATCAGGTTGGCCGTCAGCGGCCCCAGCATCCACGCCAGCGGCATACCGATGAGGTGGAAAATCAGCCCGCCCAGCGCCCCGATGGCCAGCGACCTGGCCAGTGCCGTTCCTTCGCTTCGCTCCACGCGGCTCCCTTCTGTTAACTGGCTAACTAAACGATTATGCCATAATGGCGGCCCCGCTTCTGGCTGCCACTCTTGCCGCATGAGGAACTTTTGCATGCCCCGCCTCGATCAGCTGCTCGTTTCCCAGGGCCTGGCCCGCTCGCGAACCCGCGCCCAGCGGCTGATCCGCCACGGCCGGGTCAGCCTGGCGGAGAGCGGAAAAATACTCAGCAAGCCCGGTGAGAAGCTGCCCGAGGGGGTGCGCCTGGCGGTGACCGAAGACCCCGAGGAGCGCTACGTCTCACGGGCGGGGCTGAAGCTGGAAGCGCTGGTCGCAGCGCTGGAGCTAGACCTGACGGACCGACTGGTGCTCGACGTGGGGCAGTCCACCGGCGGCTTCACCGACTGTGCCCTGGCCTTCGGCGCGCGCCATGTGATCGGTATCGAAGTGGGCCACGGCCAGCTCGACCCGGAGCTGCGGGGCGACCCTCGCGTGACCTGCCTGGAGGGGCTCAATGCGCGGGCCATGCACGACGAGCCGCGCCTGCAAGGCGCCCTCGCCGCCCAGGGCGCCACGGCCCCCAATATCGTCGTGATGGACGTCTCGTTCATTTCGCAGACGCTGATCCTGCCCCAGATCGCCCAGCTGCTACGCCCCGGCGGTGCACTGCTGAGCCTGGTCAAGCCGCAGTTCGAGGTGGGCCCGGGCGGGGTCAATTCACGCGGCATCGTCTCCGACCCGGCCCACTATGGCGAGGTGGAAGCCGCCGTTCGCGCCTGCTGCACCGAGCACGGGCTCGACGTTCGCCACTGGCAGGAGAGCCCGCTGGCCGGCGGCGACGGTAACCGCGAGTTCCTGCTACACGCCGTCAAGCAGTGACGGCGTTGCTCAGCGTCCGCCATCTCCACCGTCGCTGCCGCCGTCGCCGATCTCGATGTCGCCCGGGTCGCCCCCCGCACCGGGCGGCGGATGGTGAGAGGTCAGGCTTTGTCCCGGCGCCTGGCTCTGCACCTTCCGCGCCTCGCCGTCCGCCCGGTGCAGCCACACGTCGAGCTGGTTGAAGGCGATGTCGATACCGTGCTCGGCGAACAGCTCCCCCACCCGGCAGTTGATCTCGTCGGTGGCGTAGAGTCGGTCGCCCAGCGCGTTGACGAAGATGCGCAGCTCGAAGTTGAGAGTGCTCTCGCCGTAGTTCATGAAGAACACCTGCGGCTCGGGATCGCCCAGCACCCGCGGGTTCTCGTCCGCCGCCTGACGCAGCAGCCGGTGCACCAGGCGCTGGTCGGAGCCGTAGGAGACACCAAAGGTGAGCACCACCCGGGTGACCGTATCCGACAGCGACCAGTTGATCAGTTGATCGGTGACGAAGGTCTTGTTGGGGATGATGATCTCCTTGCGGTCGAAGTCGGTCACCGTGGTGGCACGAATCCGGATCCGGCTCACCGTGCCGGTGAGGTTGCCCAGGGTGATGGTGTCGCCGATACGCATGGGACGTTCGAACAGGATGATCAGACCCGAGACGAAGTTGGCGAAGATCTCCTGCAAACCGAAGCCCAGCCCCACCCCCAGCGCCGCCACCAGCCACTGCAGCTGGCTCCAGGCCACCCCGAGGGTGGCCAGGGCAACGACCAACCCGGTGCCGACGATGGTGTAGGAGAGCAGCGCCGAGATGGCGTAGGCGCTGCCCTGCTTGAGCTCCAGCCGCGACAGCACCATCACTTCGAGCAGGCCCGGCAGGTTGCGCGCCATCACCAGGGTCAGCACGAAGATCAGCAGAGCGGCGAAGATGTCGGCCACCGACAGCGCACTGGTGACGAGCTCGGCGCCGACGCCTTCGCTGGCTTCCCAGATGGCGATCTCATTGAGGTAACCCAGCACCGTCAGCAGGTCGGACCATACCAGGTAGAGCAGCACGGCGAAGCCGAGCAGCAGGATCAGCTTGGAGAGACGCAGCGACTGCTGATTGATCTGCTCCATGTCCAGCGGCGGCTCCTCGACCACTTCGAGCCCGCCTTCTGCGCCCTCCTGGGCCTGGGCACGGCGTCGCATCAGCGCACGCTTGAACGCCAGCCGGCGTGCCGCCACCGCCAGGCCGCGCACTACCGTGGCCTCGACCAGGATCCACATCGCCAGCAGATAGAGGGTGATGACGAAGCGCCCGATCAGGCTCAGGGCGGTATATTCGTAACCCGACACGATCAGTCCCGCCAGCACCAGCGGCACACCGGCCATCAGCAGGCCCAGCACCAGGCGGAACAGCTTGACGCCGAAGAACGGGGTGTGGGCCATGATCAGTCTGGCCAGCAGCACGCTCATGGCCAGCAGGCCAACAAGCAGCAGCAGCAGGGCAATGGGCCGCGACGAGAGATCGATCTCGCCATCCAGTGCCAGGGTGGAAACCAGCAGCACCGGCACCAGGGCCACCACGAGCCAGCCCAACAGCCAGCGCAGCCGCGCCACATAGCCCGAAGGCCAGTAGAAGTGCTTGGTCGCCACGCCATCGCGTACCAGTAGGCGACGCGACCAGGCAATGAAGCCCCAGGCCAGCGACAGATGCAGGAACGCCTGGCCCAGGCCCGAGGCGATTCCCGTGCCGATGCTCGCAAGCGAGATGCCGATGCCGGCCAGCGTCAACGGGCCGGGAAGCGCCAGCAAGGCATTGAGACCGATCGCCTGGGGCGTGTGCGCCTGGGAATCGCTGCGCAGCCGACCGATCTGCTCGTGCAGCATGGCCAGACGACGCTGAATGCGGCGGCGCAGCCCCAGCAGCAAGGCCGCCACGAGCACCAGCGGCGCTCCCGACAGGGCCTCGGCTCCCGGCATGCGCCAGTGCACCGGCAGCACGCCGCGCCATTCGCCACGCTGCAGCTCTTCGGTCACATTGGCCGGCAGCTGACGGAACCAGGCCAGGTCCAACGGCCGGGTATTGGCGATCCAGAACAGCTGCTCATCGATGGTGGTGCGCAGTTCCCGGGTGGTTTCCAGCAGTTGCTGCTGATTGAGCTGCAGCTCGATGGCCGCGCTGAGCAGGCTGCCATAGGTCTGCTCGAGCTGATCGACGAGCTGACGGCGCGAGTGGTAGAGCCCCTGGAGGGACTCCACCAGTCCCTGAGTGACCTCGACGCCGGCCTCCTCGAGACGCTGATTGGCCAGCCGCTCGCTCTGGCGCAAGGCATCGCGCTGGCGCACCAGGTCGAACTGGCGCAGGCGCAGGTCGGCGATTTCATCCTGCAGGCTGCGCCCGGGATCGACCTGCGGCAGGGAGCGGCGCTGCTCGCGCAAAATGCGCGACAGCAGCAAACTGCCGCGAATGGCTTCTATCTGCTCGTTCAAGCTGCGCTGCAGCTGACGTACGTGATCGAGCTGACTGCGTATGGCCAGGCTCTCGCGTACCAGACCGTTGTGACGGTCGTTGGCCCGCAGCAGTTCGAGGCTGAGCTCGCGGTTGACGTGCTGAGCGCGCTCCAGCACCGGGTGTCCGGCCTCGAGCAGCGGGTCGTCGCGTGCGGCATCGGCAATCGCCTGCTCCGAGGCGATGCGCCGTTGGCGGTCGATCACCCCCTGCAACAGGGCCAGCTCCGACTCCTTGCGCGTGACCTGCTGGGTGAGCAGGTCGCGTCGCTGCTGGGTCAGCTCCCGCAGGCGGGTGTTGCTGCCCAGCTCGCGCTGACGCAGCCGCAGCGTACGCTCGGCAAGGCGCCGCTCCACCTGTAGCTGCCACAGCCGGGGCGAGTCCTCGCTGACACCCTGCGCCTCCAGCGTATCCAGCGCACGCCGGGTCCGCTCGGCGGTCTGCATCGCCTCGGCAATGGCCTGCTGGGCCCGCTCCGGCAGCGTCTGGGCCGCCAGCAGCTGGGAGTTGACGTCGGCCAGGCGGTCCTGCAGCTGCTGCAGTTCGAACACCGCCTCCTGCTGACGGTACTCCAGCTCGTCCAGCGGCGTATCGTCGAGCTCGGCAATCGAGCGGTCGAGCTCCGCCTCCTCTTCCTGCAGCAGTTCCCGTTCCAGGCGCAGCAGTTCGGCAGGTGCGCTTTCCAACCGCTGCTCCAGCCCCTCGATTCGCTCCTCGATCCCCTGCAGCTGCTCCAGGGCACGCAGCGTCGCCTCCAGAGCCTCGACATCGCGCTGCTCGGCCTCGCTCAGGCTCTCCCCCTCTTCGGGACGCAGATCGACCAGGCGCTCTTCCACCGCCTGGCGCTCGGGCAGGGCATCTTCCGCCTGTGCCGATGTCGTCAACAGAATCCAACAGCAGATCAGCAGGCACAGCGCCTGACTGGCACGTCGGAGGATACCGGCAGCGGAGTAAAGCGTGACGTTCACGAAATTCCTCGTAGCAGCGATCCTCGTCAGAACGAGGCTCGGCTTGGTGCAATAACATGACAATAGCGGCACTGGCAGTTGACTTGCCAAGGCGACATGGTAGAAACGGAATCTCAATGCCTCGCTTCGAGTTCCTTCATGACCATCCGTTCCCTTCTTTTCGCCAGCGCCGCCGTGCTAGGGCTGATGCCCGCCTTCGCCATGGGCGAGGTCGACGCCCAGCGGCAAGCGCTCGAATCTCGCATCGAAGCGTTGAGCGGCGAGCTGGAGGCATTGCGACTTCAGCTCGACGCCCTGCCGCCCGAGGACGACCCTCTCTATGCCGAGGTGGACGACCCCGTGCTGGAAGAGATTGCCCAGCGTCGGCAGCTGGAGCGGGAGTCGACGCGCAACCCGCTGGCCATCACCATGCACCGGCGAAATTACCTGTTTCCGCTGAGTTATACCACGCATCCCAACCAGGGAGCGTTTCGCGACGTCTATGCCGACGGCAGCCCGAACGATCTCGAGGTGAAATTCCAGTTCAGTGCCAAGGTCAACCTGCTCGAGGACGTGCTGGGCACCACGGGGGATCTTTACTTCGCCTATACCCAGCGCAGCTGGTGGCAGGCCTACAATACCGATGCCTCCTCGCCCTTCCGCGAGACCAACTATGAGCCCGAGGTGTTCGTCGATTTCGACAATACCTGGCGCTTCCTGGGTTGGACCAACACACGCAACCGGGTGGCCTTCAACCACCTCTCCAACGGACGCTCGATGCCGCTCTCGCGCAGCTGGAACCGCATCTACCTGGAGAGCATCTTCCAGCGCGGCGACTGGGCGGTGGCAGTGGCACCCCACTGGCGCATTCCCGAGTCCGACGGCGACGACGACAACCCCGACATCGACCGCTACTGGGGCTATGGCGACGTGACCGTGGCACGCCGCTTCAACGGCGACCAAGAGGCCAGCGTCATGGTGCGCGGCAATCCCAGCCCCGGCAACATGGGCACTCAGGTGGACTACTCCTGGCCCCTGTTCGGCAACATCCGCGGCCATGTTCAGTACTTCTACGGTTATGGCGAAAGCATGATCGATTACGATCACCGCAACCATCGCATCAGCGTCGGTTTCAGCGTCAACCCGCTGTTCACCGGCGCCGGTGGCGTGCGCTGACCTGCCACAGGGGCCGGCGTTGAACTCATATCAGCGAGTGCTATGCTGAGGCTGTCATTCATCGTCAGAGGAAGACTGTCATGGCAACGCGCACCCCGCATACCGATGAAACCACTCGGCAACTCAAGGAAGACCTGCATCAGCTCACCCGCACCATCGAGGAGCTGGTGCACGCCACCGCCGACGATTCCCGCAGCAACATCAAGGAACTGCGCGAGCGCGCCGAACAGCGGCTGAAAGACACACGCGACCGGCTCGAGGCCCGCGGTGAGCGACTCTACGGCGAAGCGCGCGACACCGTGCATCAACAGGCCGACGCCTGCGACCGCTACGTGCACGAGAACCCCTGGACCAGCATCGGCATCGGCGCCGCCGTGGGTGTCGTCATCGGCATGCTCATTGGACGTCGTTGATGGCTGCAAGCGAAGGACCGGTACAACGCCTGTTCAGCATCGCCAAGCGAATTCTGGCCAATCTGGTGGCCACAGGTGAGACGCGCCTGCGTCTCGCCGTTCTCGAACTCGAAGAAGAGCGCGCCCGCCTCGTCACGCTGCTACTGCTGCTTGGGCTCAGCCTGGTACTGCTGCTGCTGGGCCTGGGCATGCTGACCCTGCTGGTGGTGGTGCTGTTCTGGGATACCCACCGGCTGGCCGCCATCGCCATCAGCGCGCTGGTGTTGCTGGGCAGCGGCATCGGCCTGGCACTCTGGGGGATGCGCCTGGCGCGCCGCCATACCCTGCTCAAGGAGACACTGGCTCAGCTCGCGCTGGACCGTCACCTGATGGAGGAGCCGCGTGACACGCCGCGCCGTTGAGAAATCCCTGCCCGCTGCCGCGAGCCGTGCCCAGCGCAAGGCCGAACTCATCGCCACTATCGAACGGCAGCGTATCGACCTTCTGGTGGAAGCGGAGCGTTGGCAGCAGAGTTCCTTGGGGCTCAATGCCGGCTGGCAGCGTCTCGAGGGCTCCCTCAAGCCCTTTCTCAAACACTATCGGGGAGTGGCCTACCTGGCCGCCGGCGCCCTGCTGGTCGCCGGCTTGCGCCATCCTCGTACGCTGATACGGCTGACCAGACAAGCCGCCGCCGGTGCCCTGCTGCTACATCGAGCCAGGCACCTGATCGGGAAGGTTCGCTGACCGCCCACGACTTCGAAAGGCGGTTCAGGCTTTGTACGAAAAGTCGGCGAGCGAAGGCCAGACAAGGCAAAAATCAGCGAAAAGACGGAGTTTACGGTGTGTAAATGAGTACTTTGAGCTGATTTTTAACGCCGTATGGCCGAGCGCAGCCAGTTTTCGGGCAGAGCCTAGAGCTGCGCTTCGGCCTTATGTCGGCCTTTAGCCCCGCTCGGCACCCATCGCATCCAGCTCTCGCCACGCTTCAGGCGCTTGTCGATGAAGTGGCGTGTCTTGCGCTGCCCTTCGCTGGTATCCCTCGCCCACACTGCCAGCGCCGCCACGAACAGGCTGGTGAGGGCCACCTCTTCCAGCTGAGCGCGACGCGTGCCGTAACGGGCTTCCAGGCGAGCTGCCTCGCGCAGCCACTGAACGGTGCGTGACAGGTCGAACACCAGCGGCACCCAGGTGTGGGGATGCGGCAGATGCGCCTTGGTCCGGAGCATCTGCACGGTAACCCGGCGATGGGCGGCGAAGGTATCGAACCAGGCCTGCAGACAGTGCTCGATACGCACCCGCTCCGGCCAGTCGTCGAAGGTTTCCGGCTTTTCCGCCAGCATGGCTCGCCAGCCGCGCTGGAACCAGGCATTCGCTACCGCGTCCATGTCGCGAAAGCGCTCCAGCACCACCGACATCGGCAACTCCAGGTTGCGTGCCACCTCCGAGAGCCGCACCGCCTGCCAGCCGCGCTCCTCGGCCTGACGCA
This sequence comes from Billgrantia desiderata, assembly GCF_900108215.1. NCBI lineage: Bacteria > Pseudomonadati > Pseudomonadota > Gammaproteobacteria > Oceanospirillales > Halomonadaceae > Billgrantia > Billgrantia desiderata. The sequence continues at coordinate 25,030 of NZ_FNVC01000011.1, read as the reverse complement.
CGGCCTCATCGACGACGAGATCGGCAAACGCAGAGGCTTCGGACCGAGAAGAGTCCTGTATCGCAATCATGGTCATGGGCGATCCTCGGCTTCCAGCATGGTTCTGCTTGCAGCATAGCCCGGTTTACGGGTGACGCCATCCGGCCGCCCGCTCCAGATAGTGGATGCAGAACAGCGCATCGCGGTCGGTCCAATGCGCCCGCGGCTCGAACCCGGCGCGCCCCGCCAACTCGAGAAACCCGGCCACGCTGTACTTGTAGGAGTTTTCGGTGTGCAGGCTCTCGCCCTCGGCGAAGAAGAAGCGCTCCTCGGCCACGTGAATGGCCTGGTCGCACCGACTCACCAGATGCATTTCGATGCGCGATTCGGCTTCGTTGTAGAAAGCAAGATGGTGAAACCGCGACGGATCCACTTCGGTATCGAAGTCGCGGCGCAGCCGCTCCAGCAGGTTGAGGTTGAAGGCCGCCGTGATGCCGGCGGCGTCGTTGTAGGCGGCGTCCAGTATCGCCCGATCCTTGATCAGGTCGACACCGATCAGTAGCCCGCCTCCGGGCGGGAGCAGCTGCGCCAGTCCCACCAGGAATGCTTCGGCCTCTTCTGGAGTGAAGTTACCGATGCTCGAACCGGGAAAGAACGCCACCGGACGCTCTCCCGACAGCCCCTCGGGCCAGCGCATCGGCTGCGAGAAATCGGCGCAGGCCGCATGCACCTCCAGCCAGGGGTAGTCGACGGCCAGGCGGCGGGTGCTGTCGAGCAGAAAGTCCCGCGATATGTCCACGCCCAGATAGCACGCCGGATGCAGTGCCTCGAGCAGCAGTCGCACCTTGCGGCTGGCGCCGCTGCCCAGCTCGATCAGGGTCGCATCGCGCCCCACCACCTCGGCGATCTCCCCCACGGCAGCACGCAGGATCGCCTCTTCCGTGCGGGTGGGATAGTACTCGGGCTGCTCGCAGATGGCGTCGAACAGCTCCGAGCCGCGGCGATCGTAGAAGAACTTGGGTGAGGTGTATTTCGGCGTGGCGGCAAGCCCCACCATCAGTTCCTGGCTCAGCGAACCCGCCGCCTCCGGCGAGTGCTGATCGTGAAAAGTGACGAATGGGTTCATGTCATGCCTCCCTGGCCAGGCGGAAACCGGAGAACGCCCAGCGGGCGTGGGGCGGGAAGAAGTTACGGTACGTCGGGCGAATGTGATCGCTTGGCGTGGCACAGCAGCCCCCACGCAGCACCATCTGCCCCGACATGAACTTGCCGTTGTACTCGCCCAGGGTGCCGGGCAGCGCCCGAAATCCCGGATAGGGCCGATAGGCGCTGCCGGTCCACTCCCACACGTCGCCGAACAGCTGGGCCGCGGCACTGCCCCGCGCCGTCGCGGCCACCGGTTGCAGGTGGTCGCTCTCGACGAAATTGCCGCCCATGGACGCATCCCGGGCTGCCACCTCCCACTCCGCTTCGCTCGGCAGCCTCGCTCCGGCCCAACGCGCAAAGGCATCGGCCTCGAAGAAGCTCACGTGCACTGCCGGCGCCTGCGGATCGAGCGGCCGCAGCCCGCCCAGGGTGTAGTGGTACCAGCCATCCTCGCGTCTCACCCAGTACAGCGGCGCCTGCCAGCCGGCCTGGCCGACCTGCTGCCAGCCATCGGAGAGCCACAGCTCAGGGCGGGCATAGCCGCCGTCTTCGATGAAGGCCAGGAACTCGGCGTTGGTCACCGGCCGATTGGCCAGTTGGAACGCCTCGATAAACTGTCGATGCACCGGCCCTTCGTTGTCATAGGCGAAGCCCGTTTGCAGATCGTGGCCGATCTCGCGAATGCCGGCGGCATGCTCGAGCCAGGCCAGATCGCCCGGGGTCTCCTCCGGTGGTGATACCAGGTCGTCGCGGTAGGCCGGGCACAGCGGGTTCTGGGCCAGGATGTGCTTGATGTCCATGAGCAGCAGTTCCTGGTGCTGCTGCTCATGGTGCAGCCCCAGCTCGACGCGGCGAACGATCTCCCCGGCATGCTCGGGCGGCGGCGACTCGAGCAACTCCGCCATGGCCGCGTCGACATGGGCTCGATAGCGGTAGACGTCGGCCACCGTGGGACGCGACAGCGTACCGCGATGCGGTCGCGGAAAGGGCACGCCGTGGGTCTCGTAATAGGAGTTGAAGAGGTGATCGTAGACGGGATCGAGAGGTCGGTAGCGGGGCTGAAAGGGAGCGAGAAGGAACGCTTCGAAGAACCAGGTGACGTGGGCGAGATGCCACTTCGGCGGGCTGACGTCATCCATGCTCTGGATCACGTAGTCCTCGGTACACAGCGGCTGGCACAGCCGCTCGGAGGCCTGGCGTATGCGCTGGTAGCGTCTCAGCCACTCCTTGGTGTGAAGGGTATCGGGCGTTTCCAACTGCTGGGGGGAGGCCAACTCATGAGCTAAGGGGGGCATGGCGCACTCCTGTGACGAGCCACATCCGTGACGAACCATCCAGACGAACAGGTCTATCCAGCGTAGCAAGGCTGCCGCAAGCGACCGGTTACGTTAGGTAAGGTTTTGTCGCGCCCCCAGCAATTGCTACAGCGAGAGCCCGCAGGCCACGCCCGATGCCCAGGCCCACTGGAAGTTGTAGCCGCCGAGCTCGCCGGTCACGTCGAGCACCTCACCGATGAAGCGCAGCTGCGGCAGCCCCTCGACGCTGAAGTCCTTCGACGAGATCGCCGCGGTATCCACGCCACCCAGGGTCACCTCGGCGGTACGCCAGCCCTCGGTGCCGGCGGGCTTGAGCCGCCAGGACCCCAGGCGAGCCTGCCAGGCCTCGATGCGGGAATTGGAAAGCTCGGCCAGGGTGGGGTCTTCGCCGTGCCACTCCACCAGCGCCTGGGCCAGGCGGCGCGGCAGGTGCTCGCCCAGCCAGGTGGAAAGCTGACGCCGCGGTGTCGTCTGGCGCGCCTCGGCAAGCGCGTCGGCAATCCCGAGCCCGGGCAGCAGATCGATCTCCAGTTCGTCGCCGGGCTGCCAGTAGCTGGAGATCTGCAGCATGCCGGGGCCGGAAAGGCCGCGGTGGGTGAACAGCATAGGCTCACGATAGCGCCGCTGCCGCCCCGGCCCCAGACGCTGGCCGTCGCGTAGCGCGCTCACCGCCACGTCGCAGCTCACCCCGGCCAGCTCGGCCGCCCGCTCCTTCAACTGAGAGGTCAGGGTGAACGGCACCAGTGCCGGACGCGTCTGCGTCACGCCGAGGCCGAACTGACGGGCAATGTCATAGCCGAAACCGGTAGCGCCCATGGTGGGGATCGAGAGTCCGCCCGTAGCGATCACCACCGCGCCCGCTTCGATGCGGCCCGCCGAAGTGGCCAGCCGCATGCCCTCTCCCGCTCTCTCGATGCGCTCCACGCTCGTCTTCAAGCGCAGCTCCACCCCGGCCCACTCGCACTCGGTGAGCAGCACGTCGAGCAGCTCCTTGGCCGAATGCGCGCAGAACAGCTGGCCCGGCGCTTTCTCCACGTACTCCACGGCGTGGCGCTCCACCAGCTCGACGAAGTGCTCGGGGCGGTAGCGCTTGAGCGCCGAAATGCAGAAGTGCGGATTGGCAGAGAAGAAGTTGGCCGGGCCGGTGGCCAGGTTGGTGAAGTTGCAGCGCCCCCCGCCCGACATGAGGATCTTCTTGCCCGGCTTGTTGGCATGGTCGAGTACCAGCACCCGCCGACCCGCGTAGCCCGCCGTGAGGGCACACATCAACCCGGCGGCGCCCGCGCCGATCACCACCACATCCGCTTGCATGCTCACCTGCTCTGCCCACCGGGTTGCCACTTCGAGGCTGCGCATTCTAGCAGCTGTCAGCGGGCAAACCCACGGGGTCACCGTCTCGTTAGCGTGCTAGATTTACTGCGGCACAGACGGAAGACTACATTTCAATGATTAGAAAATTAATACTGGAGCATGAGAAATATCATCCAGATATTTCCTCTCCATCTATTACATTGGGTAAGACAGACCATCACAAAAGGTTACATAAAGACATTACTGATAAACAACATCATGGTAGGCCTGAAGAACTAAAACACATAAAGCAACATATGCAAGGGACTCAGGAGGGACACTGCTCATGTCCACTCATGCCTACGTACTCGTCGTACTACGCACACTGAATGAGCCTGAAGAAAGAGACTATGTGGTTGCGCTGAGGCAAAAGGGTTACCACATCGAGTTCGTCAGTACAGAGCAGGATCCGCTTCCCGTTCTGCTGACTCATCCTCCCGTCGTTGCCTGCTTCGAATATGATTACCCCGATCTGCAGGGTCTTACCGACCTACGGCAGGCCAAGCAGCGCGCGGCCTCGGTGCCTCTGCTGATGATCACCCAAGCACACTCTGAGAGCCTTGCGGTATGGGCCTTTCGTACTCGAGTTTGGGACTACTTCGTGCAGCCCGTCGACCTGGCCCGCTTCATGGGGGTGGTGGGCAGCCTCTATCAGTTGCGGTCGCTCTGCCCGGTCACTCAAGAGCGTAAACAGGCGCCCGATGTCGCCAACCAGATTCCTCCCGAAGCGCGCTTGCGCTGCTGCACGTCAGGCAGCAGCCAGCAGCTCCAATTGGAGCGGGCCATCAGCTATATCGAACAGCATCTACACCAGAAGCTGGCCCAGGCGGAAGTAGCAGCGCAGTGCGGCATCACCTCGTTTCAACTCAGTCGGCTGTTTCGCAAGCTCACCGGCAATACCTTCCAGGGATTCCTGCTCGAGCGGCGCATCGACGAGGCCAAGCGACTGCTGGCCAATCCTCGCACGTCCATCACCGATGTCTGCTTCAGCGTCGGCTTTCGCGATCTATCCTACTTCACGCGAACCTTTCAGAAGCATGTCGGCCATACGCCGACACACTACCGTCAGCGCTTGAACCTTCAGCCTCCCGCCAGCGCCGCTGTAGTGGAACCGATGCCGATAAATCCGTACGACAAGCTGACCCCGGCCTCTCGCCCCTTGATCAGCACCAACCACCTGCAAGACTCGACCTGCCCCCAGGTAGTCTCGCCCTGAGCGCCACGGGAAAACAAGGCGAAAACGATGGCGCCGGCTCTCGCCGGCGCCAGTTTGACTGCCCCATCAACTAATCCACCAGGACGGGTATTTGCGCCAGAATGCCGAAGTTCTCGCCCCCCGTCTGGCCCTTGGGATCGTGATAGCTGCAGCTCGGCAGGAAGTAGATGCTCTTCTGCTTCCAGCCACTCTGCTGCTGCTGGGAGTTCCAGTACGCGGGGGCCCCGCCCGGCTTTTGCAGATTGAAGGCATCGACGAAGCTGTTCCAACGCTCCACCCCGCTGGTACTGCTATGGCTCCAAGTGCCTGGCGAGGTACCGCCGCTGTCTTCCGGAGGCAGCTGCATCCGCTGCGGCGCCCTCTGGTCGATCTGGTTGGACTGCTGATTCATCCAAACGATATTGACGGTGACGGCACCGATCAGCGGATTGCTGGGTGAAACACCATCTTCACAGTCAATTACCGGGAGCGTCAGCGTCCAGACCTCCTCCTTGGCCGTCTTCTCGACCCAGCAGTCGTAGAGGTCACCGAAGGCCGAGTCAATCTGGCCGTTGTTGGTGGAAATATCCTCGCCGAAGCGCATCTCATTGGGGTTGCCGTCGCCACACACCAGCGGCCGTACCTCATTGGCGCTGGCCCCCCCTTTGTCGTCGTGCAAAAAATTGGTCCAGCCGCCGGTCTGGTCGCCCTCGGGAATGAAACGGCCCACGTTGCAGGAATAATTGCCCGAGGGGTCCACCAGCGCCTGTCGGCACAGTGCGATGGGCTGGTCCACATCCTCCGGACGCAGGCTGCCGGCAAAGCCGATGTAGGCCACCGAGCGCGCTACCACATCATAACCCTCGAAGCCGAAGATACGCCCAAAGAAGGCCTCCACCTGGCTCTGCTGACGGGCCGTCACCACCTCCACGGCGTTGATGAAGTTGGGGTCGCTATCGAGATCCTCGGCGGTGCGTCCGAACAGGTCCACCGGATCGAGGGAGTCGTTGGGGGTGAAGGTGCGCGTGGCGAAGCTCCAGTGGCCGCGCAGTGCGCTCAGCACCTCTACCGTCTCGTTCTGGCTGCTGTTGGCCATGGCCGCATCGGTGGCAATCTGATTGGCATCCGGATTGACCGAACTGCCGTCGGCGGTATAGAGCATCCGCGCTCCGGCCAGGGAACCGGCGTCGGCGGCATTGTGCAGCTCGTTTCTGGCCACGTAGAGGTTGCTGCCGTCCACCGCCAGGGCAGTGAAGGCCAGCAGCATGAAAAGACCGATGGCCAGCAGCACGATGGAAACCCCGCGCTGGCGCTGCGGCGAGCCGTAACGGCCGCGCCTTGCATTGCGAACGTTCATCTCATTCCGCCCTCATCACGGTGGTGGCATTGAGTTCAAGCACGTTGCCCAGGGCGCCGATGAAACCGGGCAGCAGCAGGAACTGGTAGGGGTAGTCGACGCTGACCACGATCTCGTCGCCGGCATCGAAGCGGCCGTTGCCGTTGCGGTCGATGCGCTGGATGTCGATGGTCATGCTCGCCGGCCCGCCGAGCGAAATCAGATACTGTTCGGCATAGTTGCGGATGGCCTGTTCGATGGCGGCGTTCTCGTTCGCGCTGTCGCGCGGTTCGGGCCGGAACAGGATGCCGGTTCTGGCCCCTTCGCGGCTGGCGTTGGTCAGCGTCGCCTTGTCGAACAGCGCGACGCTGAATTCGATGATGCCGAACAGCAGGATGAACAGCAGCGACGCCGAAATGGCGAACTCCACCACCTCCGAGCCACGCTGGCGGCGCGCCGAGCGTATTGCTTTCATGCCTGGCCCTCCCTGCTCGGGCAGCGCTCCGACCATGACGATGGCGGAACGCTGTCCGGCGATCAGTTGATGACCTCGCTTCCATTACGACGGATCAATTGATCCAGACTACGAGCATTCTCGCTGGCGGTGACGTAGTAGGCCGGCGACAGCCGCATGGCTTCCTCGAAGAAGCCCAGCGCATCCTGATAGCGTCCCTCGAGCATCGAGATGTAACCGATATCGTTGTAGGCCTTGGCGCGGTCGCCGCCCCGGGCCACCGCCTCGATGGCGGTGTCGTAGTCGCCCTCACGGGCGTGCACCAGCCCCAGGTTACGCCAGGCCAGATCGTAGTTGGGGTTGGCGTTGAGCGCCTGGCGCAGCGCCTGACGCGCCCCCGGCAGGTCGCCGGCCAAGTAGCGCGAATAGCCTTGGTTGTTGAGCACCAGCGGCGTTCTCGGATTCGTCTCCAGGGCACGCGCATAGTGGCCCTGGGCGGTGGCGTGGTCGGCGCGCATGTCGGCGATCACCCCCAGGGCGTTGTGGGCCTGCCAAGGCGCATCGCGCCGCGCGGCGATGGGCGTGAGGAAGCGCTCGGCCTGATCGTAGTCACGCTGCTGGATCAGGATGATGCCAAGCGCGGTGCCTGCACCGGGATGGCGCGGATCGATCTCCAGCACCCAGCGATAGGCCATGTCGGCCAGTTCATGGTTGCCCCGGCCGTGGTGAATGATGCCGACCCGGTACAAGGCTTCGGCCTGGGGTCGTCGCTCCATGCGCAAACCGCGCAGGTACTCGAACAGCGCGCGATCGGTGTCGCCGGCACGCAAGGCGGCCTCGCCGTTACGGTAGGCCTCCTCGGGGGAGCCCACCGGGAAGGCGGTACCATAGGCCACCGACGACCCGCCGCCACCCAGCGCCCCGTAGACGTCGCTCTCCTGGGACATGCCCCCGCCGGTGGCGGCACAGCCGGCCAGCGCCAGGGACAGCGTGGCAATGGCGCAGGCCGTCCGGAGTTGTATTGTTGCTTTCATGACACCCCCTCCCGCTCGTTTGAAGAGATTGGCCGACTCAGCGCCCCGCCAGGGCGGCCGCCGCACCCAGCAGCGGCGGCCCCAAAGCCACCACGAAGAAGCTGGGAAAGACACAGAAAATCAAGGGAAACAGCATCTTGGTACTGACCTTGGCGGCCTTCTCCTCCGCCTCCTGAGTGCGCCTGTCGCGCAGCTCCACGGCAAACAGCCGCAGGGTCATGGCGATGCTGGTACCGAAGCGCATGCTCTGCAGCAGGGTGGTCACCAGGCCGCGAATGTCGTCCACGCCGGTACGCTCCTCGAGGTCGCGCAGAGCGGTCTTGTTGTCCATGCCGGCACGGGTCTGCATGCCGAACAGGTGCAGCTCGTCGGCCAGCTCCGGGTGGCTCACCTCCAGGTCGCGCGCCACCCGCTGGATCGCCGCCCCCAGCCCGAGACCGGCCTCGCTGCACACCACCAGCAGATCGAGGGCATCGGGCAGGCCACGGCGCAGCTGCTGAGTACGCTGGCGTATCGCCCGCTCCAGCCAGAAACGCGGCAGCAGATAGCCGACGATGGCCGGAATGATCAGCAGCAGTACGGCTACCGCCGGTGGAAGGCGCACGAAGGGGATGACCAGCAGCAGCACCAGCAGCGGCGGCACCACGGTCAGCAGCAGGCGTATACCGTAGAACAGGCTGACGGCCGACGGCGAGCGCTTGCCGGCATGGCGCAGTTCCATGGCAATGCGGCTGCGAACCTCGCCCTTTTCGGGGATCAACTTCTCGCCCATGGGCCCCAACCACTGAACCAGCCCACCCTCTTCCGTCTTGCCACGCCCCCCGGGGGCCTCGGCGCTGGCTTCCAGGTGCTTGAGCCGATGCCGCAGCGGATCCGACAGCCCCATGACCAGCAGCACCAGCGCCACCATAAGGCTGAACACGGCCATGCCCAGCAGCGCGGCGAAGCCAAGCTGCATGGCCTGCGGATCCTGCAGCAGGCCACTGACGCTCTCGAGCCAAGCGGTTGAAACGTTCATGCGGGCTTCCTCCTCACACGTCGATACGCACGATACGGCGCATCCACAGGATGCCGACCACGATCATGAAGAACGCCGCCACGACCATCTGCCGTCCCACCGGGTCCTGGGTGAGCATGGGCAGGAAGTTCGGCGACACCAGGGTGAGTACACCGGCCAGGGCGAACGGCAGCAGCGAGAGGATCCAGGCCGCCATGCGACCCTGGGCGGAGAGCGTGCGAACCTTGCGCTGAAAGCGAAAGCGGTCGCGTACCACCGCGGCCAGACCGTCGAGCAGTTCGGCCAGGTTGCCGCCGCTCTCCTTCTGGATCAGCACCGAGGTGGTGAAGACCATTACGGTCACGCTCGGCACCCGTTCCAGCATGCCCAGCATGGCGCTGCGCACCTCACCGCCGTAGTTGATCTCCATGAAGGTGGTACGGAACTCGCCGGCGACGGGGTCGGCCATCTCCTCCGCCACCAGATGCATGGCATCGCTGAAGGGATGCCCCGCGCGCAGAGCCCGCGCCATGATGATCAGGGCATCGGGCAACTGCTCCTCGAAGCGCGCCAGGCGCTGGCTGCGCAGCCGCTGCAGGCGCATGAACGGCAGCGCCGCCATGCCCACCCCGAGCAGTACGCCGAGCGGCTGTGGCAGCAGCAGGAAGCCGACCGCACCAAAGACCCCGCCCAGGCCGAGGCTCTGCAGCACCACCCGGTAGGCCGGGGTCTCGCGCCCCGCCTGCTCGACCAGCCGCTCGACCCGGGCCATGCCAGGCAGCGCCTCCAGCGCCCTCTCCAGCGGCGACAGCTGGCGCAGGTACTTGCGCCGCATCAGCGAGGCCTTGCCGTGATCGGCGCTGGCCGAAATGACTTGCAGGCGCCTCTTCATCCGCTTCTGCGCCTTGCGGTTCTCGCCGAACGTCGGTATCAGGAAGCTCTGCATCAGCAGGAAGGCGGCAGTGAAGATCATGCCGATGAAGATCGCCTCATCGGACAGGTTGAGGTTCAGATCCATGACCGCTGGCCTCCCCCCACCTGGAACACCTCCAGCCCCGGATCCAGGCCGCGACGCTTGAGATGATCGTAGAAGCCCGGCACCACGCCGGTGGCCATGAAGCGCCCCACCACCCGGCCATGCTCGTCGATCCCCTCGCGCTCGAAGCGGAACAGCTCCGACATGGTGATGATCTCGCCCTCCTGACCATTGACCTCCTGCACGCTGACCAGGCGCCGCACGCCGTCCTCCTGGCGCTCCACCTGAACCACCAGATCGATGGCCGAGGCGATCTGCGAGCGCAGCGCACGGGGCGGCAGCTGGTAGCCGCTCATCGCCACCATGTTCTCGATCCGCGTCAGGGCGTCGCGGGGGGTGTTGGCGTGAATGGTGGTCAGCGAGCCGTCGTGGCCGGTGTTCATCGCCTGCAACATGTCGAAGGCCTCGCCGCCGCGCACCTCGCCGACGATGATGCGGTCGGGGCGCATGCGCAGGCTGTTGCGCACCAGGTCGCGCTGGGTCACCTCGCCGCGCCCCTCGATGTTGGGCGGACGCGTCTCCAGCCGGCCGACATGGGGCTGCTGCAGCTGCAGCTCGGCGGAGTCCTCGATGGTGACGATGCGCTCATTGGGCGGGATGAAGCTCGACAGCACGTTGAGCAACGTGGTCTTGCCGGCCCCGGTACCGCCCGAGACCAGCACGTTGAGCCGCGCCTTGACCACCTTCTCCAGCAACTGGGCGATGACCGGCGACAGGCTGCCGTGGGCAATCAGGTTCTCGGTCGTGAGCCGGTCCACGGCGAAGCGGCGGATCGACAGCATGGGCCCGTCGATGGCCAGCGGCGGGATCACCGCGTTGACCCGCGAGCCGTCCTTGAGGCGCGCATCGACCATCGGCGAGGACTCGTCGACGCGCCTCCCGACGCTCGACACGATGCGGTCGATGATGGTCATCAGGTGCTGGTCGCTGTCGAAGCGCAGCCGGGTCTGCTCCAGCTTGCCGCGGCGCTCCACGTAGATCGGGTTGGTGCCGTTGACCAGGATGTCGGAGATGCTCTTGTCGGCCAGCAGCGTCTCCAGCGGCCCCAGGCCCAGCACCTCGTCCTGCAGTTCGCTGACGATGCGCTGGCGCACGGCCGCGTTGAACGGCAGCGACTCCTTGCTCATCAACGCCTCGCACACCTGCTGCACCTGGCTACGGGCCTCGCGCTCCTCCAGGCTGCTGAGCAGTGCCAGGTCCATCACCTTGACCAGTTGACGGAACAGCCGCTGCTTGCACTCCTGCTCGGGGGGCGACAGGCCGACACGATTGCCCCAGCCACGCTCCTCTTCTCCTGCCATCATGCGTTCGCGAAAATTCATGGCCGTCTCCCGGTCAGCAAGGGTCAATGTTGGGTACGATTCCACAGCCGCAGCGACCAGCGGCGGGCGGGCACCGGCGGCTCCCGCGGCGTCATCAGCGCCAGCGCCAATGCCTTGAGCGCGCGGGTCAGCGGCGCCTTGCGCGCCAGCTCGATCAGCGGGCTGCCAACGTTGATGCTCTGGCTGGCATGGCGGTAGTCGTTGGGCAGGGTGTGGAGCGGCAGCCCCGGCAGGGCATCGCCGATGGCGCCCAGCGATACCTCGTTGCGCTTGTCGTAGCGATTGACCACGACCACCAGTCGCGCGGTCGGCAGCCCGAGCTCGTGCACCAGGATGTCGCGCAGGCGCTGGGCGTCGTGCAGATGCGCCACGCTCTGCTGCATCACCATCAGCACGCGGTCGGCGCGCTCGAGCACGCAGGCGGTGGCACCGTTGATCCAGCGCGGCAGATCGACCACCACCTCTTCATGGTCCTGGCCCAGCACGTGCAGCAGCTGCTCGACCCGGCTCTCCGGTACCTCGGAGAGATTCACGCGGTCCTCCGGCGACGACGCCAGCAGACCAAGCCCACTCTCGTGATGCTGGACATAGGCCGACATGGCCAGGCTGTCGAGGCTGTCGGCAGCGTCCAGCGCCTGGACCAGGCCGTGGTCGGGGATCAGATTGAAATAGAGCGGCAGCGAGCCGAACTGCACGTCCATGTCGACCAGCGCGCACTCCTTGCCCTCCACCGTCAGCCGGTGGGCCAGGTTGGCCGCCACCAGGCTGGCCCCGGAGCCGCCCTTGGCATTGATCACCGCAGTCAGGCTGGCAGTGGGGAACGCCAGCTCTTCGCGCCGGTCACGAACGATTTCACGCAGGAAACGGCCGATCTCGCCGTCGTCGATGGGCGGCGAGAAGTAGTCTCGGGCGCCGGCGCGCATGGCCAAGCGAATCAGCTCCACGTTGCCCTTGGGGCCGACTACCAGCAGCGGCGGTCGCTCGCCGGCAGGGCGTTCGCACAGCGCCATCAGCTCCGCCTCCCAGCTCTCCCCCACCATCAGCACCAGGGCATCGGGCAGCGTCTCGATGCCCTCCAGAGGGTCGACGCAGCCGTTGATCAACTGCCGCAGCGTGACATCGATGCCGCCCTGGCTGCGCAGCAGCGCCTCCAGCGCCTCCATGTCCGTCCTGGAGCGCCCCACCAGCCGTATCTCGAGCCGTGTCAGCATGGCGAATCCCCGTTGGTCGTCAGCCTTCGTTCACCGGCGCTCTCGGCGCCGGTACCGGTGTTGCCGTTCCCGCTCGTTGCGTGCCTTGCTCTTGGCAGATTGCTCTTGACAGAGTTCAGGGCAGCGAACTGGGGCTCATGGGCAGCGGCTGCAGCCCCGCCCCGCCGCTGCGGTAGTTGCGCATCGCCTCGGCCGCCTTGGCGCCCCCCAGCGCCGGGGCCTCATCGCCGGGCTCGTAGGTCTGCAGCCGCTTGGTGTGCTGTACCGTCTCGCCGAAGGGCGGCAGATCGGCGCCGGGCTGGGCCGCGCAGCCGGCCAGCCCCACGGCGGCAGCAAGCGCTGCCAGCCGGATGCCTCGGGTGAGCGGGCGATGCGTGGCATGGCCGAGGCCGGCAAAAGGGTTCAGTGCGAACATGGCGGACACCTCCGTCGTGGCGTTCGGTTCACAGGTCATGGCCGAAGCGGCCCTCGGTGCCGCCCGCACGGCGGCTCGACATCAGTTCCAGATCCAGGCTGCTGGGGCGGGGCCGCGTGCCGCCGTCGTCGTCACGGGCCTGGAAGCGACCGAGCAGATAGAACTCCAGGTCGCTGGGCGCCACGAACGAACCGGTGGGCAGCCGCACCTGCTCCGGTGCGAAGGAGCGCGCCAGCCGCGGCGTGACGAAGATCACCAGCTCGGTCTGCTCCTTGATGAACTCCTGGCTGCGGAACAGTGCACCAAGTACCGGCAGGTCGCCGAGGCCGGGGAACTTGGAGACGTTCTCGCGCAGGCTCTCGTTGAGCATGCCGGCAATGGCGATGGTCTGCCCCGAGGCCAGTTCCAGGCTGGAGCTGGCGCTGCGCTTGACCAGCGCCGGCACGAAGAACTGCGCCGACACCTGATCGCCCACCCCGACCCGCAGGCTGTTGGCGGGCACCAGATCGGAGACGGAAACGTTGACCTGCAGGTTGATCGAGCCGGAATCCAGCACCACCGGCAGGAAGCTCAGACCGACGCCGAACTCCTTGTGCTCGATGGCCACCTGGCCGTTGCCCTGGGGCACCGGAATGGGGAATTCGCCACCGGCCAGGAACTGGGCCTGCTGCCCGGTCAGGGTGGTGAGGTTGGGCTCGGCGAGGATCTTGGCCACGCCCTCACGGCTGGCTGCGTCCAGCACCAGGTTGAGCAGGTAGTCGCTACGCTGATAGCTGGCGAAGATGCCGGTATCCTCGATGCTGGGAACCGCAGGGGCGAACTCACGCACCATCGGCCCCAGCGGAGTGCGCGTGCCGCTCTCGAACACCGGCAGGCGGAAATCCCCGTCCGGCCCCTGGAAGACGGCATCGGGGAAAGTGGCCCCGCCGCTCACCGCCCCCACGCTGAACGCCGAGGAACCGACGTTGAAGACGTTGAAGTTGGCCTCCAGTCGCTTGATCAGCGAACGGGAGACCTCCGCCACCTTGACGTCCAGCATCACCTGGTTGGCCCCGCCCACCTGCATCAGGTTGAGCACCGCGTCCTCGCCGCCGCCGGCGAAGCGCGTGGCCAGCCGCAGCGCGGTATCCAGCCGCTCGGCACTGGATACCTCGCCGCTGAGCACGATGCTGTCCTGGGCCGAGCGCACCTGGATGTTCTCGTCCGGCAGCAGTGCATGCAGGTGGCTCTTCAGCGCTTCGAGATCGTGGGTCACGGTAACGTTGAGAGTGCCCTGGATGTTCTCCGACTGATCCCACAGCACCACGTTGGTGGTGCCGGTGGACTTGCCCAGCACGTAGAGCTGGCGCGAGCCCATCACCACCAGGTCGGCAATCTCGGGGTTACCCACCGACACCACCCGCACCGCGCGGGGGAACTGCAGCACCTGGGCCTTGTTCAGCTCCACCGCCACCGAGACCGTGCGCCCCTCCACCGGCATGGCGACGCTGCGCGTGCTCTCCTGGGCCTGCAGCGTCGTCGCCCAGCTCAGCGCCAGGGCGGCACACACTGCCAGCGCCCACCCCTTCCATGCCGTTTTCCTCCATGCCGCTCTCGTGTGCGCCGCTCCCTGCCGCACCGCCGTTCCCCACCCCTCGCCTTGCATGCTCATGACGCTTCCCCCCTGCCTGTTCTGATAGGCTTCGGCCGCCTCGGCGCCAGCCCGGATTGCTGCGCTGCCGACGGTTCAGTTGCGCACGTTCACGGTGCTGGCCTCGGTGCCGCGTATCACCATCACCTGGCGCGGCGGCTGAACCGCAGGGGCCGCACGCGGTGGCGGCGGCGAATAGCTTTCCCGCGGCGGCTCGACGTTGAGCAGTTCGCGCTGGGCCGCCAGCAGGTCGGGCTTCTCCTCGTGGTCCAGCGGATTGCGCAGAGTCAGCTGCACCTTGCCCTCCTGGGTGGCCTTGACCAGTGTCTCCGCCTGGGTGGGGTCCACCTCGAGGGTCACCGCCCGTACGATCACCGGGCCGTCGCGCTCCTGGGAGGCGATCTGATCCACCGCCAGCACCTTGAGGTTCTGCAGCACGGTCCTCGACTCCACGCTGTTGCGGTTACCGTTGCTGCGGGTGGAGACCACGTCGACCCGGTTGCCCGGCAGCAGGAAACCGGCCACGCCGACCACGTCGTCGACCCGCACGCTCATGGCCCGCTTGCCGGGGTCGAGCAGCGCCGCCAGGGCGCTTCCGCCTAAGTGCTCGGCCACGCGCCCTTCATGCAAAATCTCGCCGGCGTAGATCACCTGGTTGCTGACCCGCCCCACCACGCGCTCGATGTCGTCGAAGCTGCCCGGCGGCACCGACTCCGGCGGCAGCCGCATGACCCGCAGGTCGCTGGCCTGCACCGTGGTGCCGAAGGGAATCTGCAGCGCCGCCACCACCACTTGACCGGCCTCGGTCAGGGCGTCGCGTTCCTGGTGCTGCTCCTGCATCCAGCTCATGGCGATCAGCGCCGCACCGCCGGCCATCAGCAGCGAGACGCAGAACATCGTGACAATGCCTTTCTTCTTCATGACGCGGTCCTCCCGCTCGTGTGGGCGTCACCGCCTGTGCGGTCATCGCTCGTGAAGTCTCCGAAGTAGGTCTGCCAAGCCCAGGCGAGCATCTCGCGGTCGAGGGTTTCGCCGCCCCAGTAGCGCAGGTGATCACCCGCCAGCCCCAGCAGGTCGCGGGGGTGGCAGGCCAGCAGCGGTACGCCGAGGCGGGCATGCAGCTCGTAGATGACGAAATCGACCAGGGCCGGGTCGAAGCCGATGCCGCTTTCCCGGCACTGGAGGGCCCAGATCTCCCGGTAGGCCTCGCGGCTCAGCGGAGCGAAGCGGATCTTGTAGCCGATGCGGCGCAGGAAGGCGGCATCGGCCAGCGTGAGCGGGTCCAGGTTGGTGGAGAACACCAGCGCCACGTCGAAGGGCACGCTGAAGTGGTAGCCGTTGGCCAGCGCCAGGAAGTCGCGGCGCTCCTCCAGCGGCACGATCCAGCGGTTGAACAGCTCCATGGGCGTCATGCGCTGGCGGCCCAGGTCGTCGATCACCAGCATCCCGTTGTTGGCCAGCAGCTGAATCGGCGCCTGATGAATATGGGTCGCGTGGTCGTACTGGACCTCCAGCCGCTCCATGGTCAGCTCACCCCCGGTAACCACACAGGGTCGCCGGCAGCGCACGAAGCGCGGGTCGTGCCCCTCCGCCAGCAGCAGCGCCGCAGCGGCAGGATCGGTTCCGGGCGGCGCCAGTTGGCTGTGCACCGAGGGATCGAAGCAGCGTACCGCCTTGCCTCCCGCCAGAATGGCGTGGGGCACCAGCACCTCACCGGGCAGCAGGCGCACCAGGCGGCGTGCCATGTAGCTCTTGCCAGTGCCAGGCTCGCCGTGGATGAACATCGCCCTGCCCGAGTGCAGCCCGGGCCCGAGCTGGTCGAGCAGCGCCGGCTCGACCACGGTATCGGCGAAGGCCGCCATCACTGCGCTGCGGGAGATGCCCACGTCGCTCAGAGCCTGAGCCCGCACCCGGGCGGTGTAGACCTCCAGCGGTACCGGCGCCGGCCCGGCATAGCCGTCGCGGGCCAGGGCCTCCATGGCGGCGGCGCGGCCCAGTTCGGTGAGGCCGAAGCGCAGCGCGCCGCTCTCACCCTGGCCGCGCACCTCGGCGCGCCCCTCCCGGCGCAGCAGGTGGCACAGCGTTTCCACCACGCTGCCGGCCAGGGCCGCGCCGCGGCTGAGCTGGTGCAGGTCGAGCACGCCCTGTTCGAGCAGCTGCTTGGAGAGCAGGTCCATCAGGTAGAGCGGCGAGAGCCCGGTCTCCTCGATGCTGGCAGGACGCGGCGGCAAGGCATCGGCGGCAGCGGCCATGGACGAGCCAAGCGGCGCGGTATCTTCGCTGCCTGTAATGTCAAGTTTCGTATTCATGCCGATGTACCTCGCTTCGATTAGCGTTCAGACCAGCGGCCACTGCCAGACGATCCAGGCAGTGGTACCCAGGGCAATGGAAACGGCAAAGGGGAATTTCTTGCCCATCACCTCACCCTCGGCGGGCGGAATATAGAGCGGTCTTCCGGTCACTACCAGGGTGCGCATCATGAGAGAATATCGCCCCCAGGGGGAAAGCGACTGGCGGTCAATCAGTGCACTTAAAGCAAAGCCCATGGCGATAAGCCCGCCGACGACAATACTGATGAGCGCTGCTTGAAGCACACCAAGAGGACCGAGAAAGGTGCCTATCGCCGCCATCAGCTTGGCATCTCCGGCGCCGGTAAATCCCATCAGGTAACCCGGCAATAGAATGGCCAAGCCGACCACAAGGCCGTAGATGGCGGCCAGGACACCGCCGGCTCCCGCTGCCCACCCGTGCAGCAGAAATCCCACGGCGGCCCCGGCCAGAATAAGGGGGTTGGGGATGCGGCGAGCAGCTAGGTCCCATATCGCTGCGCTTAAAACCACAAGCACGCAAAGCCCTTGTAAGATGTAAGGCATAGTAATCCTTGTAATCAAAAGTTATAGATATGGGCGCCAAAAAGGCGCCCATACTCTTTTCATTTCAAGAAGGCGTTCCACCAAGCAGAGTTAGAACCTTGTCGAGTTGCGTTTTTACTTCTGTACCAATAGCTGCAAAAACGGCTGCTCCAACCGCCACAATCAGCCCACCAACCAAGGCCCATTCCACCACCTCGGTACCCTCTTCTTCGCGCCAGAAGCGCACGACACCCTGCATCAGCTTGCTCATGGTCTTTCTCCCCATTTCAGGTTTTTATCCAAGCTTGCTGTTGTCGGAGTCCGGCGCCTTTGCCCCGGCTCACGAGACTCAGCATCGTCGTTACAAATCGGTTACGCTTGGAGAATCTTGCAGAGCGCTAGGAGGATCTTGCAGAGGTGGCGAACTTGCACGAATCGGCACAGCAGGAAAAAGCTGTGCAAAACCTGTACAATCAAAGCCTGGAAGTAGATAGGATATTGCGAATTTGTTGTCATATTGGTACGGGCCAATATGAGTAGCCTGTTAAGGAAGCTCTGCACTCATTGGCTACGCGAACGAATCGCTGCGTTGCGCTTCGTCTAGCTCGCCAATTCGTTCAGTGCTTTCTGAAGCCAAAGGAGTTGGCTTCCGTCGCGACCCGAAAACCACGACAAGAGCCACCCATGACCACATCGCGCACTTCTTTTTCCGGAGCCTGGCGCTGGCTGGCACCGCTCTGCCTGCTGCTGGCCGTCTCGCTGCCGCTGGCGGCTCAGGACCGCACCGCCGTGATCGGCGCCCGCGCTGCGCTGCAGCCTTGGTCCGACCCGCTGGAGGCGCTGGGTACGCTGCGCGCTGACGAGAGCGTGACCCTTTCCGCCACGGTGACCGAGCTCGTCGCCGAGCTGAACTTCCGCGATGGAGAAGCGGTGGAGGCCGGCCGGATGCTGATCCGTCTGGAGGATGGTGAGGAGCAGGCTCAGCTGCGCGCCGCCCAGGCCCTGCGCGACGAACGCCGCAGCGCGGTGGAGCGCCTGACCCAGCTGCAGAGCCGCAACATGGCGCCGCGGGCCGACGTGGAAGACAGCCAGGCGCGGCTGCGCCAGGTAGAGGCCGAGATCCAGGGGCTGGAAGCGCGGCTGACCAACTATCGCCTGCGCGCCCCCTTCGACGGCGTGGTCGGCTTTCGCAACATCAGCGTCGGCAGCCTGGTCACCCCCGGCACCGAGCTGGTGACCCTGGACAAGCTCGACGTGATGAAGCTCGACTTCAGCGTGCCGGAGCTCTATCTGGCGATCCTCGAACCCGGCCTGCCGCTCTCCGCCCGCAGCGTGGCCTTCCCCGACGAGCTGTTCGAGGGCGAGGTGAGCAGCATCGGCTCACGGATCGACCCCGTGAGCCGCAGCGTGACGATACGCGCCGAGATCGACAACCCCGAGCTGCGCCTGCGTCCGGGCATGCTGATGGAAGTGATCCTGCAGCGCAGCCCGCGCCAGGCCGTGGTGGTGCCCGAAGCGGCGCTGATTCCCAGCGGCGACCGGCAGTACGTGCTGGTGATCGACGAGAGCGACGAGAACCGCGTGGAGCGGCGCGAGGTGCGTGTCGGCGAGCGCCGTATCGGCCAGGCCGAGATTCTCGAGGGGCTGGAGCCTGATGAGCTGATCGTCTCTCATGGCGTGCAGCGCGCCCGGGAGGGCGATCGTGTGCAACTGCTCGGCATTGCCGACGAGGAGACGTCCATTCGCGAGATTCTCGAGGCGCATCGCGACGAGGGAGACGCCTGATGCGCCTCTCCGACATCTCCGTACAGCGGCCGGTCCTGGCCACGGTACTGGCCCTGCTGATCGTCGCCTTCGGCCTGCTCTCGCTGGAGCGGCTGTCGCTGCAGGAGTACCCGGCCATCGACCCGCCGGTGGTGAGCATCGACACCCGCTATCCCGGGGCGGCGGCCAACGTGGTCGAGTCGCGCATCACCCAGGTGCTGGAGGATCGGATTGCCGGGATCGAAGGCATCGAGGTGGTCACCTCTTCCAGCGAGGACGGCCGCTCGCGCATCAACATCGAATTCAATCTGGGCATGGATATCGACGCCGCCGCCAACGACGTGCGTGACCGCATTGCCGGCGCCCAGCGCAATCTGCCCGACGATGCCGATCCTCCCGAGGTGCAGAAGGCCGACTCCAGCGAAGAGATCGTGGTGTGGCTCAGCCTCTCCGGCGAGGGCTACTCCATGCCGGAGCTGACCGACTACGCCAACCGCTACCTGGTCGACCGCCTCTCGGTGCAGCCCGGCGTGGCCCGGGTACGGCTGGGCGGCGGGCGCGACTACGCCATGCGCGTGTGGCTCGATCGTAATGCCCTGGCGGCGCGCAACCTGACGGTGAGCGACGTGGAAAACGCCCTGCGCGCCGAGAACGTCGAGCTACCCGCCGGCTCCATCGAGTCCCGCGAGCGCCAGTTCATCGTGCGCCTGCCGCGCAGCTTCGCCGAGGCGGAGGATTTCCGCCGCCTGGCCATCGGCCAGGGCAGCGACGGCTACCTGATACGCCTGGGCGACGTGGCCCGGGTCGAGGTGGGCTCGGTGGACGACCGCTCGGTGTTCCGCGCCAACGGCGTGCCGATGGTGGGGCTCGGCATCATGATGCAGTCCACCGCCAACGTGCTGGAGCTCTCCCAGGGGGTCCAGGCGGAGATGGAGCGGTTGCAGACCACCCTGCCCGAGGGCATGCAGATGAGCCTCAACTTCGATGCCTCGGTGTTCGTCGCCGGGGCCATCGAGCAGGTGGTGATCACGCTGTTCATCGCCATGGGGCTGGTGGTGGTGGTCATCTTCATGTTCCTCGGCAACGTGCGTACCACTCTGGTGCCGGCGGTGACGGTGCCCATCGCCATCATCGGCTCGTTCATCGCGCTGGCCGCCATGGGGTTCTCGATCAACCTGCTCACCCTGCTGGCCCTGGTGCTGGCCATCGGCCTGATCGTCGACGATGCCATCGTGGTACTCGAGAACATCAACCGGCGCATGCACGACTATGGCGAAACGCCGCTGGTGGCGGCCTTCCGCGGCACCCGGCAGATCGCCTTCGCCGTCATCGCCACCACCCTGGTGCTGATCGCGGTGTTCGTGCCGCTGAGTTTTCTGCAGGGCAACGTGGGCCGGCTGTTCTCCGAGTTCGCCCTGACCATGGCCGCGGCGGTGGCAATATCCAGCCTGCTGGCGCTGACGCTCACGCCGATGATGGCCTCGAAGATCCTCAAGCCCAACATGGGCGACAGCCTGGCGGCCCGCGGCGTGCAGTGGCTGCTGGAACTGTCGCAGCGCATCTACCGTGCGCTGCTCGAAATCGTGCTCAAGGCGCGCCTGGCGGTGCTGGCCGTGTTCGTCGCGCTGATCGCGGCCACCGTGTGGATGGCCGAACAGCTGCCCAACGAGTACACCCCACGCGAAGATCGTGGCAACTTCATCATCCTGGTCAACGGTCCCGAAGGCGCCACCTTCGATTACATGATGGACTACATGGACGAGATCGAGCTGCGCCTGCAGCCGCTGCTGGACTCGGGCGAACTCGAACGCGTGGTGATCCGTGCGCCGCGGGGCTTCGGCAACATCGAGAACTACAACGGCGGCTTCGCCATCATCAACATGGCCGACTGGGGGCAGCGCCGCAGCGCCTGGGAGATCATGGACGAGGTGCGCGGGCTGCTGGCCGATCTTCCCGGCATACAGGCCAGCCCGGTGATGCGGCAGGGTTTCGGCCAGCGCGTGCAGAAGCCGGTGCAGTTCGTGCTGGGTGGCGGCACCTACGAGCAGCTCGCCGAGTGGCGCGATCTGATGTTCGAGCACATTCGCGAGCACAACCCGCGCCTGGCGGGCCTGGAGAGCGACTATCGCGAAACCCAGCCACAGCTGCGCGTGGACATCGACTACGAACGGGCGGCTTCGCTCGGGGTCACGGTGACCGAGATCGGCCGCACCCTGGAGGTGCTGCTGGGCGGACGCAACGTGACGCGCTACGTGGATGACGGCGAGGAGTACGACGTCATCCTCGAGGGCGACCGGGCCCGGCAGAACAGCCCCCGCGCGCTGGACAACATCCAGGTGCGCTCGGCACGCTCGGGCGAGCTGATCCCCCTGGCCAGCCTGGTGACCCTGACCGACTACGCGGGTGCCAGTACTCTCAACCGCTTCAACCGCATACGCTCCATCACCATCGAAGCCAACCTGGTGGATGGCTACCCGTTGGGCGAAGCGCTGGAGTATCTGGAGCAGACGGCCAACGAGATTCTCCCGCCCGAGGCCCAGACCAACGTGGCCGGCCCCTCGCGCGACTATCGCGAGGCCAGCGGCGCCACCACCTTCCTGCTGGTGCTGGGTGCGCTGGTGGTGTTCCTGGTGCTGGCGGCCCAGTTCGAGAGTTTCGTGCACCCCTTCGTGATCATGCTCACCGTGCCCCTGGCCATGAGCGGCGCCCTGCTCGGCCTGTTGCTGACCGGACAATCGCTCAACATCTACAGTCAGGTGGGGCTGGTCATGCTGATCGGCCTGGCGGCCAAGAACGGCATTCTCATCGTCGAGTTCGCCAATCAGCTGCGCGATCAGGGTCTGGCCTTCCGCGATGCCCTGCTCGATGCTGCCGTGACGCGCCTGCGCCCGATCCTGATGACGGCGGTGACCACCATGGCCGGCGCCATTCCGCTGATTCTCTCCACCGGCGCCGGTTCCGAATCGCGCATGGTGATCGGTACGGTGATCATGGCCGGCGTGGCCGCCGCCACCTTCTTCACGTTGTTCGTGGTACCGGTGGCCTACGACCTGCTGGCACGCCATACCGGCTCTCCCGGAGACGTGAAGCGACGGCTGGAAACCGAGATGGGAGAGGTTCCGACCAACCCGCGCTGACACGCCTCACCCAAGCCAGAACCTGAAAGCGATGAGGGCCACCCTGGGTGGCCCTCCTGCGACGTCAGCGAGACGTGCGCTCAGCATTCGCCGAGGCGTTCGCCCTCGATGGCGGTTTCGAGACGCATCTGCCCCATGGGCGATTCGGTGTCGATGTTGACGCTGCCTTCGACCCGCTCTCCCAAGAAGTCCATGCGACCGTCGATGTTGGCCTCGCCACCCTCGGCACGACAGATCATGCGGTAATCGACGCCATCGGCGGAGACGTTGTGCTCGAGCAGCTCGCAGCCCTCTTCGACTTCGAGGAACTGGAAGTCGGCATCGTCGAGGTCGCCCTGCACGATGCACTCCTGATGGCTCTCCGTCTGATCGGGAATCGGCACGTCGCCCTTGACGGAAGTGGTGCTGGTGAACTGCCACTGGCCCGGCACGATGTTGGGCGTATCGGACAGTGCCGTCAGCGGGAACATCAACACGGCAGCGGCAACCCAGGGTCGTAAGGACATGAAACTCTCCGTTGTGGTGGTAGGCATGGCAGAGGAAGCGATTCCTCCGGCAACACGTAAGCACCAGCTTAACCCAGCAACAACAGGAAAAGGAGGAAACACAACGTGACACTTTCCCTCAGGTGGGGATGAAGCTCTCGGCCAACATCAGCTTCAGGTTGTCCCGCGCCTGCGGCCGGCCGAAATAGTAGCCCTGAAACACCTGGCAGCCATGTTCGAGCAACCAGCGATGCTGGGCTTCGCTTTCGACCCCCTCCGCGGTGACTTCCAGGCCGAGGCTCTCCGCCAGCGTGATGGTGGTATTGACGATGGCGGCGTCCACCGGGTCTTCGAGCACGCCGTTGACGAACGACTTGTCGATCTTCAGGCCATGCAGTGGCAGTCGCTTCAAATAGTTGAGCGAAGAGAACCCCGTGCCGAAGTCGTCCAGGGCGAAACGAATGCCGAGCTTGCTGAGACGCAGCATGATCTCGCGCACCCACTGTGGATCCTCCATCAGCAGACTTTCGGTCACCTCCAGCACCAGCCGGGCCGGATCGGCACCGGTCACCTCCAGTGCGTGCTGCACGCGAGCCACGAAGTCGGTCTGGTGAAACTGAACCGAGCTGACGTTGACCGCAATGTAGAGGCTCTCCGTGTCGCGCTCCTTGGCCCATTCGGCCAGCTGCCGGCAAGCCGTTTCGAGCACCCAGTAGCCGATCGGCAGGATCAGCCGGTTCTTTTCCGCCAGGGGAATGAACAGCATCGGCGGGACCAGGCCGCGCTTGGGATGGTTCCAGCGAATCAGGGCCTCGACACCGATCACGCTGGCGCGGCTGTCGACCTGAACCTGATAGTGCAGGCACAGCTCGTCGCGTGCCAGCGCCTGATGCAGGTCGGCCTCGAGCGACACCCGCTCCATCACGTCGGCCTGCATCTCGGCATTGAAGAAGCGCAGCGTATTCCCACCTGCCGCCTTGGCCTGCTGCAGGGCGATGTCTGCCTGTCGCATGGCCGTCTCGACGTTGGCGTCACCGTCGGCGAACAGCGTGATGCCGATACTGGCGGTGATGGGCAGCGTCGGCAGCCGGTCTTCCTCGGCGCGGGCATTGACGATCTGGCTCAGCAGCTTCTCGGCCACACGCTCGGCGGCATGAGCGGCCTGCTCCACGTCGAGCCCCAGGTCGTGAATGAGCAGGACGAACTCATCCGCCCCCAAGCGCGCCAGGGTATCGCTTTCCCGCACCACCTCCTCCAGGCAACGAGCCACCCGGCTCAGCAGCCGGTCGCCACTGTAAAGTCCCTGGGTCTCGTTGACGACCTTGAAATCGTCCAGGTCGATGAACAGCAATGCCGCATAACGCTCGCTGCGACGCGTGCCCTTGACGACCATGCCGAGGCGATCCAGCAACAGGCGGCGGTTGGGGAGGCCGGTCAGGGGATCGTAATAGGTCAGGCGGTACTTGCTCTCCTGGATGTCACGATACTCGGTGACGTCGGTGGAGATACCGCAGAGCGCTCGGATCGAGCCGTCGGCGGCATGCAGCGGTAGCTTGATCGACAGATAGGTACGGATGGTGTCGCCCGTGGCCATCACGTGGCCCTCTTCGGCCACTACCTTCTCCCCCTGCTGCAACACCCGCTGATCGTTGAAGCGCAGATCCGCGGCCATGTTCATATCGAAGAGGTCGAAGTCGGTCTTGCCAAGGATCGAGTCGACCGGCAAGCCGATGCTCTGGGCGGTCTTGTGGTTGACGTATTGATAGCGCAGGTCGGCCGACTTGACGTAGATGCAGGCATCGACGCTGTCGAGGATGGTCGCCAGTTCTTCCCGCCCGGCCCGCAGCCGCTCGGCCTCTTTCGTCAACCTGCGGCGATAGGCCAGCCCGGCGACGACCAGGACAGGTACCAGCACCACCGTCAGCGCGAGCCCGCCCCACCCGGGAGATAGTGGCAGCTCGCCATTCCCAGCCGCCGCGAAGACGGCCATGGGCAAGCCAGCCACTGCGCCTGCAGAAGCCGTGTCAGGCGACACGTAAAACTGACCCCCAGGCGACACGGAAAACTGACCCCTCCGTGAGCTCACCTGGAGGGTCCATTGATGCAGCAACCCGGATATAACGTTCCCCACACTCAGGTACGAGGGGAACCGATGCAGAGCCCAGAGGATGTCGCCGCCATGCTCCGCCTGAAGGCCTGTGGCTGGGGCACTCAGCGCATCGCCGATGAACTCGGTGTCAGCAGGAACACCGTCAAACGTTATCTGCGCCAGGGCGGCTGGGCGCCCTACGCGAGCCCGAAGCGCAGCAAGTCGCTTGAAGGGTTTGAGGAATGGCTGAAGGCTCGCTTCCTGCAGCATGCCGGCAACGCC
>NZ_FNVC01000013.1:0-118749 GCF_900108215.1 Billgrantia desiderata | reverse complement strand
GGCGTTGCCGGCATGCTGCAGGAAGCGAGCCTTCAGCCATTCCTCAAACCCTTCAAGCGACTTGCTGCGCTTCGGGCTCGCGTAGGGCGCCCAGCCGCCCTGGCGCAGATAACGTTTGACGGTGTTCCTGCTGACACCGAGTTCATCGGCGATGCGCTGAGTGCCCCAGCCACAGGCCTTCAGGCGGAGCATGGCGGCGACATCCTCTGGGCTCTGCATCGGTTCCCCTCGTACCTGAGTGTGGGGAACGTTATATCCGGGTTGCTGCATCAATGGACCCTCCAGGTGAGCTCACGGAGGGGTCAGTTTTCCGTGTCGCCTGGGGGTCAGTTTTACGTGTCGCCTGACACGAGTTCAACTCAATGTTTTTCGCAGGCATGCCCTCGGACATCGCGGAATACATCCAGGCTTCGTCGCGTGTCGGTCGCGCACATATTGGCTTCGTAGTGCTGGTGCCCACGCCGCAGCGCCGCCGCGACCGTCACATCGTCCACATCTTCGACATCTTCCACCGCTTCTTGGAGCGTATGGTTCAACCCGCAGCCATCGACCGATGGGCTGAGCGTGCCATCGAGCGTGTATTCCCTAGCCTTTTCCAGGCGTACTTGCTGGGCGTGGTCCCCAGCCAGGAGTTACTACGTCTGCCCGAGAACGAAAAGCACAAGACGCCGGACTTCAGCTGCATCCCAAACGTGCGGCGCGAATTTTCCGCCAGGGGCGATGCGTTCATCGACGAAATCGATCGCTTCATCGAATCGGCGGTGGGTCTGCGCGGTGTGTTTGCACCCGAAGGAGAGGAGCACTACCGCCAGCGAATCGATCAGTGGACTAGAAGCCTTATCGGGAACACGTGGAACAGCCCACTTTGGGGAAGCGGCACGATGGATGGGTATTTCCAGGCTCAGACGGACCCGATGTTCAAACCTATGACCTCGCTACGAGACGTGGACCAAGGAGGTATCATTCAGGCATCCTTCCGCGATACTAAAGGACGCAGTCAAACACCCGGCGAAGTGCAGTTAGTGATGGATCTGGTGCGCCACGGCGTAGCTAACAATGACGGTTTGGATAATTCGTAGTTGGGAGACTGACATGGCAAGAAGGGGAACCTTCCACGCGTTGGATGACGACGAGAAGACACTGAACGCACCAACAATGGCGCGCTCGCGCAGCCAGTTAGGCTCCGCTTATGCACCCGGAGCCTTTTTCACGTTTGAAGGTGGCCTTGGCGCCTGCGTGTCGATTCCTGACCTGTCGGCAACCACCGACGATGCGGCAATTGGATCAGAAACCAAAGCACAAATCATGCTTCGCCTGCAGGAAGTCTGGCAGAGCTGGTTCGGTCGCGCCTACTCGATAGGTACTCCGGATCGCCTAATCCACCCACATCAGTGCCTTGATGAGGCCTTGCTCAAAGGCGCTTCGGTTATCCCGCTAGGTGGCGACCGTCTTACATTCCTGAGCCCACTGCGGATGGGCTATGCGCCATCTCCGCTGACCTTCGTCTGCAATAAATGTCGGCTGTTCAAGAGATTCGAATCGGTATCGGATCTGGCGAGAAACATCGGTAATCTACGCAAGGCTAAATGCTTGGCACCAGACGCCAAAGGCCCATGTCAATGGCGTCAGCTCGACGTCATCTTTGTTCATTGGTCAGGTGAGTGGATGCCAGCCACACCCGGTAAGTGGGAGTGGAATAGCCGCAATAGCGAAGCGTGGTTAGGTGGTGAGGCTTGCGCGGAATGCGGCAGCAAAGATTTTAAACTCAATACTGACTCGCCTCGAATTGGCCAGTGGCACTTCTATTGCGCAAATGGACACAAACGCAGCAATGAATGGCGCCAGAACGACCGCTTCACGACAGAAATATTCCGGGACCGAGCAAGTACGCGAATCAGCGAACGTCGCATGGAGCCTATTTCGTACCGTGCATCATCAGCGTACTACGCGCAAGCCGAGCAGTTTGTGCTCTTTCCAGAGACGGAGCATCGACTCCTCTCCCTCCTAGAGCCACAACAACATGCGGAGTTGGCTGCGTTCATTGGGGCCAAGTTCCGCTTTTGCGGCGCGGCACTTACGCCCAATGAGATGAAGGAGGCACTACTGGCAGCCGGTAAGGCTGACGAATGGCAGTCCTACGAGAGCATACAGCGCATGCGTAGGTCGGCGGAGAGCAGCGGTGACATAGATGGGTTTAAGCTCATGGATGATGAGCTCAGGAAGCTGGTCAATCGTTGGACCACGAGCGATCCACCATTGGTTCGGCCTATGGTCGACTTGCCCCCCGCCGTGATGGCTCAGCTCTCGGTTCGCAGAGAATACACCAGCCGATTCGACCCTTTTGTTCTAACCGTCGAACATGAGGCTCTCAGCCGTGGCAAGCTTTCGGCCGCGACAGAAGGCGGTCGTGCGCCCTTCGTGCGCTTCAATCACCTCGACAACGACCTGGCGCCTAAGGATGCTGCGGCCAAGGCGGCCCAAGAGAGGGAAACGCAGCGGCTAATGAATAAGCTCGGGATGACTGAGCTTGGCCTGATTCGGGAGTTCGACCTGTGCCGATTTACTCACGGCTACACCCGAGTGTCGGCAACGCCTACCCTAGAAAAGCGTGGACAAGACATGCCGGTCCGGCTTCGGCTGTTTGAACCGCTGCGTAATGGCAAGCGACCTATCTATGTCGTCACCCAGGCCAATGAGGCCCTGTATGTGCGTTTGGAACCACATGCTGTATATGCATGGCTCCAAGAAGTCGGCGTGCGTGACTTGCCACCGTGGGATGCACTCGATTCGGTCATGCTAGGCGGGCGGTTGTTGGAAGTCGCGCAGCCGTTTGGACAGTATTTCTCTTTGCTCAAAGAGGGGGATGCATCGACCTATCGCTACGTCTACACTTTGCTACACACTTATGCACACGTACTCATGAAGAACGTCGCAGAGCTCTCGGGCCTGGATCTGGGCTCAATGGGTGAGTACATATTTCCGCTAGACCTGGCATTTGTCGTGTATCGAAACGGTACGACTATGGATCTCGGGAACTTGTCTTCTCTGTGGCGCAACGAGAACAACCGCTTCCTCTCGCGGCTGCTGGAAGCGTCCACACATCGCTGCAACTCGGGGCGGCTTTGTGACACTGGCGGCGGAGCGTGCCCTGATTGCATCATGATTCCCGAGACCTCTTGTATCGCGCAGAATCAGTTGTTGTCTCGTGCTGTGCTGAAGGGTGGGCCCGCGCCACGGGAGGACGCGACTCACAAGGGGCAGCGTATTCGTGGCTACCTCGAAGTGGTCAACGAAGACGATGGATGCTGACCTGGAAAGCGCTTTCGACGCTCTGGAACCCCTATAAGAGATGCGCGCTTTTTTATGTGAGCTCCCCGGCATCGGCGGGCTTGACATGCCGCTGGAGCTCAGAGCCATTTGCATACGGTCGGATTGCCGCAAGCACGATCGGGTGATATTGAACGTGCTCTCGTTGTTCTGAAGTTGACCCGCCTTGGTGGATGCCCGATCCTTTTGGGAAGGATGAGTCCATGCCCAAACCTCACGCCTCTTATTATGCCGTTCCTTGCAGGCGATATTCTTATTGTTCTTTTTGCTCGACCTGGGCGAATAAGATCAGCTTAATCAGACTCTGTCAGATAATGGGGGAAAGGCCAGTATCTACCTCACTGGTGGCTGCCAGGCAGCTGCGGTTGTGTTGTTTAGCGCTTCCTTAGCTCGCGTTGATAATTTCTGAGTTTGGTTGGGTGGTAACTATCCGATAAAGGCTGCTACCGCATCATTACTTGATCCACATAGCTTCCATCTTGGAGGCTCTCGATTGTCACCTCAGCAAACTCTGCTTCCATCACGCCCTTGGCCTTTTCCTGTTCAAGATATGCTTCGGCCAGCTCAAGCGCAGCATGGCTGTCGGCAAGGATAGCCGCGCTCATCCAATTGGCGGGGATTTCTCCACCTAGTTCGTGCCGCTCGGCGTAGCTTTCCTCGACTGCTGAGTAGCACTCCCTCGCGCTTTCATTGCTCTCGACTTCTTCTATCAGCATGCAGCGGAAAAGGGGAAGAGAGTCATTGCTCGGCGCGATGTCATAAGCTTGCTCCACAGTGCTTAGAGCAAGCTCGTAGTTTTTTTGATAGATAGCAATTTGAGCTCTGTTTATCAGCGCGAAGTGATTCCTGGGATCGGCCTCAAGCGATTGCTCGATAAGAATTTTCGCTTTTTCCAGTCTCTCATTGTTTCTCTCTGCAATGCCGCGAGCAGTTTCTTCGTTGGCTTTCCTTTGAAGCTCGATGGAATCGCTAGCGAGATCATTGCCTCTACCTTCCTGGCAGGCCGTGAGGAGAAGAGTCAGCGAAGTGATTAAAAATAATTTACGGAGCATGCTGTTTCTCAACTGCCTGAATGGAAATCGTTTTGCTTGTGCTGGGTGGCATCGGTGCTGCTGATCCTGCGCTGGTCTGGTACTGGAAGGTGCCTTGGAGGTAAAGAGAAAGCGTCTTGCCAGGCTGTGGTTCGGGTAAGGAAATGGAGGCGTGGCCTACCGGTCTATATAGAGGTTCATCCGGCCAAGCATTGATTCCGTTATTCTGAAGAACTGCTGATTCCAGTAACTGATCGCCATCTCTGAGCTCGGCGCGCATGGCTAGAATGGCCGTGCCACCTCCTGGGGTTTGTGCTGCGATTGCTCCACCACGTGCCGATAGATGAAGCGTGTTATCTCTAATCGTGACATGGACCCGAAAGATATATCCGCCATTACTGCCAATACCTTCGACGAAGAGGTAGGCTGGCTGATTCATGATCACTTCGGTTTCAGAGGCGACATACTCGTATTCAGCTTCTGGGGAGTTTTCGGCAAACGAGGTCGTGAATGAGTCGTTTTGATTTCCGGGCACCTTAAGCGAACGCATACGCGCTAGCGAGCCTGCTGCTTGTGAGCTTACTCCAGTAGGGGAGCCGGTGACTATGGTAGAAGCCGCTTCGACGTAACCGCCACACGACGTAGCGCTGCCATCGATGGCTGCAGCTGAGCCCTCGATTGGGTACCACGCCACGCCGGAGGTAATGCTGGCGCCACAGGAACTCTTGTCGCCGACTCTGGCGACGGGAATGCCGTCTACCTTGGCAGTGCTTGCACCGGAAACGATCCGATGCGGTCCACCCTTGCAGGAGCAAGCTACCTTGTCGCCAACCTTCGCAAGATCCATGGTTTCTTCCCTTCTATTCCATGCCCATGGTGCGGTTATCGATTATCGCTAGATTTGGTTCCTTGGCTACCGCTGGGTGGGAATTTGAGAAATCGCTTACGGCAGGGGGAGAAATATCTTACAGAGCTAATGTGCTGGCGACCCAACTCCAGCCATTGTTTACATAAGCGGGCGCCTCAAGGGCGCCCGTTTTCGTAGTGGGGTAGTTGCCTCACCTTCAGAAGCGGTCGACCCGGAACGGGGCCATATCCACCGCGGGCTCTTCGCCATCCATCATCTGGGCGAGCAGTTCGCCGGTGGCCGGGCCGAGGGTAAAGCCCTGATGGCCGTGACCGAAGGCGAGCCATAGCCCTTCCTTGTTGGGGGCGGGGCCGATCACCGGTTTCATGTCGGGCAGGCAGGGGCGGGCGCCTTTCCAGGGCTGGCTGTCGCGGCGTTTACCCAGCGGGAACAGCTTGCGTGCCACCTTCTCGGCGGCGGCCAGCTGCTTGTACTGGGGCGGCGATTCCAGGTCGGCCAGCTCGGCGCCGGTGGTCAGGCGAATGCCGGCGCGCATGGGTTCGAGCAGGAAGCCTTTCTCGGCGTCCATCACCCAGTGGTTGAGCTTGGCATCCCCTTCGGCGGAGTAGTGCATGTGGTAGCCGCGCTTCACGAACAGCGGCACTTTCATGCCCAGCCTTCCCAGCAGCTCTCCGGCCCAGGGGCCCAGGGCTACCACTACCTGCTCTGCCTCCATGGGGCCTTCGCTGGTATTGACTCGCCAGCCGCCCTCGACCTGGAGCACGTCCTCGACGCTGGCCTGCTTTATGTGGCCGCCCTGTGCGGCAAAGCTGCGGGCATAGGCCTGCACCAGGCCGCCCGGGTCTGAGACCATCCAGGGCTGCGTCCAGTGGATCGCCCCGACCAGCCCCTTGGCCAGATGCGGCTCCTTGGCGTAGAGCGCCTCGGCGTCCAGCGCTTCATACTCGACCCCGAAGCGCTCATGGTTTTCCTGGGCTTCTTTCTGGCGCTCTTCGAACTCCTTCTGAGTGCGGTAAAGCTCCAGCCAGCCGCCCTTGCGTACCAGCGCCTCGGCGCCGGCGGCTTCGATCATCGGCGCGTGGGCATCCTGGCAGCGCATGATCAGCGATGCCCACTCGGTCACGATGCGCTCGTAGCGCTTACCGCTCGAGTTCAGCCAGTAGTCCAGCAGCGGGCCCGCCGCGCTCAGCATGCCGGTGGGGCGGTAGCGGATGTCCACCTGGCGGTTGGGCACCACCCGCAGCAGGGTGGCGATATCGCGGGGGAAGGCGTAGGGGCGCACCGCCTCGCGCTGGATGATGCCGGCATTGCCGAAGGAGGTCTCGAGGCCCGGTTCGCGGCGGTCCACCAGCGTGACGTCATGACCGCGACGCACCAGATGCCAGGCTACGGATACGCCGACCATGCCGGCACCAAGAACGATGATTTTGCGGGCCATGAAGGACTCCCTGCCGATGGAATATGGAAGCTCCGCCGGGGCAGAGCCTGTCATTGCGCGGAGTTTATCAGCACTTCCCAGAAAGTCGGCTACCTGCTGAAAATTAAGATAAAGACACCATATCTGCATGCCATGGCAGAATATTTGCCCGTGGCTATGGGGGTGGATGGGATTTTTGTTTGTGGCTGGCTGTTGGGCCTGCTTGTGCCATTACCGATAGTGTAGGTGCTGCACTGAGGGCCGCCATGGTCTGGCATGATCTGGCTAGGCTCTGATCAAGGGCGGGTGGGACGGGTGCTGATTCCGGCGGCTCGCAACGGGAAAATTACCGCTCGGTAATCTCCCATGGTGATCAAGGCTCGGTTCGCGGGAAAATTACCGCTCGGTAACTTTTGTACGGTCGTTCTTGCCAGTCTTTCGTGAACGGTAGCGATGGGGCCCGGGCGGCTGCGTTGTTCATCGCGCAATGCCGCGAATCTTCGCTTCGCCTTCCGTCAATACGCTCCATGCCTGACGCCTCAGCGCCTGGTCTCCTGCTGTCATCACTTCCAGCAGCCGGCGCTTCTCGGCCAGGTAGACCCGGGCGAAGCCGCGGTCCCGCGCGACGATGCTGATGGTGTTGTCGATCAGGTCGGCGTACTTGATGGTCTGCGCCTCCGGGGAGACCTGAGCCAGCCTGTCGCGCTCCAGCGCCTTGCGGTGAGCGCGGTTGCCGATTTCCGGATCGATGAATTGATCCGTCAGCTCCTGCACCAGGGTGGCGACGCGCTGGCCGAAGCACTCCTCGATGTCCAGCGCCGTTACGGCGGTATCTTCGAGTACGTCGTGCAGGTGGGCGGCGGCGATCATCTCCGCTGTCGCTGCCTCCACGGCCGACACCATCTCTGCCACGGTCGCCGGATGTTGCCAGTAGGGCTCGCCGGTGTACTTGCGCCGCTGGCCCACGGCCTGATGGGCGGCACGGCTGAATAGCGCCGCCCGTTCGATCATGTCGTTCATTCCGGCAGTTCTCTCCGTTTCACCTTGTGCCACTCCATCTTCTGCCGCTCTACCTTCACCTGCCAATCAATCGTGCGGGATCTTCTTCAGGCGCTCGTCGGCGCGCTTCACCGTTTTCATCTTTTCCGGCCGCTTCATGGCTTTCCAGTGGCGTATCTCTTCGATCGTGCGGCCGCAGCCGATGCAGAGATCGCCTTTCAGTTGGCATATCGAGACGCACGGGCTTTCGATCTTCTTTGCCATTCAATGCCTCGTTGGCTTGGTGCGTAGCCTGCGCTGCCAGTCGCCGCCGTGCTCTCGTTCACAGGCTTCTTCACTGTCGAAATCGAGGTGCCGCGAGGCGTCGCCGACATCGAGACCGGCCTCGGCCAGTGCCTCGGCGGTCAGGTCGGCGATGTAACGCCGGGCATCGCCCTTGAGCGCATTCGCCAGGTTGGGGTGGGTGTCGAACACCCAGGTCACCACCAGGCTTTCGGGAAAGCGCTGGTAATCGACCTCGTGGGTCAGCCAGCAGAAGCCGGGCAGCAGGGGTTTGGCCTGCTCGCAGGCGTGGGTCAGCGCAGCGCTCAGCCGTCGCTCCATCTTGCCGCGCTCTTTCTTGGCAATCATTGCATCTCCAAAACGTTTGGCCGCCAGCCAGGACTCATTGGCGATCATGATGCCCACTTTAGCGGGCTGAGCCACACAGTTCACTGCCCTACATCCCGATAGCACGGGCAGGGTTGGAGATACGGGGCCATCCGTGGCCCCATGGAGTACATCATGGCTTGCTGGTTTTCTAGTGCGTCAGGATCTCGTTGAACTCCAGCACATTCCGGTCGGGGTCGCGGATGAAGCAGACGCTACGGCGTCCGTGGCCCATTGTGACCGGCCCTTCGGTGATCTCGATCTCTTCGCGTGCCAGCCAGGCCACCAGTTCGTCCATGCTCTCGACGATGAAGGCGGCGTGGGTGTAGCCGGGCCGTTTGATCGGGGCGTCCAGCAGCACGTTGCCCACTTCGGCGGGCTCGCCGTTGTAGATCAGATGGATGCGCAGGCCGGTGGGGTGCACGAGCCCGCAGGCCTTGGCCTCGGGGGCGAACTCTTCGGGGTCGCGCAGGAAGCCCAGCTTTGCGTAGAAGGCTTCGGCGGTGGCGAGATCGGTGACGCGGATGCCAATGTGATCGAGGCGTAGGGTATCGAAACGCATGGTAATGGCTCCTGGTGACAAGGGGATGGTTCAGGCTTCGAGCCCGGCGCGGGTGCGCTGGAAGGGGACGAAACCGGGCAGGCTTTCTATCTGGCGCAGCCAGTCCCGCACGCTGGGGTAGCCGGAGAGATCCACGTTGCCTTCGGGGGCGCGTTCGACGTAGCTGTAAAGCGCGATGTCGGCGATGGTGGGCTGGGCCGTACCGGCGATCCAGCGCTGGCCTTCCAGCGTTTTTTCCATCACGGCGAGGGTGGCGTGGGCACGCTCGATCACCTCTTCGGCACGGAAGGGGGCGCCGAACACGGTGATCAGCCGGGCGGCGCAGGCACCGTAGGCGATCTTGCCGGCCGCCACCGAGAGCCAGCGCTGCACCTGCGCCTCGTCGGCGGGCTCGGTCGGTAGCCAGTGGGAAGGGCCGATCTTCCTGGCCACGTAGACGAGAATCGCCAGCGAATCGGCAATGACGGTGCCGTCGTCGTCGAGCACCGGCACTTCGCCGAAGGTGTTGAGGGCAAGAAATTCCGGCTGCTTGTGGGCGCCGGCGGCGAGATCGACTTCGATCAGCTCGTGCTCGACGCCGGCGAGGGAGAGGAACAGTGCGGCGCGATGCGCGTGGCCTGAGAGTGGGAAGTGGTAGAGCTTCATGGGGATTGTCCTCGGGGTTTTTGTGTCTTTTGCATTCTGTCTCTTGTCAATGAATGCGAGAATCCGTCGAAATCGCACTTCATCATTGCGGTTTTCGACGATAATGCTCGGTGGCGGGCTGGCGAGGGCGAGGAGGCGCAATGGACAGGCTGCGAACGCTGAGGACCTTCATCTGCGTGGCGGAGCAGTCGAGCTTTGCCGAGGCGGGGAGGCGTTTGAAGATGTCGCCCACTACCGTGACGCGGACCATCGCGGCGCTGGAGGCGAGCCTTGGGGTTCAGCTGTTGAGGCGTACCACGCGCAGCGTCCGGCTGACCGAGGAGGGGGCGCTGTTCCTGGAGCGGTGCCGGGCGGGGCTGGCCGAGATCGATGGGGCGTTTGACAGTGTGCGCGGCAATCGCTCGGCGCCCCGCGGCACCCTGACGGTAACGGCGCCGGTCATGTTCGGCCGGCTGCACGTATTGCCGGTGGTGGTGGAGCTGCTGCGGCAGTACCCCGAGCTGCAGGTCCGGCTGCTGCTGCTGGATCGGGTGGTGCGTCTGGTGGAGGAGGGCATCGACGTTGCCGTGCGCATCGCCGAACTGCCGGACAGCTCGCTGCACATGCTGAGGATCGGCCAGGTGCGGCGGGTGCTGAGCGCGAGCCCGGCCTATCTTGCTGAACGTGGCAGGCCGACCTCGCTGGCCGATCTGCGCGAACATGATCTGATTCTGATCGAGGATGAGGCCGTGTCGCAGCGCGGGCTGGGCTTGGACGAAGGCCGGCGTACCGGGCGCCCTGCCAGGCTGTCGGTCAACCACGTGGACGCCGGCATTGCCGCTGCGGTCGCCGGGCTCGGCGTGGTGCGCACGCTCTCTTATCAGATCGCCGAGGATGTCGAGGCAGGGCGGCTCGAGACCATCCTGAGCGACGACACTGCCCCCGCGCTGCCCATCTCACTGCTGTTCCAGAGCGGCCGCCGGGACCATCCGAACGTGCGCGCCTTCATCGATGCCGCCAGGCAGCATTTGCAGGGAGTGTCGTTATAGTCGGTGCTGGTCTGGTATTCAGGGCAGTAGTTGCCGTATCAGCTCCCCCCGCTCCATCTCCAGGATCTCCGCCAGCATCGGCTCCTGCGCGGCATTGCCGCTGGCCTGCCACTCCAACAAGAGTGACTCCGCCTCGGGCGAACCGGCCAGGCGGGCTGCCAGCAGATGGTTGGCGTCCGGCTGTGAGTCGGGCTCGCTGGCCATGACGTAGGCGGCTTCCACCTCGGCATAGCAGGCCAGCGCGTCATCCGTGGCGCCTTCCATGCGCTCCTGCAGCATGCAGCGCAGCAGCAGTCCTTCCTTGTGCAATCCCTTTTCATGCAACACGTCCAGGTCGCGCTTGGCTTCTTCGTAGCGGCCCATGCCGGCGAGCAGGTTGGCTCGGCTGCTGCGAAGCTCGGTGTCGTCGGGGTGTCGTTCCAGCCCCTCATCGTAGATCGCCAGCGCCTCTTCGAGCTGCTCCGCATCTCCTTGGGCTTCCATGACCGCCGCGCTGGCACGTTCCTGGTAGTACGCCGGTGGCTCGCCGCTGGCCGGTAAGCTGGCGGCAAGCAACAGGGCGGTGAGCGAGATAGTGCCGATCTTCATTGGGTTCATCCTGATCCCTTGGCTTCCTGTCCATGACGTGATGAAAGGATTATTGCTCGCTTGGTGCAGCTGGCCACGTGTGAGGGCAGGGTTGAGATATGGCTTACAGAAATTTCAGCCTGGGCTTACAAAAAGGGAGCTGCTGTGTCATGTCCGTGACTTCACTCGCGCAATGCAGAAGCTAGAATGACTAGACGACTGGTCTAATTGGGGCTATGATTGCCCCATGACCACTTCCACTATCGAAACCAACGATGTCCGCGAGAGCATTCTTGCCAATGGCCAGCGAATCATGGCCGGCAAGGGATTTTCCGCTGTTGGTATCAACGAAATCTTGACCGCCTCAGGCGTCCCGAAGGGATCGTTTTATCACTACTTCGGCTCGAAGGATGCCTTCGGGGAAGCTCTGCTCGAAAGCTACTTCAAGAACTATCTGGCCGACCTGGATGCCACGTTGAGCACGCCGGGCCTGAATATGGCCCAGCGCCTGATGGGCTACTGGCAAAGCTGGCAGGAGACGCAATCCGCCTTGGACTGCCAGGGTAAGTGCCTGACGGTGAAGCTGGGGGCAGAAGTCGCCGATCTGTCGGAGACCATGCGCCTGGCGCTCAAACGAGGGACGGCCGGTATCATCGATCGACTGGCGCGTGCTATCGAAGCTGGCGTGGCGGAAGGCTCGTTGTCCGTCGATGACACGCCTGATGCCGCGGCACAGAGCCTTTACCATTTGTGGCTAGGGGCTAGCGTGATGGTGAAAGTCGTCCGCAATGACCAGCCTTTCGAGATGGCCATGCGCGCCACTCGGCAGATACTGCATCTTCCCCGCTGACCGGAAGGGAAGAGGCAGCCGCACTTCTCTGGAAGTGCATTTTTATGTTCACTTTCTAGACGACCGGTCTAATTGGTTTTTTGCTCTCGACTTGGAGAAACAGTATGAAAGTTCTGATGGTTCTGACCTCGCACGACCAGCTCGGCAACACCGGCCGCAAGACCGGCTTCTGGCTCGAGGAGTTGGCCGCTCCTTACTACGTCTTCAAGGATGCCGGTGCCGAGATCGTATTGGCTTCGCCCAAGGGAGGCCAACCGCCGCTCGATCCCAAGAGCAACGAGCCGGATTTCCAGACCGACGACACCCGCCGCTTCGAAGCCGATGCGCAGGCAATGGCGCAGCTGGCGGCGACCGTGCGCCTGGATAGCGTGAATCAAGCCGACTTCGATACGGTGTTCTATCCGGGCGGCCACGGCCCGCTCTGGGATCTGGCCGAGGACAAGCACTCGATCGCGCTGATCGAATCCTTCCTCGCCGCGCGCAAGCCGATGGCGCTGGTCTGCCATGCGCCGGGCGTATTGCGTCACGTCAAGCAGCCCGATGGCCGCCCGCTGGTGGAAGGCAAGAAAGTCACCGGCTTCACCAACACCGAAGAAGCGGCTGTCGAACTCACCGAGGTGGTGCCGTTCCTGGTCGAAGACGAACTCAAGGCCAAGGGCGGCAATTTCTCTCGTGGCGATGACTGGGCGGCGTATGTGGTCAGCGACGGCTTGCTGATCACCGGCCAGAACCCGGCGTCTTCGGCTCCTACTGCGGAGCTGCTGCTCGAGCAGTTGAACAAAGGATGACAATCGTCTAACTGCAAAAAGTGATTGTGGATGCTCGAACGTAGCAAGCCTGCCGCTACGCGTGACGGGCCTGTGCCTTGAGGGCATCCACAATCGCTCGAGCGGCCGGCGCTAGCGCAACCCCAGCGGCGTAGCAAAGGTGGAAGCCCGGATAGCTGGGCGACCAATCGGCCAGCACGCGGATCAGCCGACCCTCGGCGATTGCTTGTTGCGCTAGCTCTTCCACACCGTGCCACGAGCCCCAACTCCGCTGCCAGAGTGGGGCACCACCTATGGGCCGCCCGGGGGCGGTCCTTTTCCCGCCATCATGGTGCTGCATGGCTCAGAAGGGGCTTGGTCGGGCTGGAGTCACCGCAACGCTGCGATTCTGGCGGCCCATGGCTTTCTGGCCTTTCCGTTCGGTTACTCCAGCGGTGGCAATGCCTGGAATGCGGGGCATATCGTCGACTGCCCGCTGGATCGCACCGCCCAGGCGTTGGCCGCGCTGCGCGACTTTCCCTTCGTCGGGGGTCTCTACGGTGTCTCACGCGGCGCCGAGCATGCCTTGTTGCTCACCTCCTTGATGGCCAGGGATGAGATGCCCGGCATTCCCGAGGCCGTGGCGGCGCACAGTCCGCCGGACGTGGTGTGCGGTGGCTTCGATGCTTGGTCGATTTCTTTCAGCGTCACCTATGAGCTTCGGCTCAAGCGATGGATTCGGCCGCCGTTAATGGGTTGGCTTCGGCCGGCGGCACTCTGTCGAGCTCAGTATCCCGGGCATAGCGGGCGGGTGGCACAGCCACATGGCGTGTGAAGGCAACACTGAACGTGCTTGCGGAGCTGTAGCCAACTCGCTCTGCGACGTCAGTGATGCTGTCCTTCTCTCTGCGCCGCAAATCCTTGGCTAACGCCATGCGCCAGGCAAGCAGGTATTTCAACCGGCCGCAGCAGCCGTGAATGTGCGTGTTTCTGGCATCATGCCCCCCCGAAACAATGACGGCTGATGGCCTGCCGCACGGTGGCGGAACATGAAGTCAACGAGAATGACATCGATGAGTGGGAGCATACCGTGTCCTCGTCTCTTCTGAGACGAGCCTCTCCGCCTATGCATCTTTCAGA
The DNA here is from genome assembly GCF_900108215.1 of Billgrantia desiderata. NCBI lineage: Bacteria > Pseudomonadati > Pseudomonadota > Gammaproteobacteria > Oceanospirillales > Halomonadaceae > Billgrantia > Billgrantia desiderata. The sequence continues at coordinate 104,921 of NZ_FNVC01000013.1, read as the reverse complement.
ACACTTACCGGTGCAGCGGAACGAATAAGGCCTTTCGGTAAGTTTTCAGTAAGAAGACAGCAGCGAGAGTTAAAGTAACTGGCGTTCCTTCCACATTGCGTGAGAAACCTACATGCCTTCATCGTATCCGCTTGTCTCGATCGCTCATGGTTCTGCCGTGCGGGTGACGGCCGTTGCGTTGCTTGCCATGGGCCTGGGGGGCCCGGTAACGGCGATGGCCCAAGCGCCGGGCGATGCCGAGTCGTCAATGACCTGGGCGTTGGGGCTCGGCGTCTTGAGCGCGCAGGAGCCTTATGCCGGTATCGGGCGCGACAATACGGCACTACCGTTGCTCCAGTTCGAGAACCAGTACGTGCATCTGTTCGGGCCCCGGATCGAGTTCAAACTTCCGAGTCTCGATATCGGTGATTCCCAACAGCTCAGCTTCGGTATCGTCGGCGAGTACGACGGAAGCGGTTACGAAGAGGGCGACGCCCCGATCCTCAATGGCATGGAAAAGCGCAGAGGCGGCTTCTGGGCGGGGGGCGTAGTGGAGTGGAGCACCAGTTTCATCGATGTCAGTGCCGAGTGGTTGGCCGACGTTTCAGGTAACAGCAACGGCCAGATCGCCAGTCTCGGCCTGGAGAGAACCTGGCGTTTCGGCAACCATGTGCTATTCACCCCACACGTAGGGGCAAGCTGGCAGGACGAGAAAACGGTCGACTACTATTTTGGGGTGCGTGAAAGCGAGGCCCGTCTCGACCGCCCTGCCTATGTAGGGGAAGCGGGCGTCAACATCGAGGCGGGGGTGCGTGGCGTCTACATGTTCGACAAGCACCACTCCGTGCTCGTGGGTGGCGGTGTAACGAGCTTGGCGGATGAGATAAAGGACAGCCCGCTGGTGGATCGCTCGACCGTCAACAGTATCTACCTTGGCTACATGTACCGCTTCTGATGAGTCGCATACTCCTGGTCGAGGACCACGACCGCCTGGCCCGGCTGATGTGCCAGGGGCTGGAGGCCGCTGGCATTGCCGTGGACGTGGCCGGCCGCATCGACAGCGCCTGGACGGCGATTCAGCAGATCTCCTACCAGGCCCTGGTTCTCGATCGGGGGTTGCCGGATGGCGATGGCCTCAGCTTGCTGCATAGGCTGCGCAAGGCCGGTCTTGGCGTACCGTGCCTCGTATTGACGGCACGCGATGCGCTTCACGACCGCGTACAGGGTCTCGAAGCCGGCGCCGACGACTACCTGCCCAAGCCGTTCGCCATGGATGAGATGGTGGCGCGTGTTCGGGCACTGCTGCGCCGTCCCGTGGAGTTCCGCTCGCTCGACGCCTGCCATGGAGATCTGACCCTGAGTTCCGAAAGCGGCGTGCTGTGCAGCGGCGATGGAAGCGTAGCGCTCTCCCAGGCGGAGCGACACATCATGCAGCTGCTATTGAACAAGCCGAAAGAGGTCGTGCGGCGTAGCGCGCTGGAAGCGGCTGCGTGGGGGCTCAGCGAAGCGGTGACCCCCAACGCCCTGGACGTGGCCCTGCACCGGCTGCGCCGCAAGCTACTGGCCATCGGCTCGCGCCAGCGCATTGTCAACGTCAGGGGGCTGGGCTATGCGCTTCGGGAGGATGGCGGAGTTGAATAGCCCGAGCCTCAAGATTCTGCTGACCTAGGCGGCATTCTCTAAGATGATAATTACCCTTTGATGGAGGGATTATGCTGCCTCGTCTTTGTTTTCTGCTATTTCCCCTTGTGGTTCTGGCATCCTGCGCGTTGCCGCCGGACTCCCCTCTTTTTCAGCCTTCAGAGAGCTTGTCGTCCTACGATCAGGAAAGCTTCGAACAGTATGTGAGCGATACTCGCGCATGGATTGCCGATAACCGCGTCTTTCTTCATGAAGATCGCAACCTTGAGATAGAGTTCAATACGCCTTTCGAACGACGGCCCGATGAGCCGGCAAAACGAGGCATTCTGTTCGTTCACGGGCTGGGTGCAAGCCCGTGGTACTTCACTGACATGGCCGATGCCTTGGCGAATGATGGCTGGCTTGTTCGCTCTATCCTGCTTCCCGGACACGGTAGCCGTCCCGCCGATCTGATGCTGCCCGACTTTGATGATTGGCAAAACGTAGTTGCCCATCATGCCAGTCTATTGGCAGCTGAGGTAGAAGAGCTTTGGTTGGGCGGCTTCTCTACTGGCGGAAACCTGGTCACCTCCCATGCGCTAAGAGACGAGAATGTCGCCGGGCTGCTACTGTTTTCCCCTGGATTTTATCCCGATAACGGTTATTTATTCATCGCCCCAGTCATTTCCTATCTGTGGGACTGGATCGATATCGATGACGAGAACAATATCGCCACTTACCAGTCCCTTCCTACTCGTGGGGCCGCACTTTATTACCGTTCAGTCAAAACCGTGCAAAAAGATCTCAAGACCGCTCGTTTTGACAAGCCCGTTCTGATCACGATGAGCCAGCATGACAGCGTTCTTGATCCCAATGCGACACTCGCTACCTTTCAAGACCGCTTTTCCAACCAAAAATCACGCTTCGTCTGGTACGGCGACACCCCACAGCACGTTGACGATCCACGTGTCACCGTCCTGGCCAGCAGCTTGCCCGACCGGCGCATCAGCACCTTTTCCCATATGAACGTGCTATTTGCTCCCGAGAACTTCTATTACGGTGAAATGGGCAGCCACATCATATTTGATAATGGCCAAGATGGCATTCCCATCCCCGAGAATACCGACACCTTGTGGTTCGGGGCATGGGGTCAGGTTGCAGCGGAAAAATACCATGCCCGCCTGACCTGGAACCCCTATTTTCTCGATCTCCTAGACAGTATCCGGGAGGTGACCGGTGATAGTTAATCCGACTGCTACTCAACTCGAGGCGCCTCCTATGCCACACCGCCTCCGTCGACCACGACTCCCCCGGGGTGCAGCACTGCGTGTGATCGTCATTAGCGTCAGGGGGCTGGGCTATGCGCTTCATGAAGCCGATGGCGCTGAATAGCCTGAGCCTCAAAATTCTGCTGGCTTATGTGGCGGGCATGGCGCTCAGCATGGCACTGCTGGTGGTCGCTGCGGTGGTGGTGCTCCAAACCAACCTCCTGGCCCGAATGGATATGGTCAATGCCGTGGAGGCGCTGAAGGATAACGTCGTCTTCGACCGCGATGGCAGCCCCATCGGCTTCGACTCGCGCCTGGACGACCGCGCCTGGCTATACGAGGGTCCGCAACGTGAAACGGCCTATCGGATCCTGGATGACGCCGGAAACGTGGCGGTTTCCTCGAGCGCCAGCGAGGCGTTCTGGCCACCCGGCGATGATCTGCTCCGCATGACGAGCAGACATTTTACCTTCGAGCATGAGGGCAATACCTTCTACGGCGCCACGCAGCCCCTGCAGCATGAGGGGCGCCGGTGGTTTCTGCAGTTTGCCGCCAGTGCGCGGTTCATGAGCATCCTCGACAAGGTTGCCTTGCCGCGAATGATCGTTGGCATCACGGTATTTGGCATCGTCTTTTTCATGGCCTTCGGCCTGTGTGCCTTCATCACCTTGCGCTATACCCTCAAGCCGCTGCGTGACGTTTCGGAAACCGCTGCCGCCATCTCTCCGCGCTCCCTCAACGCTAGGTTGAGGACCGCGGCGGTGCCGTCGGAGATTGCGCCTCTCGTGGATAGCTTCAACCGAGCTCTGGAACGTCTCGAGCGGGGCTATCGCGTGCAGCAGGAGTTTCTCGGCAATGCGGCACACGAGCTCAAGACGCCACTGGCCTTGATCCGCGCTCAAATAGAATTGAGAGAGGATGGCAAGAACGACAACGACTCGCTATTGAGCGACGTCGAATACATGACGCGCCAAGTGCAGCAACTTCTGCTCTTGGCGGAAGCCAGCGAGGCGAACAATTACCACTTCACCACCGTCAGGATGCAGGAGGTCGCCCAAGATGCCGCTTCCTACTTGCAGCGCATGGCGGAAATCGCCGACGTGCACTTGGCGGTGCGTGCTGTCGGCGACGTGAAATGGAGAGCGGACCGCGCGGCCTGCTTCACCTTGCTGAAGAACTTGCTGGAGAACGCCATCCAGCATGCGCCCGCGCAGACCTCTGTTAGCGTGGAGATTCAGGGCGATACGGTGACCGTGCGGGACAGGGGCCCCGGCGTGGATGCAGAACAACTCCCTTTGCTGTTCGAACGCTTCTGGCGCGCTGCGCATCGGCGCGACCATGGAGCAGGCTTAGGCCTGGCCATTTGTCAGGAGATCGCCATGACGCATGGCTGGCAACTCACGGCGGAGCCGGCCGAGCCGGGGCTGCGATTTCGTCTTTTGAATCGTCCTTGAGCCAATCGATAGGATAAGCTGATATACCGTCGGCGCGGCGAACAAATGAACGAGCCAAGGAGGCTTGGTGATGGAGTGGTGGACCTGGATAACCTACGTGGGCGTGATCACGGCCCTGATCATCTTCCCGGGACCGGTGGCGCTGTTGTGCACCACCCATGGCCTGCGCTTCGGCCGCCACCGAGCCTTTGCCACCGTGCTCGGTGGCGGCGTGGCTTCGCTGGTGTTGATGACGCTCTCCGCGCTGGGCCTCGGGGCGGTGCTTGCCACCTCGGAGACGGCCTTCTTCGTGCTGAAGCTGCTGGGCGGGGCGTATCTGGCCTATCTGGGGCTCCAGGCCTGGCTCGCCGCGCCCAGTTCACCGGTTGCTGCGGTCAGCGAGCCGGCGCCGGCCAGCGTGCGCCCTGCCAGCGGCTTGTTCCGTCAGGGGTTTCTGGTGGGCATCGGCAATCCCAAGGATCTGCTGTTCTTTGCGGCGCTGTTTCCCAACTTCATCACCATCGGTGAGCCGCAGGTGCTGCAGTTCGCCATTCTGGCGCTGACCTGGCTGGTCATCGACACCACGCTGATGACGCTCTATGCCACCGCCGGCGCGGGGCTGGGACGCTGGTTCGACAGCCCCGGCAGGTTGCGGGCGTTTCATCGCACCACGGGCGGGCTCTTTCTGGGCGCCGGGGGCACGCTGATTGCCACCAGTGCGAGCAAGTGAGGCGGTGGCGCCGAGCCCGGGGCCAGCACGTAGCGTCTCGCTGAGCCGTCGGTCAGAGGCCGTATGAACAGAGATCGCCTACACCGTGGCCTCGTGGTGGCCGAGATGCTCCTGCTGGCGCTACCGGTCAGTGCGTTCTGCCTCGTGTTCGGCCTGGGGCTGCTGCTTACGGTGGGCTTTCCCTGGGGCATGCAGGAGGTGGCGATCATCCTCTTCGTGTTCGTCGGTACCCTGGGCATCGCTGGCTTGTGGTGCGTGGCGGTCGCATTCCTGCTTAGGCGCGAGCGCTCCATGTGGTGGTGGCGGGCGGCCTGCGCCGGGGCGGGGTTGACGCTCGTCTCGCTGGTGCTGGTCGGGCTGCTGGCGCTGGGCTGGGAGCCGGAAGAGTGGGTGATCATCGTTGCCTTGGGCATCTTCGCCAGCCCGCTGCTCATCCCCTTTCTTCACCTTCGCTATCTGTGCCATCCGCAGCGCGCCGCGCGGCTTCCTTAATTCCCACCCCGATAGCGCTCTCTCGCCTCGGCGATGGCGTGGTGGTTCTGGTCGGCCCATGCGACCAGTGCACGCATCGGTTCGAGGAAGGAGTGGCCGAGTTCGGTGAGGCTGTACTCCACCCGCGGGGGCACTTCGGGATAGACCGTGCGGGTGATGAAGCCGTCCTGCTCCAGGCGCTTGAGGGTGCGCGAGAGCATCTGCTTGGAGATGTCGCCGATCTCGCGCATCAGTTCGTTGAAGCGGCGGGTGCCGGGCCGCAGGGTGAGCAGCACGAGCACGCTCCACTGATCGCCGATGCGGTCGAGTACGTCACGGATGGGGCAGGGGGTGTCGGGCTCGAATTTTTTCAGCTCTTGGAGTGGCATGGAAGCTCCTGTAGTGCCCAAGGGTCATGACGGTATGACCGGGTCGCACGGCGGTGACTTCTTGCGAATGGCTGAGAAGTACCATAGTTTGCCATTTAGGTCTACAAGGTAGACCAGGTGCATAAAGCAAACCAAAGGAATCTTAGTCATGGCCAACGTCGCTCTCATCGGTGCTTCCGGCAATGCCGGCTCCCGTATCCTCGCGGAACTCTCCGACCGGAGCCACCTGGTGACGGCCATCGCCCGTCATCCCGAACGCATCGAGCGCCTGTCGGGCGTGATGACTCAGCCGGGGGATGTCCACGACCGCGCCGGGCTGGCCGAAATGCTGCGTGGGCACGATGCGGTGATCAGCTCGGTGCATTTCGCCACCAGCGATGCCGATACGCTGATCGGTGCGGTGCGCGACTCCGGGGTGAAACGCTATCTGGTCGTGGGTGGGGCCGGCAGCCTGGAGGTCGCGCCGGGTCAGCGCCTGATCGATCAGCCGAGCTTTCCGGCCGAGTACTTCGAGGAGGCAAGTGCCGGCGTGGCTTTTCTGGAATATCTGAAAGGCGTAAAGGATCTCGACTGGACCTTTCTCTCGCCCTCGGCACTGTTCGTACCGGGAGAGCGCACCGGCATCTTCCGCCTGGGCAAGGATGCGCTGCTGGCCAATGAAAACGGCTCCAGCATCTCGTTCGAGGATTACGCCATTGCCCTGGTCGATGAGCTCGAGCGCCCTGCCCATGTGCGCCAGCGCTTCACCGTGGGGTATTGATAAATACCGGTTCATGTACATAACGCAACAAGGCCCGCCTAGGCGGGCCTTGTCATCGAACCCAGAGGTTCGACAAATCGTTTAACCGTTAGGTTATGCGACTTGCTTGATATTCGAGGCTTGGAGGCCTTTCTTTCCCTGGGTCACGTCGAAGGAGACGGTTTGACCTTCCTGCAGGGATTTGAAGCCTTCTTCCTGGATTTCGGAGAAGTGGGCAAAAACGTCATCACCGCCATCGGCCGGAGTAATGAAGCCGAAGCCTTTGGAGTCGTTGAACCACTTGACTGTTCCAGTCGTCATAATCGAATTCCTTTTGCGCTAGGCGCCTTGCAATATTTCTGGTGTTACCCAGATGAGTAGTGGGTAAAACAAGATGAAATCACAGGGCTGCCGAACGAATCCGAACGCTACTGAAACTTTGTTGCTTGCCTACCAACTGAACCCACGGTGTCATGCTTGTTTGCCTGGGTCAAAGCCTTTCTCGATTGTTTTTCGGTATTCACGTGAAGGGCATGTTTTCGTTGAAGTTAATAAAAAACCGCAGTGAAGGGTGCTGTCAGGATCGGCTGGGCTTGTGTATTCCCAGGGTTGTTATAACATAACAAAATAGGCGTTGGCGCAGCGCTTCCTGCTGCGGCGTATTCCCCGTTACGGTGCATTCCATGAGCTTCGATACCCAGGATCCGATTCCCGTTACCGTGCTGACCGGTTTTCTCGGCAGCGGCAAGACGACGCTGCTCAACCGTCTGGTGCGTCAGCCGGCGATGAGCAATGCGCTGGTGGTGATCAACGAGTTCGGCGATATCGGCCTGGACCACCGTCTGGTCGCCCAGAGCGATGAAAACAGCGTGGTGGAAATGAGCAGCGGCTGCCTGTGCTGCACCATCCGCGGCGACTTGAGCCGCACCGTACAGAAGACTTTCGATGCCATCGAACGGGCGGGCGGCGAGCCTTTCTCGCGGGTGATCATCGAAACCACCGGGCTTGCCGATCCGGCGCCCATTCTGCACACCCTGATGACCGACTACTGGCTGGCCCATCGCCTGGTGCTGGATGGTGTGATCTGCCTGGTGGATGCCGCCAGCGGTATCTCGACGCTCAATGCCCACCGGGAGTCGCAGCGTCAGGCCGCCGTTGCCGACCGGCTGCTGATCACCAAGGGGGATCTGGTCGACGAGGAGCGGCTGACCCGGCTTGGCGAACATCTCGCTCGGATCAACCCGGCTGCCGAACAGCTGCAGGTACGCCACGGCGAGGTGGCGGTCGAGCAATTGACGGGCGGCAGCCTGCCCGTTCAGCAGCGCCGTGCGGAGCAGTGGCTGAGCGCCGCTTCCTATGCGCAGATTACGCCCGCCGGCGGTGCGGCACCGGCGAATGTCGGCAGCCTGGTCTCGATGGTGGCACCGGCATCCAACCCTTCACTGACCCGCCACGGCGAGCAGATTCGCTCCTTCTGCTTCACCGTCGAACAACCCATCGCCGCGGAGCTGTTGGAGGACTGGCTCGATCTGCTAATGTCGCTGCTGGGTGAGAAGATCCTGCGAGTGAAGGCCATCGTGAACGTGGCCGGGCGCGAGCAGCCGCTGGCACTGCACGGCGTGCAGCACATTTTCCACCCGCCGGAGCCGCTGCCGGTGGAGGCGTGCCGCGACGGTATCTCGCGCTTCGTGTTCATCACCAACGGCGTCGAGCCCGAGGCGGTCACCTGGCTGTTCGAGTACTTTCAGCCTGCCCAGGCGACGTGAAACGACTAGGGGGACGCTGCGCGTCGCCTGCACCACGCCCTGCGCGAGCAGCCCGGCATCGGCGGGTTCCGGCTGCGCGTGGTGCATGCCGAAAGCCTGCATGCCCACGACGCCGTGGCGTGCAGCGAGTGGAACTGGGGCGCTGCGTCATGCTCCTGACGGGAGGCGGTCAACGTCGATTCCGGGCCGGTGGGCATCCCATGCTACTATGGGGGTTTCGGCGAACCTGACCGGCAAGAAGGATTGAGCATGCCTTTACTCGATAGCTTTACCGTTGACCACACGATCATGGCCGCCCCGGCCGTTCGCGTCGCCAAGACCATGCAGTCGCCGTCCGGCGATACCATCACGGTGTTCGATCTGCGCTTCAACAAGCCGAACGAAGACATGATGGGTGAGAAGGGCATCCACACCCTGGAGCACCTGTTCGCGGGGTTCATGCGCAACCACCTGAACGGCAAGGACGTCGAGATCATCGACATCTCTCCGATGGGCTGTCGCACCGGCTTCTACATGAGCCTGCTCGGCAGCCCCAGCGAGGAGCGTGTCAGCGAGGCTTGGCTGGCGGCGATGCAGGACGTCCTCAACGTCAAGCGGATGGAAGACATCCCCGAACTCAACGAGTACCAGTGCGGTACCTTCGTGATGCACTCCCTGGAAGAAGCCCAGGAGATCGCGCGGAGCATCATCGAGCGCGGCATCGGGGTCAACAAGAACGCCGATCTCGCGCTGAGCGCCGAGCGGCTGAGAGCGCTGGGCAATCCCGACGCCTGAGCGGGCCGATGAAGTTGGCCATCGTCTGGACGAAGCGGTGACCGGTGAGCTGTACTGCAAGCAGCCATCGGTCCGTCGGGTCTACTGCCTCAGGCTGGACCGATTCGAACTGCGCTGTCTGAAGGAGGGACAGCGGATCCGCTTCGATCAGGAACACGCGTATGAAAGGAATCGACGCATGGCGGCTGCCGGCACTGTTGGTCTTGTTGGCCGTGGCGCTCTTCGTTGCCGCGCCCAGTGCGGCGCAGCTGCCCGAGGGAGTAGGCGAGAACGGCAGCGAGCGTGAGGATGACGAGAGCGAGGAGCGGGAGTGGTTTCCCCTCGACTCGCTCAACGCCGGCCTCGGCGAACCTCCCGACGAAGTCGAGCGGCTGACCCCTCAAGGTGCGCTCCGTAGTTTCGTGGAACTCACCGAGAACGACGAGTACGCCGCCGCGGCCCATCTGCTCAATCTTTCCGAGCTGGACGAGGCGGAGCAGCAGCAACAGGGGCCTGAGCTGGCCCGACAGCTGGCCTCGGTGCTCAGACGCGGTGAGTGGTTCAACGTCTCCAACCTGCCCAGCCGCCAGGACGCCGCCATCGAGGACCCTTCCGGTCAGCACCCGCTGGTGGGCGAGCCGCGCCGAAGTCTCGAGCTGGCCTCGATGACGGTCGACGGCGAAGACTACGAGGTGCGCCTGGAGCGCTACCGGGTGGACGACGAGCAGCCGGTATGGCTGATCTCCGCGGAGAGCGTTTCCGTCATTCCGCGGCTCTACGAAGAGTTTGGGCCGTCGCCGATCGAGGCCTACATACCGGAGCGCCTCAAGACGAGCTTCGGGATGCTGCAGGTCTGGGAGTGGATCGCCATTCCGCTCTTCCTGCTGCTGACCGGCCTGGTGGGGTGGGGCGTCTACGCCCTGGTTGGCCTGCTGGCGCGCTGGTTTCCCCACGGCGTGCCCAGTATCTTCGCCGGTCGTATCGGTGTGCCCATGGCGCTGCTGGTCATGGCCTTCGTCGCGCAGATGCTGCTCGACTACGTGGTCTCCTTCACCGCCGTGGCTACCACCTTTATCCGCACCCTGCTGATCATCCTGATTGCCTGGGGGGTGGGCACGATAGCGCTGCGCCTGGTGGATACCGTCTTGCTCAAGGTGACACGGCGCTTCGTGGGGGAGATCGACGACACCAAGCCCAAGGACGAGCGCCAACTGCTCACTTCCCTCTATGCGCTGCGCCGGGTCATCATCCTGATCGCGGTCATTGCCGTATCCGTCTATGTGCTGAGCCAGATCGAACTGTTCGAGACGCTGGGCCTGTCGCTGCTGGCCTCGGCCAGCGTGCTGGCGGTGCTGGTGGGTATCGCCGGCCAGGCGGTGCTGGGCAACATCCTCTCCTCGTTTCAGGTCTCGCTGGCCAAGCCCGTTCGCATCGGCGACCTGGTGATGTTCGAAGGGCAGTGGTGCTACGTGGAGGGCATCTTCTACACCTTCATCCGCCTGCGCTCGTGGGACGAGCGCAGGCTGATCGTGCCGGTGACCTATTTCGTCTCCCAGCCGTTCGAGAATCTCTCGATCAAGAACGCCAAGATGTATCGTAAGCTGGAGCTGATATTGCACCTGAGCGCCGACGTCCAGCTCATCCGTGAGAAGTTTCTGGAATTCGCCGAGGAAGAGGATAACGTCGTCGAGCATCACAAGCTGTGCTGCTACGTCACGGGACAAACCGAGAAGTCGCAGACCGTTGCCTGCTACCTGATGGCCTCCGATCCTTTCGCCGGCTGGGTGGCGGAGATGCAGATCCGCGAGCGGTTGATGAACTTCATCCGCACTTATCATCCAGAATGGTGGCCGCGGGATATCGTGGTACTCAGCCAGCACGACATCGCAACGGAAGAAAAGCATGAGAAGCCGCGCGTCCGGGTGTCGGCTGGAGGCGGGAGTCGAGATAAAAACACCGATTAAAGTGACTCGATCGACAGGGTGGCGTAGATGATACATCGCTATTTCACGATGCTGGTCGTAGGGGGAGTCGTCCTGGCCGGTTGTCAGGCCCCGCAGGAGCCGGCCGATATGGCCGGGATGACGTATGAACCCGTCGAGGCGCATTTCGTGGAGAGCGACTGCCCGGCGGCGCAGTGCGCCGAGGTCGAGGTGAGGGCACTGCACTTTCCCGATTCGCCTGAGCTGAGTGAAACGCTGCGCACACGGCTGCTGGCGATGGGGCAGGGCATTACCGATGGCGAGACCGAGTGGCCGCGGGACTCATGGGAAGCCTATGCCGAGGCTTTCTTCGCGCTGGCCGGAGAGGACCGCCGCTATGCTCCGCCACACGCTTCCAGTCAGGCCTCGCTTGAAGCGAAGGTGCTGGCCCTGCATCACGATCTGCTGGTCATCGAACTCGGCAGCTATGTCTACCACGCCGGGCAGGCCCACGGTATGCCGCTGACCGAGTTCATGGTCGTCGATGAGCGTTTGGGCAGCGAGGTTACGCTCGACGACATGCTGCTCGACGGCCAGGCTCCGGCCTTCCAGGAGGCTCTCGCCCGGGCCCATGAGCGTTGGCTGAGAGATCAGGGACTGGACGAGGAATTCGCCGCCGGCTGGCCATTTTACCCAAGCCAGAACGTAGCCCCGCTCGAAACCGCCTGGGTGGTGAGATACAACGTCTACGAGATTACCCCCTACGCCCTTGGTCAGCCGGAACTGAGCATTCCCTTAGTTGAACTCGAAGGTATCGCCAAGCCGCGCTATTTGGGACAAGAATAGGGCTCGGCAGGATACGAAAACATCGCAGGGAAACGACATGGCCTCCATTCGCCGTGAGCTGGTGGCGTTGATCGAGCGCGGCGCGATACCGCGTGAGCAGGTGGTGAGGGCAGTTGCGCTTTCGGGGCTGCACCCTTCCGGGCGGGCCTGGGGGGTGTTCCTGGACCGGCTGCTGCTGTGGCTGGGTGCACTGGCACTGGTCTTTGGCGTGCTGTTCCTGGTGGCGTACAACTGGGCCGAGATGGGCCGTTTGATGCGCTTCGGGCTGGTGCAGGCGGCGCTGTTGGTGGCCATCGCGGTGTACGTGTGGGCCGAGGTGCGCGGTGCCGCCAGCGACCTGGTGCCTCGGGTCGCGCTGATGGCGGCTGCGCTGCTGCTGGGGGTGCTGCTGGCGCTGGTCGGTCAGGTGTACCAGACCGGCGCCGATCCCTGGCAGCTGTTCTTCGTCTGGGCCGTTTTGATGTTGCCCTGGGCGCTGGTGGCGCGTTTCGATGCGCTGTGGATCCTGTGGCTGGGGCTGCTCAACCTCTCGCTTGCGCTCTATTTCCGCACCTGGGGCGGGCTCTTTGGCCTGTTCGGCGGCGATACGGGCGCCCTGTGGGGGCTTTTCATTCTCAACACGGCGGCGCTCGCGGTATGGGAGCTGGGCGCACGACGCTGGCGTTGGCTGTCGCTGGGGTGGCCCGCGCAACTGCTGGCGTTGGGCGGCGGCGTTCCGCTCACGCTGTTGATGATGAGCCAGATCTTCGCTGAGCGTTTGGAGTTTTCTCCGGTGCTGCCGGTGTATTTGCTGTGGCTGGTGGCGCTCTACGTCGTCTATCGCCACTGGCGGCCTGATTTGTTCATGCTGGCGGGCGGCTGCCTGTCGGTCATCGTCGTGGTCACGCTGCTGCTTGGCCGGCATCTGCTGTGGCAGGGTGGGGCGGAGAGCTTTCTGGTGCTCTCTATGGCGGTACTGGCGATGGGAGCCGCGGCAGTGTTCTGGCTCAAGCGGCTGCACCGGGAGATGTCGTCATGAGCCGTTCGCTCGAGCAAAAGCTCATCGAGAGCGGGATTGCCATCTCCCAGGCCGACGGCGCAGCGCCAATCGAAACGCCCTGGTTCGTGCGTGCCATTCAGGCGTTCTCGGGTTGGTTGGCCGCACTGTTCCTGCTCGGCTTCATCGGCATGGGCGCGGTGTTCTTGCTCGATAGCAGCGTCGCCTCGGCCACGCTGGGCCTGGTACTGATCGGCGGCGCCTATGCGCTGCTGCGACAAGCGCACAGCGACTTTCTCGAACACCTGGCCCTGGCCGCGAGCCTGGCGGGGCAGATGCTGGTGGCCTGGGCGCTGGCCTCAGTGCTGGGCGCTACGCTGGGGTGGGATAGCGCCGGGCTGTGGTGGGCGCTGCTGGTACTACAGGTCGTGCTGGCCCTGGTCATGCCGAGCCTCACTCACCGTACCTTTTCCGCTTTCGCCGCGTGCGTGGCGTTCTATCTGGCCATGGTCGAAACCGCTTCCGCTCCTACGATGGCAGGTGGACTGGTGCTGCTGGGGCTGACCGTCCTGTGGCTGAACGAGTTTCGTTGGCCGGCCCATGTGCGCCAGTTAGAGGCGCTGGGCTATGGCCTGCTGTTGGGGTTGTTGGTGATTCAGTCAGTCGGCTACTTCGGCCAGTCGCTATTGCTCGGGCGCTACTTCGTTGGAAGCGGGCTTGACTGGCTGGAACCCTGGGCCGGAGATGCTCTGGGCCTGCTGGCGCTATTGCTGCTGCTTCGGCATCTCTTTCGGCGTCATGTCCATGGGGTCCAACCGGGCATGCGCGTTGCCGCTTATGCCGCCGTGCTGCTGTTGGCGCTGCTGTCGCTGCAGGCGCGTGGCCTGAGTCATGGTGCCGTGGTGGTCGCGCTGGGCTTTGCCATCGGCCATCGCGGGGTCATGGGGTTCGGTGGGCTGCTGCTGTTGCTCTCCATCACCAGCTATTACTACTGGCTCGACGTCACCCTGCTGGCCAAAGCCATGACGCTGTTCGCGCTCGGCCTGCTGCTGCTGGCGATACGCTGGGCGCTGCAACGCCGCTGGCACGCCGGGGCAGGTGTCGCGGCAGAGGAGGGAGGCGTGGAGCCATGAAGCCGGCTACCAGACGCAACCTGATCGTGGTGATTGCCGCCATGGCCTTGAGCCTGGCCGTGGTCAACCTGGCCATTTGGGGCAAGGAGCGCCATCTGGCGCAGGGCGAGGCGGTATTTCTCGAGCTGGCGCCGGTGGACCCACGCTCGTTGATGCAGGGCGACTACATGGCGCTCAACTTCGAGATCGCCAACCGTATCCGCGAAGCGCTGTACCAGCGGCGCTCCGAGGTGGACGAGCAGCATGCCGCCGACGGCTACGTCATCGTGCGTCTCGACGACCGTGGCGTGGCTCACTTTCAGCGCTTGGGGTCGGCGGAGGAGACGTTGAATGCCGACGAGCGGCGCCTGCGCTATCGGCTGCGCAACGGCCAGGTGCGCTTTGCCACCGACGCCTTCTTCTTTCAGGAAGGCCATGCCGAACGCTACGAGCCCGCCCGCTACGGTCAGTTCCGTGTGAACGAGCGCGGCGAACCGCTGCTGGTTTCACTGCACGGCGCCGAGCTGGAGCTGTTGGGAGCTATGGAAAGATAGGAGGGTCCTGCTTGCTGCGACAGACTCTGTATCGTCAATTGGCTCCGGAGGGCTGGCAGGCGTATGGCTTGTCGCCGGTCAACAAGCTGGTCTGCGTGTTGATTCTGGTGGCGTCGTTCGTTGCCATTCTCGAAACCGAAGACAGCATACGCGACTCCCTGCCCTGGGCCTTCAGTGGCTTGGAAGTGCTGTTCGTGGCGCTGTTTTCCGTAGAGTACCTGGCCAGGCTATACGCGGCAGGCGAGGACCCCCGCTACCGCGGCTGGCAGGGTCGGGTTCGCTATGTGTTCACCTGGTGGGCGCTCGTCGACTTGATCGCCATTCTGCCGTTCTTCCTCGGCTTCATTACCCACAACACCTTCATGATACGGCTGCTCAAGGTGTGTCGCTTGTTGCGGCTCTCACGCTTGGGACGCTTCAGCCGTGCTTGGTCCGCCTTGGCCGAAGCGCTGAGCGCCCGAATGTACGAGCTGCTGTTGAGCGTGGGGGTGGCCGGCTTGCTGCTACTGCTCTCCTCGGCTTTTCTCTATGCGGTCGAAGCCGCTGCGCAGCCTGAGGAGTTCGGCAGCGTACCGCGCGCATTGTGGTGGAGCATCGCCACGCTGACGACGGTAGGCTACGGTGACGTCACTCCCATCACGGCACTGGGAAAATTGTTTGCCGGCATTACCGCAGTCGCCGGGATCGGCCTCATTGCCATGCCCACCGGCATTCTTGCCGCGGCGTTCAGCGACGCTTTCCAGAAGAAGGATGCGCCTGAAGAGTGATGCGGGCGAGCCGCACCGTCTCGAATGAAAATCCCAGCGAAGGAGGGTAAGCATGCACGGCCCGGACCCCGCGAACCCGCACCCCATGGAGGGGTTTCCTCAGGTGTGCTTCATCAAGAACGTGGTGAAGAGTCCGAATATCATCGTCGGCGACTACACCTATTACGACGACCCGGAAGACTCGGAGAACTTCGAACGCAACGTGCTTTATCACTATCCGTTCATTGGCGACAAACTCGTCATCGGCAAGTTCTGCGCCATCGCCCGAGGCGTCAAGTTCATCATGAACGGGGCAAACCACAAGCTCTCCGGTGTCTCCACCTATCCGTTCCAGATTTTCGGCAATGGCTGGGAGAAGGTGATGCCGGAACCGAGCGAGCTGCCCTACAAGGGCGATACGGTCATCGGCCATGACGTGTGGATCGGCTATGACGCGCTCATCATGCCCGGCGTACAGATCGGCAACGGTGCCATCGTCTCATCTCGTTCGGTGGTGGTGAGCGATGTGCCGCCTTATACGGTGGTGGGCGGCAACCCTGCACGCCCGATCAAGCAGCGCTTTACGCCGGAGCAGGTCGAAACCTTGCAGACCATTGCCTGGTGGGACTGGCCGGTGGAAGTGATCACCCGGCATCTGCCTCTCATCGTGGCGGGGGATGTCGAGGCCTTGCGTTCTTCATTTGCCCCTTGTCGTTGAGCAGGCGGGCCGGCGTCTCGCGCCGGCCCGTGATGTCAGGTGGTGTCAGGCCAAGTGGTGTCAGGACAGATGATGCACTTCCTGCTGGCCGTATACCGGCGTGGGAATACCTTCCATGCGCGCCTTGAGCTGCAGCGCCAGGTAGTGGGAGTAGTGGCGCGACTGGTGCAGGTTGCCGCCGTGGAACCACAGCGCCTGCTGCTGGGTGGGCTTCCACATGTTGCGCAGCTCGCCCTCCCAGGGGCCGGGGTCCTTGGTCGTGTCGGAGCCGAGCCCCCAGCACTTGCCGACCTTGTCGGCCACCTCCTGGGAGATGATGCGCGCCGCCCAGCCGTTCATGGAGCCATAGCCGGTGGCGTAGACGATCAGGTCGGCGGGCAGTTCGGAGCCGTCGCTGAGCTTCACCGAGCGCGGGTTGATGCGTTCGATGCCCACGCCGCTGCGCAGCTTGATGTCGCCGTTGGCTACCAAGTCGCAGGCACCCACGTCGATGTAGTAGCCGGAGCCGCGGCGCAGGTACTTGAGGAACAACCCGGAGTCGTCGTCGCCGAAGTCGAGCAGGAAGCCGGCATCCTCCAGCTTCCTGTAGAACTCGGCATCGCGTTCGCGGATCCGGTCGAAGGCGGGGCGCTGGAAGTCGGGCAGCAGTCTGTAGGGGATCGAGGCGAAGATCAGGTCGGCCTTGTCGTGGGTGATGCCGTTCTTTACCGCTTCTTCGGAATAGAGCGGGCCGAGGGCGTGCTCCATCAGCGAGTCGGATTTCACGATATGGGTCGAGGAACGCTGGATCATGGTCACGTCGGCATCGTTTTCCCACAGCGCCGCGCAGATGTCGTGGGCCGAGTTGTTGGAACCCACCACGACCACCTTCTTGCCGCGATAGGCATCCGGCCCCGGGTGTTGGCTGGAGTGCTGCAGCTCGCCCTCGAAGGTCTCGGCGCCGGGGAAGTGCGGCACGTTGGGCACGCCCGACATGCCGGTGGCCAGGATCAACTGCTTGGGCTTGAGCGTGACTTGCTCGCCGTCGCGGTTGACGCGCACCGTCCACTCGCCGCTGGCCTCGTCGTAGCTGGCGCCCTCGCACTCGGTGGAACTCCAGTAGTTGAGTTCCATCACCTTGGTGTACATCTCCAGCCAGTCGCCGATCTTGTCCTTGGGCGCGAACACCGGCCAGTTCTCGGGGAAGGGTATGTAGGGCAGGTGGTCGTACCATACCGGGTCGTGCAGGCACAGCGACTTGTAGCGGTTGCGCCAGGCGTCGCCGGGGCGAGGATGCTTGTCGAGTACGATGGTGGGCACGTTGAGCTGGCGCAGCCGCGCGGCGAGCCCGATGCCGCCCTGTCCGCCGCCGATGATCACGCAGTAGGGTTGGCGTGTGTAGCCGAGCTCCCGTGCTTCCCGCTGGCGCGCTTCGAGCCAGGTCTCGCGGGTCTTGCTGGCGCCGTGCTCGGCCCCCAGGGGCCGCCTGGCACCGCGTGGCTCGGGGTGGTCCTTGAGCTCCTGCATGGTGGTGAGCAGGGTCCAGCATTTGCCGTTTTTCAGGCGCAGGTAGCCCTTGCCAAGGGCGACGCCGGTCTCGAAGGTGAACCAGGCTTCGGTCACGCCGTTGGCCTCGGTGGCCTCACCATCGAGCTGCCAGTTCGCGGGGCGCGCTTCGCCCAGGGTGGCGTTGAGCATCGACTGGATGGCGTCCTTGCCTTCCAGCGTCTTGAGATTCCAGGTGAAGGCGACCAGGTCGCGCCAGTAGCAATCGTCATTGAACAGGGCCATGACCCGTTGAATGTCGCGTTGCTCCAGTGCGCTCTCGAAGTCGCACAGCCATTGCTGGGCGTGTTGAGTCGGCGTGGGGGTCGTCATCGTTGTTCTCCGCTTGTTGTGTGGGGACGCCCTATGTCCTGGCAGAAACCGTGCCAGCCGCGAAGGGTGTGCGAGAAACGCTTCCAGACGATTGAAAAATTTGGTTTTCCGAGCGGGATTGAGCGGCAGCAGCGTGAAGGTGCGCCCCTTCGGCCTGTAACGCACGTGACAGCTGACACGTGACGGGAGCAATGCGGGCGTTACACCTGTAACCCCCCCGACCAAGGGCGCAGGAGAAGCCGATTGACTCCTGCTCGGCACGGCATACGCTGGAAGCAGGCCTGCTACACAACAACAAGGCCACCACCGCCGGAAAGCGTCACGGCGGCACCGGAGGCAGCGATGCCATTGCGTAACGAGCAACGCCAGCACATCGAGACCCTGATCCGACTCAGCGAAGGCCAGCCGGCCGACCTGGACGGCTGCCGGGAAGTGATTCGGCGCTCCTGGGAGCGCTGCGTCGGCGAGTACCGGCTCGACCCCGGCCGCCCCCGCCCCGTGCGGGTGCTGACTCAACAGGCGCTCAAGGAGCACCGCGAGCCGGTCGACGAACTGCTGCACGTCGCGCGGGCCGGCGTCGATCAACTCTTCACCCAGATCGCCCCGCTGGGCTATGTGCTGCTGCTCACCGACCGGCAGGGCATCACCGTCGACTTCCGCGGCCAGCGCGAGCGGGAGCCGGAGCTGCGCCGGGCGGGTCTCTACCTGGGCGCCGACTGGGACGAACGCTATGCGGGAACCTGTGCGGTCGGTACCTGCGTTCACGATGCCCAAGCCATTACCTGCCACCAGAGCGAGCACTTCGATGCCACCCACATCAGCCTGACCTGCACGGCGGCGCCGATCACCGACCCACAGGGGCAGGTCATCGCGGTGCTTGACATCTCCGCGCTGCAGTCGCCGCGCGCCCAGGAGAGCCAGAACTTCGGCCTGCCGCTGGTCACGCTCTATGCGCGGATGATCGAGGATGCCTATTTCCTGCACCGCTATCGCCACTGCCTGATGCTGCGCTTCGATACTGCCCGCGAGTTCGTACATCTCAATGGCCGCGGGCTGATCGCCATCGAGGAGGACGGCAGCGTGATCGCTGCCAATGGTGCCGGTCGAGCGCTGATCGATGCCCATCTGCACCGCTGGCCGCCTTGGTCGCCGGGCTGGCAGCCTTCGGTCACCCAGCTGTTCGACGGCGAGCTCGGTGAACTGCTGGGCATCCCGACCGCCAGCGACGACGGCATTCGCGCCTTCCGGGCGCGCGCCAACGACACCACCTGTTTCGTCACTCTGCTCGAGCCGCGCGGTCGACGCCCGGCCCCCCGTGCCTTGCCGCCTTCGCCTGCGCCGGTGCCGGCGCTGGACCGGCTCGCCTCGGACGATCCCGCCATGCATCGGGTGCTCAAGCTGGCCCGGAGGCTGCGCAACGAGGAGGTCAGTGTGTTGATCACCGGCGAGACCGGTACCGGCAAGGAGGTGCTGGCTCGTGCGCTGCACGACAGCGGTACGCGTGCCAAGGGGCCTTTCGTGGCGGTGAACTGCGCAGCGATTCCCGAATCGCTGATCGAAAGCGAACTGTTCGGCTACCTGCCCGGCGCCTTCACCGGTGGGCGCAGCAAGGGCATGCGCGGGCTGATCCAGCAGGCCGACGGCGGCACCCTGTTCCTGGATGAGATCGGCGACATGCCGCTGACGCTGCAGACCCGGCTACTGCGCGTGCTGGCCGAGCGCGAGGTGATGCCGCTGGGGGCCGAAAAGGCGCTGCGTATCGATATTCGCGTGATTACCGCCACCCATCGTGACATGAGCGAGCTGATCGCCCGGGGCGGCTTCCGGGAAGATCTCTATTACCGCCTGAACGGTGCTCAGCTGCGGCTGCCGGCGCTACGCGAGCGGGCCGACAAGCACTATGTGATTCGCAGCGTCTACCAGGCACTGCTTGCCGAGCGCGAGCGGGAGGTGCGCCTGCGCGCCGATGCCATGAGTGCGCTACTGGCTCACGCCTGGCCGGGCAATATCCGTCAGCTCAAGAATGCCCTGGCCTTCGCCCTGGCCACGGCCGAGGGCGACGAGATCACGCTTCACGACCTGCCGGAAGAGTGCCAGGGCCACCTCGGCGCCGCACCGCAGACACTTGCTATGGAGCAGGAAAAGGGGGCGGGCGAGGGCGAGGCGCTGCATGAACTGCTGCGTGCAACAGGCTGGAACGTCAGTCTCGCCGCGCGGCGACTCGGTGTTTCACGACCCACCATCTACCGACGCATGCGCCGCCATGGCCTGGTGCCGCCCAACTGGCGTGAGGCTGGCTCGAACCCCGAACCTTAACAGGCTATCTTTTGTCGGACTGGCATGGGTGCATTCCGCCGTGTAGCGGAGTGGCGTGCCATATATTCCCCCGACAGGAGTCCTCATGAGCCAGGAACACGAGTATGTGCCGCCGAAGGTCTGGAAATGGGAAAAGGCCAGCGGCGGCGAGTTCGCCAACATCAACCGGCCCATCGCCGGCCCCACCCACGACAAGGCACTGCCGGTGGGCAAGCATCCGCTGCAGCTCTACTCGCTGGCCACACCCAACGGGGTGAAGGTCACGATCATGCTCGAGGAGTTGCTGGCACGCGGCCACGCAGGTGCAGAGTACGACGCCTGGCCGATTCGCATCGGCGAGGGAGAGCAGTTCGGCAGCGGCTTCGTCGAGGTCAACCCCAACTCCAAGATCCCGGCGCTGAGGGATCATGGCACCACGCCGCCCACCCGGGTGTTCGAGTCGGGCTCGATCCTGCTCTACCTGGCCGAGAAGTTCGGTGAGTTTTTACCCCGCGACCATGCCGGGCGTACCGAGACGCTGAACTGGCTGTTCTGGCAGATGGGCAGCGCGCCCTACCTGGGTGGCGGCTTCGGCCACTTCTATGCCTACGCGCCGACCAAGATCGAGTACGCCATCGACCGTTTCGCCATGGAGGCCAAACGCCAACTCGACGTGCTGGACCGACGCCTGGCCGAGAGTCGCTATCTCGGCGGCGATGACTACACCATCGCCGACATCGCCAACTGGGCCTGGTACGGGCAGCTTGCGCTCGACCGCGTCTACGACGCTGGCGAGTTCCTGCAGGTGCAGGATTACGAGCACGTACAGCGCTGGGCCAGGGAGATCGATGCCCGGCCGGCGGTGAAGCGTGGGCGCATGGTCAATCGCACCTTCGGCCCGCTTGAACAGCAGCTGCACGAGCGCCACGAT
This sequence comes from Billgrantia desiderata, assembly GCF_900108215.1. NCBI lineage: Bacteria > Pseudomonadati > Pseudomonadota > Gammaproteobacteria > Oceanospirillales > Halomonadaceae > Billgrantia > Billgrantia desiderata. The sequence goes on along the minus strand of NZ_FNVC01000013.1, from coordinate 83,816 downwards.
GCCAGCGATTTCGAGACCAATACCCAGGACAAGCGCTAGCCGCGGTCTTTTTCCTTCCTATCTATCGAGCAAACCATGCAACCAAGACGCCTGGAACGGTGCAACCTGCAAGCCTGCGCGGCGCTCTTCGCCCAGGTGTTCTCCTCGGTCCCCTGGAACGAGCCCTGGCATGCCGATGGCGCACTGGCGCGGCTCGAGCACTTCTTCGAATCGCCAGGTGCCGTGGGGGTGGTGGGGCTGGGTGAGGGTGAGGAGCTCGAGGGGTTTCTGCTGGGCAACCTCGAACCGTATCTGGATGGGAAGCTGTTCTACCTGCGGGAGATGTGCGTGGCCACGCATCGCCAGGGGCAAGGTATCGGCTCGCAGCTCTATGAGGTGCTCGAGGAAGAGTTGGCCACCAGCGATGTGCGTGCGGTGTACCTGGCCACGGGGCGGGACATCCCCGCGGCCCGCTTCTATCAGCAGCTCGGCTTTCGCTGCAGCGAAGGGATGGCCTTCTATGCCAAGGGCTTGAGGGGAGACTGAACGCATATGGATCGGGACGAAGCCCAGGGTCGGCAGCGAGAACGGGCGAGCCTTGAGCTCGAGCCGGCCGATCTTGCTGCCTGCCGCGGCATTGCCGAGGTGCACGTCGAGGCTTGGCGGCATGCCTACCGCGACATCGTCCCGGCCGAATACCTGGCTGGCCTCTCGGTGGCGGAGCACGAAGCCATGTGGCGCCGCTCCCTGGCAGCGGGCAGCCCACGGCTGCTGGTGGCTCGCTCGGGCGATCGGGTTCAGGGCTTCATAGGCTTCGACGCCTCACGCGATGAAGGCGCCGGGTCGCAGATAGGCGAGATCTGGGTGCTCTATGTCCGGCCAGACGCTCAGCGGCTTGGCGTGGGGCGCAGGCTGTGCAGGGAAGCCTTGGCGACGCTTTTCGCCGAGGGGTTCACCTGCGTCACGCTGTGGTTGATCGTCGGCAATGACAACGCCATGCGCTTCTATCGTGCGATGGGGTTTCAGCTCGAACCGGGATCCCGCCAATCGTTCACGCTTGGTGGGGCCACGGTATGGGAAGAGCGACTCGCCATCACGCCGCGCGAGGCGCTTCTTGCCTGAGGAGGCATTGGCTTCCCCTGGTGGCTTCTGGCATGCTGCGTGGCTTTCCAATCCTGCTGAGAGATCGCCATGAGCGCCTTGCCCAACTGCCCCGCCTGTCACTCCGAGTACACCTACGAAGTGGCCGGCATGTACGCCTGTCCCGAGTGCGGTCATGAGTGGTCGAGCCTGACGGATGCGGGGGAGGCTGGCGACGGCAAGGTGGTGCGCGATGCCAACGGCAATGAGCTGCAGGATGGCGACAGCGTCACCGTGATCAAGGATCTCAAGGTCAAGGGAACCTCGTCGGTGGTCAAGGTGGGCACCAAGGTGAAGGGCATTCGCCTGGTGGAGGGCGACCACGACATCGACTGCAAGATCGACGGCTTCGGGCCGATGAAGCTGAAGTCGGAGTTCGTCAAGAAGGCGTGAGCCTTCCGGGAAAACCAACTGTCACGGCGCTGTAAACCAACGGCAGTACTTTCGATGAGCCCACTCATCGGAGGTTTTCCCCATGCAGCAGCGCCCCCTGGCTACCGTCCTTTCCATCTCCGTGGTGCTTGCCGGCCTGGCTCTGCCGGCGCTCGCCAGCGAGAAGCTGGTTCTCTACACCAGCCAGCCCAACAGCGACGCCCAGCAGACCGTCGATGCCTTCCGGGCCGCCCATCCCGATGTCGAAGTGGAATGGGTGCGCGACGGCACCACGCAACTGATGACCCGGTTGCGCTCCGAGCTCTCCGCCGGGGTCAGCAACCCCGACGTGCTGCTGATCGCAGACAGCATGACCATGGAATCGCTCAAGCGGGAGGGTCACCTGCAGGCCTACCTCAGCCCCGAGCGCGAAGCCTACGCCGCCGAGCTCTACGACCCGCAAGGCTACTACTACGGCACCAAGCTGATCACCACCGGCATCGTCTACAACACCGGCGCCGAGCGTCAGCCGCAGAGCTGGCAGGAGCTCACCCAGCCCGAATACGCCGGCCAGGTGACCATGCCGAGCCCGCTCTACTCCGGTGCCGCGCTGATCCACATGGCGGCCATCGAGGCTCACCCCGAACTGGGCGAGGGCTATTACGAGGCGCTGCAGGCCAACCGCACCGAGGCTCAGGGCGGCAATGGCGGCGTATTCAACGCCGTGGCGGCTGGCAGCAAGCCTTACGGCATCGTGGTCGACTTCCTGCCGATCCGTGAAGCGGCCAAGGGCTCGCCGGTGGCGTTCGTGTTCCCCGAGGAGGGGGTGAGCGCCGTGACCGAGCCGGTTGCCATCATGCAGGGTGCAAGAAACCTGGAGGCGGCGCAGAAGTTCGTCGATTTCGTCCTTTCGCTTGAAGGCCAGGCTTTGGTCAGCGAGCAGGGCTATCTCCCGGCACACCCCGAGGTGGCTCCGCCCGAGGGCTTTCCTGCCCGTGACGGTATCGTCCTGATGCCGCTGGATACCCAGAGCGCCCTGGCCAGGGAGGCCGAGCTCAAGCAGCGCTTCGGCGAGCTGTTCGGTAGCTGATCATGGCACCTAGCCTCACTGAAGGCAGCCAGCAACGCTGGTTGCTCACCCTGCTCATGCTCGTTATCGTGGCGCTCAGCCTCGTGCCCAGCCTGCGCCTGCTGATGGAGGCGCTGGGCGACCTGGCCCAGGGCAGCGAGGCGCCGCTGTGGCGCGTGCTGCAGGCCGAGAGCACCTGGCGGGCGCTGTGGCGCAGCCTCTACACCTCGGGGCTGGGCATGCTGATCGCCCTGGTGCTGGGCAGCCTGTTCGCCTTCGTGATCACCCTGACGGACATCCGTGGCAAGGCCTGGCTGGTGTTCTGCTTCATGCTGCCGATGATGATCCCGCCCCAGGTCACGGCGTTGAGCTGGCTGCAGCTCTTCGGCCCGGCCAGCCCGCTGCTGAAGAGCATCGGCATGGCGCCGCCGCTGGGCAGCCCACAGCCGCTCCACTCCGCCGAGGGTATCGCCCTGCTGCTGGGCATCCAGAGCGCGCCGCTGGTGTTCCTGGCGCTGCGCACCTCGCTGCTGTCGTTGCCCCGCGAGCTGGTCGAGGCAGCCCGCATCAGCGGTGCCCGCCAGGCCCAGGTATGGGGGCAGATCATCCTGCCGGTGACCCGCGGCGGCCTGATTGCCGGCGGGGCCATGGCCTTCATCTCCAGCCTGGGCAACTTCGGCATCCCGGCCATGCTGGGCATTCCCGCCGGCTATTACGTGCTGCCGACCCTGATCTACCAGCGCATGGCCAGCTTCGGTACCGGCATGCTGGCCGAGATGGCCTCGCTGTCGCTGCTGATCGGCGTGCTGGCGTTGGCCGGCGTGGCGCTGCAGCAGGCGTGGATGAAGCGCAGCCGCTTCGGCCTGATGGGCCACAGCGGTCGCGCCCACGATTTCTCGCTGGGCCGCTGGCGCGGCGGGGTGACCGCAGTGCTGGTGGCGGTGCTGCTGGCGATCCTCGTCGCCCCCCTGGCGGCGCTGGTGGTGAGCTCGCTGGTGCCCGCCGTGGGCGTGCCGCTCACCCTGGAGAGCGCCACCCTGGCGGCCTACCACGAGGTGATCGGCCGCCAGGGGGCGACCTGGCGCGCGGTGCGCAACAGCCTGTGGCTGGCGGGCGGCGCCGCACTGATGTTGGTGCTTTGCAGCCTGCCGCTGGCCTATCGCCTGCTGCGTCTGCCGCAGCGCTGGCAGAGTCTGGCGCTCGGCGCTATCGAACTGCCCTATGCGCTGCCCGGCGTGGTGCTGGCGGTGGCTTGCATCCTGCTTTTCGTGCGTCCCATACCGCTGGTGAACGTGGCGCTCTACGGCACCCTGGGGCTGATCTTCGTCGCCTATCTGATGCGCTTCCTGGTGGTGTGTCTCAAGCCGGTGGCGGCCGGCCTGGCCCAACTCGACCCCTCGCTGGAGGAAGCCGCCCAGCTGGCGGGTGCCGGCCCCTGGCGGCGGCTGGGTGGCATCGTGCTGCCGCTGGTGGCGCCGGCGCTGTTCGCCGGGGGGCTTCTTGTGTTCCTGCTGGCGGTGAACGAGCTGACCGTCTCGGCGCTGCTGTGGAGCGCCGGCAACGAGACCCTGGGCGTCTTGATTTTCAACCTCGCCGAGGGTGGCGAGAGCGTGCTGGCCGCCGCGGTGTCGGTGCTGGTGGTGGCGCTGGTTGCCGCGCTGATGCTGTGCCTGAGCCTGCTGGCGCCCTATCTGCCCAAGGGAGTCGTGCCATGGCAGGGTTGATGATCGATCGGGTGACCAAGCGCTTCGGCGAGCAGGTCGCCGTCGATGCGCTGTCGCTGGATGTCGCGCCGGGCCAGTTCGTCGCACTGCTCGGCCCCAGCGGCTGCGGCAAGACCACCATGCTGCGCATGCTGGCTGGCTTCGAGCCACTCAGCGAGGGCGAGATTCGCCTGGGAGGGCGTACCCTGGCCAGCCGCGAGCAGCACGTGCCGCCCGAGCGGCGCAACATGGCGATGGTGTTCCAGTCCTATGCGCTGTGGCCGCACATGAGCGTGGCCGACAACGTCGGCTACCCGCTAAAGCTGCGCCGCCTGGAAGGCGATGCCTATCGGCGCCGGGTGGCCCAGGCACTGGACCTGGTGGATCTTGCCGCCTACGCCGAGCGTTCGCCGCAGGAGCTCAGCGGCGGCCAGCGTCAGCGTGTGGCGCTGGCCCGCTGCCTGGTCGCCGATCCGGATGTGGTGCTGCTCGACGAGCCCCTGGCCAATCTCGACCGCCACCTGCGCGCGGCCATGGAGCAGAGCTTTCGCGACTTTCACCGCCGCACCGGGGCGACCATGATCTACGTCACCCACGACCAGAGCGAGGCGATGTCGCTGGCGGACCGCATTGCGGTGATGCGCGACGGTCGGCTGGAGCAGTGGGCTACGCCGGAGGCCCTCTATCGCCAGCCGCGCAGTGCCTGGGTGGCCGGCTTCATCGGCCAGGGCAGCCTGCTCCAGGTGGCAGCGGGACGGCCGGGCCAGCGACTGGAGGAGGACACCTTAATGCGCGGGCTCGCCGCTGTTGCCGCCGAGCGCACCCAGCCGGTGCTGGTGCGTCCGGAGCACGTCATGCTACTGCCCGAGTTGTCTTCTCAGCGGGGGCTGCGGGCACGGGTGGAGAGTGCGACCTTCCGCGGCGAGCGCTACGAACTGCACCTGCGCCTCGAAAGCGGCGAGGCGCTGCTGGCCTATCATCACGCCGCGCTGGTCGAAGGACATGATGTAGCGCTGCTGCTGCGCGAGGGCTGGTGCCTGGAACCCGATCGATGAGCCTGCGCATCGAGGTGCTCAGCGGCCTGGGCGGGAAGGCGCCCGCCGCCATCCTGGTCGAGGCCGAGGGCAAGCGGCTGCTGCTCGATGCCGGCGGCGCGCTGCACCCGGGTCAATCGAACGAATGGGCGGCAGGGCTCGATGTCGACGCGGTGCTGATCACTCACGACCATATCGATCACATCGGCGGCGTGACGGCGCTGCCAGGCGAGCTGCCGCTCTACTGCACGTCGCCGGTGGCGGCCGCGCTGCCGCCCGGGCGCGACTGGCGCCCGTTGCCCGAGCGCGGCGAATGCCGGATTGTCGGTATACCGGTCACGACCGGTCAGGCGGGCCATTCGCTGGGCGGCGTGTGGTTGCATCTCGGCGTGGCGGGCGGAGTGTTCTACAGTGGCGATGCCTGTCTCGAATCGCTGCTGCTCCCCTTCGACGAACCGCCGCCGGCGCGCGTTGCGCTGCTGGATGCCTCCTACGGGATCTACGATGTTCCTCAGGCGCAGTGCCGTGAGGCCATTGCCCGGCGTTTGAGCGAGCCGCGAGTGCTGCCGGTACCGGCTTCGGGCCGCGCGCTGGAGATGGCACTGTGGCTCGATACCCTGGCGCCGCGTCTCGGCATTACGTGGGATCTGGATTCCGTCTGCCGGAAGGGACTAGAGGCGCTGCTGGAACTGCCACGCTCGCTGCGCCGGGTGGGGGGCGATGCGGCCATTCGCCAGCTGCTCGACGCGCCTCGCCCGACGTCCCCCTCGCTATGGCTGGTGGCGGACCGCGACGACGATCCGCACGACTGGCCGGCGCATCGCCTGCTGCACACGGGTTACCTCACGCCCCGGCGCCAGCGCCAGCGTGTGGCCGGCGAGGTCGACTGGCAGCGTTGGAACGTCCACCTGCGGTTGTCGCATCTGCGGGCCCTGGTGCGTCAGCTCGGGGCCAGGCAGGCGATACCCCTGTTCACCACCGAAGTCAGTGAGGTAAACGAGCTGTTGATGACATCCAGCGGGTTGATCCAGGCAACGGTATGAGACCGGGCACCCTTCCAGAGGGGGCGCCCGGTGAGCTCATGCGACCTGCCGCGGCCTGTCGCCAAGGGAGTTAGCGCGCTTGAGGAACGCGCGGTTGACCGGGCTGTGCGGTTTGGAGGCCAGGCGTTCATGGGCCAAGCCCTCTGCCAGGTCGCGATAGCCGCCGCGCAGAGCAGCCTCGGTCAGGGTCCAGTCGATGATGTCGCGCTGGGCGTGGCTGCCGCCGAAGGCGTTGGCGATGAAGCGTGCCGGATGGAGACGCTCGACGGTCGTGCCGTAGTCGCCCTGCCAGAAGGCCTGGAACCCCTCCACCAGCGGCAGGCCGATCTGCTTGGCCCAGACGCTTGCCTCGCGGCTTGCCTCGCCGCTTCGCAGTGTGGCCAGCAGGCGCTCCACCTGATCGCCGCGACCCGCTCCCAGATAGGCCATGACGGCATGCCAGTCGTTGAACGGGTAGAGCCTGCCGTCAGCATGGCTGTCCCAGGCACGCGCCAGTTCCTGCCAGCGGTTGCCGACGTCCTGGCCAGTGAGCTGTAACCGCCAGAGCAGGGCGGAGGCGTCGACCATGTCCAGCGCCATGGCACTGGTGCCCTGGCGGATCGGGCCGTCGTAGAGCGCCAGCGCCGCTTCGGTCTGGCCCAGGTCGAGGTGGCACAGCGCACGGTGCCACCAGTTGTGCACCTGGAAGAAGTTGCCGTCGCCCGACCAGTGCGGTTCGCGGGCGATCATCCAGCCGATGCCATCCTCGGCGCGGCCCTGCATCTCCATGACGTGGGCAACGGCGTGGTGCGCCCAGCAGTCCAGCGGCTCTCTGTCCAGGGCGTCGCGACCGGTCGCCTCGGCCTGGGCATAGGCGCCCGTTTCCTCTAGGCCGAAAGCGTAGAAGCCAAGGACGATCGAGTAGCCCGGGATATCGGCCGACCACTTGGGCAGCACCCGGGCAATACGGTCTCGCAGGTCGCGGGCGTTGGCGCGGTAGAAGTCGGCCAGGTGGCCGACCTGTAGTGCCAGCAGGTCGTGGCGATAGCGCATGTTGTGTCGGTCCAGGGTAAGCGCTGCCGCACTCCACTCCCCGGCCAGCAGCTGGTCGAGGGCGGCGACATGGGAGGCCTCTCGCTCATTCAGGCGAAAGGCCCTCACCGCCGCGACGTCGTCCCTGGCCGCTCGTGCGGCCTCGGGCTCGGTGGCAAGCGCGAACAGGTAGGCGCGCAAGATGCGTGCCATGGCGAAATCGGGAGCCGCCTCGATGGCTTGGTCCAGCAGTGCCACGGGGTCGCCGCGGTAGAGATTGAAGGCCTCTACCGCGCGCGAATAGAGATCCAGGGCTTCAGCGTTGGCACCTGAGAGGGTATTGCCTTGACGGTCGGTCAGCATTGTCATTGTCGCTCCATATGTCGTCGTTTCGTCGGGGCATGGCGTCGGCTATGCCTGGTGCCATGCTGCTAAACTACGAGGAGGCGCGGCGGGCGATAATGGGCGAGACGCCGGACTTATTGTTCGAGCCGCCGCCATCACGGGAGCGCTGGCCGATGGAGGCTTCCCTCGATGTGCTGCGCACGATCCACCTGACCGGAGGCATCTTCCTCGATGCCGAGTTCACGGCACCCTGGTGCGTGGCCGCCCAGGTTTCCCCCGAAGACTGCCACCCGTTCACGCCTCTGCCCAAGGGCATCATTGCTTACCACTACGTCAGTGCCGGGCGGCTGCTGCTGCGCGTGGGCGACGGGCTGCCGCTGGAAGTGCCGGCGGGGCACCTGGTGGTGCTGCCACGCAACGATCCGCACGTGCTCGGCAGCCATCTGGATTGCCCGCCGGTGAGTGCCGAAGGGTTGATGCAGGCGACCGTCGAGAGCGGCATCGCACGGATCGTCTACGGTGGGCAGGGGGAAACGACCCGCATCTGGTGCGGTTTCCTGCTCAGCGACACGACGACCGATCCCTTGGTCGGCCTGCTGCCGAGCGTGATGACACTCGACGTGACGCAAGGCGCTGCGGGAGCCTGGATCGAGAGCTCCTTCCGTTTGGCAACCCATGAGCTTGCCACCGGTGAGGTGCGCTCCCCGGCGCTGCTCTCTCGGCTGGCGGAGCTGCTGTTCATCGAAGCCGTGCACTGCTACTTGGCCAGCCTGCCGCCGGAGCGGCTCGGTTGGTTGGGTGGGCTGCGCAATCCTTTCGTCAGCCGCGCTCTGACCCTGCTGCACGATCGGCCATCACACCATTGGACCACCGAGGCGCTGGCGCGGGAAGTGGGACTTTCGCGTTCCGCCTTTGCCGAACACTTCACCGAGCTGGTGGGTGCACCGCCCATGCGTTACCTGGCGGGGCTGCGCATGCAGGTGGCCGCGCGGCGGCTGAGGGAATCGTGCGACCCCATCGTGGTGATTGCCGAGCAGGTAGGTTACGAGTCGGAAGCCTCCTTCTCCAAGGCGTTCAAGCGAGTCTTCGGCGCCCCGCCGGCCACGTGGCGACGGGGCGGTGAAGCGTAAATCTCGCGTCACCTTCGAGGCGCTCTCCAGCGGCACCGAGTTGCGCCTGGTTCAGGAGCGAGTGCCGGAGTCATCCCCGCTGAGGCGTGTCATCTCGGCTGGCAGGAATCGCTTACGCTGTTGGCGAAGCTGGTCGAAGCGGACACTCCCGATTGAGTGAAGCGTCGACCCAGGAAGGTGCCCCGGCGTCGAGGCCGAGAGGGAACGGCCGGCCTGGCGTTGGCAGCGCACGGCGGGTATTGGTTAGGCATTGAGCCGACCAGCAAGCGAAAGCGTGGCGAAGCGGAGCCGGGGATTCTCGGCTCCGCTTTTTTATCGTGGCCGATCAGGTGTGACTGGGGGCGTCCAGTGCTTCCTGAGCGATCAGCGCATCAGCCAGTGCCCGTGAGGCGAGAGCGAACTCCACGCGTGCTGCGCTGAGTGCACTCAGGTCTTTGCAGGTGCCGTCCTGCTCGAGTCGGTCGAGCTGAATCTTGGCCAGGACCAGACGCTTGCAAAGGGCTGCATTGCTTGACGCCTGTGCCCGCTCATTCGACAGCTCGATCTGTGCATTGAGACTGTTCATGTTTTTCCCTACGCCATGCGATAGCAAAAAAGCGCTTAGGCTCTTACGGCCGGTCGTCGCTTGATATGAATATCGTCCAAATTCGGAAAAACTGTAGTCTCGGCACGCATGCACGGCAGCCACCGGACCGACAGGCCCGGCAGGAATGAAAGGGGCTGGCAGGATTACTGAATGGTGGTGACCATGACCGGCGCCACGCCGCGGTTCAACATACCGAGTTCGCGTGCCGCGCGTTTGGAGAGGTCGATGATCCGCCCTTCGACGAAGGGGCCGCGATCATTGATCAGGACCTCCACCTCTTGCCCAGTGTCGGCCCGGGTGACGATCACCTTGGTACCGAGGGGAAGGCTGGGGTGGGCGGCGGTCAGCGCTTGCTGGTCGAAGGGTTCGCCGCTGGCCGTGGTGGCGCCCTGGAAGCGGTCGCTGTAGAAGGAGGCGATGCCTTCCTCCTGGGCGTCAGGCTCGTGGGCAGAAGCATGGGCGGCGAACACCGCGAGCATCCCTGCCAGGCCACAAGCGAGCAACTTCTTTGGTCGAGCTCCCATGATTTTACCTCGGGTTGATCGTGTTGGCGGTTATCGCTTCCATCGATGAGGTGCTGGTGAGCGTTATGGATAGTACCCGCCGTTGCTGCATGAGGCAACCCACCAATTTCACACTGCTGCATGTTTGCAGAAGAAGGCTGCGTGATGGGCGTTGTTTGGCGATGTTGGCTGTAAGAGACAGTAGCCGGCTTGCGCCGCTCAGGCTCTGTGTTCCCGGCTGGCCCAGGTTTCCGAGTCATCTGCCGAGTGGAGGAGGCGCAGATGGGGAACGCTGGCCGTTCGGTTGCGCCCTGCTTCCTTGGCCAGGTAGAGCCCCTCGTCGGCCAGTTTGACGAGGGTGGCGCGCTTGGCATCGCGTACGGGCAGCAGTGAAGAGACGCCGATGCTGACCGTGACGTTTGCTGCCACGGGGGAGTCGGGGAAAGACAGAGCGCGCTCCGCCAGCATGGTGTGGATGCGCTCGGCCATGCGGTTGGCACCTTCGAGCGAGGTATGGGGCATCAGTACGACCATCTCTTCGCCACCATAGCGGGCCACCAGATCGCCAGGCCGAGCGGCGGCGGTCTTCAGTACGTCAGCCACGGCACGCAGGCAGGCGTCCCCATGCTGGTGGCCGTAGCTGTCGTTGAAGCGCTTGAAGCAGTCGATGTCGATCATCAGCAGGGCGAGTGGCTGGCGCTCACGTGCCGCCCGGCGCCACTCCAGCTTGAGCACCCGCTCGAATTCGCGACGATTGGCAATGCCCAGCAGTCCGTCGCTGGCCGCCTGTTGGGCGAGCTCGGCGTTGTAGGCCTCAAGGCGTTCGCGCTCGCGTAGAAGCTGAGCTTCACGGGCGCGATAGACCCGCTGCATGGGAATCAGGATCAGCGATATGGCCAGCATGATGCCGCTGGTGAAGGCAATGAGTGCCGTGCCGGTGTGGAGTCTCTCAGCGATCTGGGTGTCGAGGAAATGAGCAAGCGCGGGGAAAAGGCTGGCTTGCTCCGGTACCAGGCCCTGAATGGAGAGTGCAGCATCGAACAGTAGAGCGACCGCCAAGGCCAAGCCGGCCAGGCTGGGGGTATTGATCAGCGGAGACTGTGGCTTCGTGCGCATGTTCGTCTCATCCCTGACTGCTGATGAAGGTAGCTGTGTATCGAAGGTATCTGTGAACAGGGCTCCGTTACTGCTTAGCTGCGAAAAAAAAGGGCCGCAGAGCGGCCCAAGTACGCAGGGAACTAAAGGATAGTGCTAACTCAATCGCAAAGCGTGCCTTCGACCGGTGGAAACGAAAGAGACTCGGCGGATTCCTTTCCGCATCATGCCATTCCCTGGCAGGGAGCCTCCGGATACGTGGCCTGGATTGCCATTCGGGCCGTCGTATCGCTCTGCCAGTGTACTAGCGAAAATAGTGCCATGATTTTTATTATCTATTTAAAACAGTGTGTTGTGGCTTTGTTCTGCAGATGGGTGAGCGGGCCGTTCTGACTTGCTGGGTCGATATCGGCGCTGGAGTGTAGGTATATGGCGACACAAACTGGCCTGTTCCATTTAAATCCAATGAAAACAATGGCTTGAGTGTCTCCTTTTAGAGACGGTTGGGGCGGTGTAGGCTGCAACGACGAGAGTCGCCCGGGTCTCGGGGCGGTGGACGGCGTCATAGACCGATGAATGGACCGATGAAGGTGCCGGACACGGTGGCGAGAAATGCCGGCACCGTGCGCAGGAGACGGGCCTTCGAGCTTGTGGCATCTTGAGGTTTTCGAACAGGGAGTAGCGAAATGGCGAGTGTCTTTTCCCGCATCATTCACGGTGAACTGCCGGCGGAGTTCGTCTGGTCCGACGAGCGCTGCGTGGCGATCATGACCCTCAACCCCATGAAACCAGGCCATCTGCTGGTCATTCCACGCGAGGAGATCGATCACTGGGATGACATGCCGATAGACTTGAGCGCTCATCTCATGGCGGTTTCGCAGAAGTTGGCCAAGGCGCTGAAGCGGGCCTTTCCTTGCGAGCGAGTGGGCATGATGATCGTCGGCCTCGAGGTGCCCCATGTGCATCTGCATTTGGTGCCTATCGATACCATGCAGGATATCCGGGTCGAAGGCCTGCCGCAGGCAAGTCCCGAGCAGCTGGCCGAGAATGCCGATCGGATTCGCGGGGCTCTGGCCTGAGAGGGATTTCTCGTTTTGCAAACTGCGTGTAAGCGTTGGCTTACACGCAGCCGCGTCAATCTCTGATACCGCTCCCTGTCCACTGCACTATCATGAAGCTTTTGCCTAAGCCCGCCGTGCTTGCGGTGGGTCTTTGCCGGTCCAAGAGCCAGGCTTATGGAGGACAGAGTGCAAGAGAGACAGCTGCTGGAGACCCGTCGCCAGTGGTACGCCGCCTACATCGATGGCAACGTCGGTGTGCTGGATCATATCGAGAGCGACGACTTCGTGTTGATCAGTGAGGCGGGACTGCTGGGAAAGCTGGATCAGCTCGGCAGCATTGCCGAGGCGGTGGCGGGGGGCAAGTGGTTCGCACGCGGTAGTCGCGCCGAGGATGACATCGTCAAGTTGATGTCCTTCGGCGAACTGGTGTCCGTCTACGGGCAGGGCCGAGTCGTGGGCGATGCGCGAACCCGGCCGAACCTCTTTTTCAGCGAGCTATGGCAAAAGCTGGATGGGCAGTGGCGCGTGCTGTCATTGCACTTCACGCGTGCCGCTGCGCAGCCGCTCTGAGCACCACCCGGACACGACAACGCCGACGGCCTGGCCGCCGGCGTATTCCCACGTTCAATCCTGCCGTATGCAATTGGCATAAAAGCTCACGGTGGCGGGCCAATCGGTGAAGATGCCGATCACTCCGACATCCTGCACCAGGGTGTCGAGGGTGATCAGTTTGTCGCCTTCGCGCCGGATGACCTCTTCCGTGGTCTGGTGATACCACTGCCCACCTTCCGCCAGCGGGCCGGAGCGCTCCAGCGTCCAGGTGATCAGCTGCAGCCCCGCCTCCTGGGCTTGCTCGGCATACGTTGAGGGCACGATGCGGCTCTCGTTCTCGGTGAATTCCGGGTTGGTCGCCAGCAGCATCCAGGTCGGCGGTGCGAGGATGCGAACGCCCCGTTCGGCCAGCTCCTCCATGCTCGGCGACCAGGTATCGGGGTCGGTATGGTCGAAGTCTTCATCGCCATAGCGGCCGTCCAGGTAGACCGCCTGCTCGCCGAACTCGGGCTCGTGCTCGATCCAGTAGAGCACATCGTCGAGATTGAAGGACTGGGCGAAGACGTCGCCTGGCGGCACGTCCGCCGCCTTGTACTCGTCGATCAGCTTCTGGGCGTAGTCCTCCTGGCTCATGCCGTTGAAGGGCATCTCCACCTCGGGCTCCTTGAGCTCCGGGGTCATCTTCACACCCAGATCCTTGAACAGCGCGACGGTATCGGCGTGGCTCATCAGGGTGCCGCGCGTGGCGTAGAGATCGGTGCGCCAGGCGGGCGTGCCGGCCAGATACTCCTCGATGCTGCGCGCTTCCCGGTTGGCCCCTTCCATGGTGCCACGCAGGGTGCGGAACTCGGCCAGGGTGATGTCGCTGGTACAGCAGCGAATCTCGGCGGCATTGGTCAGTTCGCCGCTGCCGGGGTCGATCTCCGGCGGGACGCTGCACTGCTCGGCCAGCTCCGTCTCGACGATGTTGGTGGTGTAGTGCAGGTCGCACTGGGCGTGGCGGCACACGAGTTCGTTGTCGCCGGTGAAGGTTACGTCGCATTCCACGATACCGGCACCGCCCTGAACGCCGGCCAGGTAGGATTCGAGGGTGTGTTCGGGAAACTGTAGCGGTGCGCCGCGATGGGAGATGACCAGATCGTCCGGCTGCCAGTCGGTGTGCCGTGCGGCGCACTCCAGCAGTTCGGCCTTGAGCTCGCGCTCGCGTTCGGTCTCCTCGCTCATGTCATTGACCAGGAACAGCGGCCGTGGGCCGAGCGTCACCTGGCTGGCGGCTTCCAGTAGCGCATCGCTCCATTCGGGAACGTTTTCGTCGGTGTTCTGGGCCATCGCCGGAACGGCAGCCAGCAGGCCCAGGCAAGCCAGGGTGGGGAGTGTCTTGTGCATGACGTATCTCGCTATCTTCCTTGTTGGCGTGGGCCACGGCAGGCGCCGCGGCCAGTATTGAGCGTAGCCAGGCGCAACGCAGCCCGCTAGCGCTCGGTGAATGCCAGGCGAGCCGCCAGCGCGAGAAAGCCCGCGGCGAAACCCCGTCGCAGCCATATGAGCACGCTCGGGCGTGTGATGACCTGCCGCCGCGCGGCGGCGGCACTGGCGCCATACAGGGTAAAGACGGCAAATGTCATCAGCATGAACAGCACGCTGAGTTCGAGCATCTGGGTCAGAGCCGCCTCGTCGGCAGCGACGAACTGGGGCAGGAAGGCCAGGAAGAACAGCGTGAGCTTGGGATTGAGCAGGTTGAGCAGCACGCCGGTGCCGATCAACTGCCTGGCCGGCAAGGCGGGCAGAGCTGTCGCGGCAAGCGGCTCATCCTTGGCTCGTAGCACGCTCCAGGCGACATATAGCAGATAGGCGATGCCCATCAGCTTGAGCGCTTGAAAGGCCGTCGCGCTGGCATGCAGCAGCGAGGCCAGCCCGGTGATGGCAGCGGCGATATGCGGCACGATGCCGAGCGTACAGCCGAAGGCGGCGATGGTGCCGGCTCGTGCGCCGTGTGTCAGACCAGTGGAAAGGGTGTAGAGCACGCCGGTGCCGGGGGAGGCGACGACGACGAGCGAGGTCAGGAGAAATTCCGGGTTCATGGGCAGGCTCCGATGATGAAACCTCGTCACCATGGCGTTGAACTCCCAAGGGAGTCTTGCACGAAATTGCAGCTCAGGATGGCTGCATGGCGCGCCGGTAACGGCCCGGAGTGAGCCCGAGCTGGCGATTGAAGGCCCGGCTCATGTGGCTCTGGTCGGAAAAACCTGCTGCCAGGGCTGCCTGGCTCAGGGAGTGGCCGCCGGCGATCAGGCGCCTGGCGATCTGCACCCGGCGTTGCACCAGGTAGGCATGCGGGGTGATGCCCAGAGCGCGCGCGAAGCTGCGCAGCAGTTGGTAACGGCTCAGGCCTGCCATATCGGCCAGTTCACCAAGACTGACAGCCAGCTGTGGGGCATCGTCGAGACGCTGACGTACTTTGGCGATAGTGGCGGGAATGCCCGGCACGTGGCCGAGGGTACGAGAACCATGGCGGGAAAAGGCGGCGCCAAGCAGTTTGCAGCTTCGCTCCTCCACGGCCAGCGTCTCTTCTGGAGAGGCCGTGAGCTGATCGAACAGCTCGTTCATGAGCCGACGCAGCAAAGGGTCGTTCAGCGCAGGTCGCGTCAGCTCGGCACCTGCAAGGGTGTCACCGACTGCTTGGTGAACCAGTGCCGGATCGAAGTAGAGCATGTGCCAACCCCGACACGTGCCGTCGATAGGCACGCCGTCATGCATTTCGCCCGGATTCACCGTAATGACATCGCCAGCCAGGGCATCGACCCGGCCGACACCGCTCCAGGAGCGATGACCGCCAGAGACGATGAGCCCGATACCGTACTGGTCGTGAGAGTGACGCGGAAAAGCGCGGCACGAGGCAAGGCTCATTGCCACAAGCCCGGCAAGCCCCGTGACGTACGCGGTCACTCGATGTTGCCCCTCGGCCACGCCTCCTCCTGGACCTCGGGTATGAGGTCGGGCTGCGATACAAAACCGTCGGAAGTCGGAGCGACGAGATGCTTTCCGTGCCCGTTACTGGGCGTCAGTGCTCTTCGCTCGTGCTTGGTATTGTGGGGTGATCGTCGAGGTAATGCCACAGTGCGTCGCCAGCCGCTATGACGTAAGCGGCCTGCTCGGCCCAGGCGCGCAGGACTTCGGGGTCGTACGGGGTGGGGGAGTGGGTGATGTGCTGCATGCGGGGGTCCTCCCTATGGCTTCCCACACCTCCAGCATAGTCGGTTCTTGCTGCATTGCAGCATTAATATTGTAACCGAGCTTGCTGCATGTCGAAAATTCGTGCCCCGTGAAATACAAAGCACCCCATCCGGGCCGGCCGAATGAGGTGAGTTGATTGCCTGACAACGAGCGTCAGCGCTGGGTGTTTTCCTCGAACAGTTCGGCCTTGGCCTCGCGCATGACGTTCTCGCATGCGGCCTGATGGGCAAGTTGGGTGAGCAGGCTCTGGGTCACCGCAAACCCTTTGCCCAGACAGGTATCCACATCTTCGCGGCTGACTGCTGGAGTGACGTCATACTCGATCTTGATCGTTCTACCGCTACCGTCCAGCTTGTCGGCGAGATGGCGAATGAACCAGGCGAGACGCTCGCGCCAGCCGGTGGTTTCCGCCGCTCCTTCATTTACGCTGAACGTGCACTGCCATTCAGGTTTGTAGACTCGCATGAGCATCTCCTGTACTGGCTTGATTAGGAATGATCGATCGTGATGTTCGCTCCGCTTCTTTTACGAAAACTACTCCCACAGCATATCAAACTTGTACCGGGCTTTCACGGACTGTGCCGTTCCGCTACGTCATTCGAGTGTCCGATTAGCGCCGAAATGGCGGGGCCGGGCCGGCTCGGGAATAGCGTCATTCAAAGATATCGGTACCAAAAGGGAAAACTTGAGAAAATCTCATGCGACTTCCGGGTGGCCGCCGACCCAGGTCATGCATACCCGCAGCGCTTCATCGAGCAAGACCAGGTCCGCTCGATAGCCAGGGCGGATCCAGCCCAGTTGCCAGCCGAGGCCCAGGCACTCGGCCGGGTAGCGTGAAGCCATGCGCAGTGCCTCTTCCAGCGGCACCCCGAGCATCTGGTGCGTATTGGCTACGGCACGCTCCATGGTGAGATCGGCACCCGCCAGGGTGCCTGCAGAATTGACCAGGCGGCCGTTGCGTCGTTCTATCATCTCGCCGAACAGGGTGAAGCGGTCCTGATCGCTGCCGGCGCTGGGCATGGCATCGGTCACCAGCAGAAGGCGCCCGCGTGGCTTGGCGGCGAGCGCGATACGCAGGCTGGCGGGGTGGACGTGGTGACCGTCCACTATCACGCTGCACCAAGAGGCAGTGTCGGCCAAGGCCGTCCCCACCGTGCCCGGCTCGCGGCTGCCCAGTGGTGACATCGCATTGAAGAGATGCGTGAAGCCATGCAGCCCCTCGTCGAGGGCGCGCTGCAAGGTGGCGAGGTCGGCGTCGGTATGCCCCGCCGCGACCTGTACGCCGCGCTCCACCAGTGAGCGGATGAAGCCCTCGGGGACACACTCCGGGGCGAGGGTGACCAGTGTTACGCCGACATCGCCGAGCCCCGTCAGCAGCGCCAGGGCGTCCGGCTCCGGTGGGCGAATCGCGGCGGCGGGGTGGATGCCCTTGCGTGCGGGATTGAGATAGGGACCCTCCAGATGCAGCCCCAGCAGGCCGGGCAAGCGTTGCTCAAGTGCCTGCCTGGCTGCATTCAGCGCAGCCTGCATCACCTCGCGGCGATCGGAGATCAGCGTGACCAACAGGCCGGTGGTGCCGTGGCGCCGGTGGCTTGTCATGATGGCCTGGATCGTCTCGACACTGGGGGCTTCGTTGAACAGGTGGCCGCCGCCCCCGTTCACCTGCAGGTCGATGAAGCCCGGCGCCAGCAGGCGTCCTTCCAGATTGCAGCGTTCGGCCCCCGCCGGCGGTGTCTCGTCGGCAGGCAGCAGCGCCTGGATGGTTTCCCCTTCGATCGCCACGTGAACGTCGTCACGCAAGCGCTCGCCGTCGAAGACGCGGCCGTTCATCAAGATTTTCACGTTGCTTCCCCCCTGATGAGATGGGAGTGGCGTGCCATTCTCCAGGCGCCTTGCATGGCATCCCCAGCGGGGCTGACGAGCCGCCGGCGCAGCCAGGTGGGCAGGTAGGGAGCGAGTGCCTGCCCCACGCCGCCGAACAGGCAAAGCCGGGGGGCGCCCAGTTCGAGCACGCCGTTGGCAAGCAATACGGCCTCATCCACGGCCTGCCGGCGCAGGGTCAGGGCCAGTTCGTCGCCCGCCTCGGCAGTGGAGAAGACGGTCGGTGCGAAGCGAGCGAAGTCTCGTGGGTAAGCGTTGGTCTGCCATTCGGCCAACCGGGCAGGATCGTGTCCGAAGTCGCTCATGAGGCATTCGGCCAGTAGCGACGGGGGACGCAACCCTTCATGACACAGCAGGGCCTCACGCAGGGCTCTCAGGCCGAGCCAGGCGCCGCTGGCATGATCGGAGAGGGGGAACCCCCAGCCGCCCAGGCTGCGGAAGTGACCCTGTAGATGGACCATGCCGCAGGAGCCGGTACCGATGATCAGGATTCCCCCGTCGCCCCCATCGAAGGCGCCGAGCACGGCGGCATGGGCGTCGCTGCGTACCTGGACGGAGGCAAAAGGATGGGGGTGCGCCGCCACGTCATGCCAGGTGCGGGCATTGATCGCCCCGGCAAGCCCAAGGCCGGCATGCACGCGGGTTAATGATGTCTCGTTAAGGCCGGCTTCGCGCAGGGCTGCGCGTGCGGCCTCGAGGATCTGCTGCCAGACGTGATCGATGCCGAAGCGCAGGCTGGCACTGGCGGCTTGGCCCTCGCCCATGGGGCGGCCTTCAGCATCGCAAAGGCGGGCCCGGCAATGCGTACCGCCACCGTCCACGCCGAGATACCAGGTGTCCTGTCGCACGGGTAGGGAGCGCTTGTCCTTCATGATGCCGGCTCCGTATCCAGGCGGCGCGCCTGACGCGTGAGGGCGGGCGAGAGAGCTGCGGCGGCTGCGGCGTCGAGAATCACACTGACGTTTGGATGCCGTTGCAATACCGATGCCGGCAACGTGGCCGTGACAGGGCCTTCCAGGGCTTCGGCCACCGCGCGCGCCTTGGCCCGGCCGGTGGCCAGCAGCAGCAGATGGCGCGCTTCGAGAATGTTGCCGATGCCGAGTGTGATGGCATGGGTCGGCATCTCAGCGTCTGCCGGAAAGTGGCGTCGGTTGGCGGCCAGGGTGGTGGCGCTCAGGCGTACTACACGAGTGCGTGAATCCAAGGGCGAGCCGGGCTCGTTGAAGCCGATGTGGCCGTTCAGGCCTATGCCGAGCAGCTGCAGGTCGACTCCGCCTGCGGCTTGCAGTTGTGCTTCGTAGCGCCGCGCTTCGGCCTGCGGGTCGGGTGCCAGGCCGTCGGGCAGGTGGGTGCGCTGCGGATCGAGTTGCAGCGGGCCGAACAGATGTCGGCGCATGTAATGGGCATAACTTGCGGGGTGGTCCGGCCCCAGGCCGAGGTATTCGTCAAGGTTGAAGGTGGTGAGCTGGTCGAGTGTGAGTCGTGTCGCCTGGTGGCGGACAACCAGCTCCCGATAGAGAGCCAGTGGCGTGGCACCGGTGGCAAGGCCGAGTACGCTGTCGGGTTTTGCGCTCAGCTGCTGTTGAATGATGTTCGCGCCGAGCTGCGCCATGCGCTCGACGTTGTGCACAATGATCAGGTCCATGACAGGTTCTCCATGCGACCCCCAGCGGCCGCTCTTGCGCAGCGACCGGGGTGACCATCAGGCAGGCGTGGGTCGCGAGCGCTTGTCGCAACGCCAAGCATCATGGCATCTATATAGGGTCTCGGTCTCGTGTGACAAGCCCTGAAGGCAAAGGACGATGCTGACACTTCACTGCACACCCGAAGCTAACGAAGGCCACCTGCGGCTGCGGCTGGAAAATCACCATGTCGATGCGCTGAGCGGCAACTGGCGGTTGCACCTCAATCTGGTGCGCGGTGTACGCCGTGTGGTCGAGGGGCCGGTGCGCCATCTGAAACAGACCGGCAGCCACTGTCTGCTCGAAATGGCGCAGCCTCTGGCCCCCGGTGAAACGCTGCATTGCGTGCTGGAGCTGGAAGTGGCGGTGGCGCGCGTGAGCAAGCTGCCCCTGGCGGCCTACGCGATATCGCCGGATCGTCTCGACCCCCTGCCGATAATGGTGCGCTGGCCTGGGGCAGAGGTTGGATCCCCCGCTGGCCGCACCGGTGGCGTGCCGGGGTTGATACCCTGGCCGCATTACGTGGAGAGGTTGCCCGGTCACCTGGCGCTGAGCGACGTGATCGCGATCGACTGCGGGCCGCTCCAGGCCCGGGCGGCTGCCGAGTGGCTGCGTCAGGGCCTCGTCGAGCACTGTCGCAGTGACGTGAGCCTGGGGGCGCCGGCCCCGCTTTGCTTTCGTTTGCGTGAGACCCTCGAGCCGGAAGCCTACGAACTCTCGGTAACCCCGGAGGGCGCCAGACTCGAGGCCGGCGATGAGGCCGGTTTTCTGCATGCGGCGGCTACGCTGATGCAGCTGCTGCCGGCGCATCCGGTGAATGATCGCGACGCCGCCTGGTGCCTGCCCAGCGTGCGCATCAGCGATGCCCCGCGTTTCGGCTATCGCGGTCTCATGCTCGACTGTGCGCGGCATTTTCACCCGGTTCAACGCATCCTGCGTCTGCTCGACCTGATGGCGAGACTCAAGCTCAACGTCTTCCACTGGCACCTGACCGATGACGAGGGCTGGCGTCTCGAGATCCGTGCCTTTCCCCAGCTCACCGAAATCGGCGCGTGGCGCGGGCATGGCGAACGCCTCGAGCCGCAATATCTCACCGGCCCCGAGCGTAGTGGCGGCTACTATAGCCAGGACGATGTCAGGCGAGTCGTCGCTCACGCCCAGCGACTCGGTATCGTGATAGTGCCGGAAATCGACATGCCGGCTCACAGTCGAGCGGCGATCCTGGCCCTGCCCGAACTGCTGCGTGACCCTGAGGATCGCTCCGTCTATCTCTCCGACCAGCGCTATTCCGACAACGTGCTTTCCCCAGCGCTGGAGGGCACCTATACCTTCGTCGAGGGCGTGCTCGAAGAGGTCTGCGAATTGTTCCCCGGCCCCTGGGTGCACGTTGGTGGCGACGAGGTGCCCCGCGGGGTCTGGCTTGGCAGCCCGCGTTGCCGGGCATTAATGGAGCGTGAGGGGTATACCCGGGCAGAGGAACTCGGCTCGCATTTCCTGCGCCATGTGCAGCGCTTCCTGGCGGCAAGAGGCAAGCGCATGATGGGGTGGGAGGAGGTGCTGCACGGCCCCGATCTGGATCCCGGTCTGATCGCCTTCGCCTGGACCAGCCAGCGGGTGGTGCCGGCCATGCTGTCGCGCGACGTCCAATTGGTGCTGCAGCCCAGCGAATTCTCCTATTTCGACCTGGCTCAGAGCGGCGACTTCCAGGACCCCGGGCTCAACTGGGCCGGGGAGGTGCCGCTGGCCCAGGTTCATCGCTACGACCCCTGGGCCGACCTGCCCACCGAAGCGGCGGCGCGACAACGATTGCTGGGCGTTCAGGCAGCCCTGTGGACCGAGCTGATCGCCAGCCGCGAGCGCATGGACTATATGCTTTTCCCGCGGCTGACGGCGTTTGCCGAAGTGGCCTGGCACGCGGGTGGACAGCCCGATTTCGAAGATTATCAGGCGCGACTGGCTGCCTACCTGCCGCACCTGGATCGTCTCGGCGTCAATTATCGCCGGCCATAGCGTGCTTAGGCCGTCAGCGCATTCTGATCTGGCCAGGCCGCCTGCGGCTCATGGCGTGCTGCCTTGCGGCGTGTGCTGGACGAGCCCGGCGCTTCCTCGGCCGCTGTTCGTGCCCATTGTACCAGGGGGTCCGTCATCAGGCCTTGCGAGGCCAATAACGGCCCATAGCGTGACTGCAGGCGACGATACCATTCGCCAAAGGCGCCGCGGTAGGTCAGCAACGTGCCGCGCTCGACCAGGGTCCTATGGGCCAGGCGACGGATTGTCACATCGTCGTTAAGCCGTCGGATCTGCCCCGGCTCGTCCCATTCTCCAGGCTTGCCCGGCTGGCTGCGCCGGGTTCCGACGTGCTGACGATAATAGACGCGAGCGCCGGGGGCGGGCACGAAGCCGACATCCTGCATGATGGCACGCAGGATGAATTCGTCGTCTTCCTGGGATGAGAGTTGCCTGTTCCACGGCCCGATGCGCTCGAGCGCACGTCTGGTGAAGAGGTTGCCGTGGATGGGGACGAACCAGCTGCCGCCGATCATGCTTTCGAGCAGTGCATGTGGCGAGCGAATCGGGGCCGGCAGGTGAAGCTGAGCGTCGGTTCGGCCGTCGGCGTCGGTATCGGCATAGCCGGCGTAGCTGATCGCGGCGTCATGTCGGCCGTCCAGGGCGCGTACCAGCTGCGAAATGGCATCGCCGGCCATCAGGTCATCGTCGTCCATAAATAGAATGCAGTCACCTTGTGCCTGGTGCATGCCGCGATTGCGTGCCACCGCGGGTCCTTCGTTGCGCTGGTACCGATAGTGCAGCGCAAGGGCGGAATCGTGCCGCCACTGGCGAGACAGGCACGATACGCGCTGGCGAGTGTCGTCACAGGAACCGTCATCCACCACGACCACCTCCAGCGGGCGATGCTCCTGGTCGGCCAGGCAGGCAAGTGCCTGTTCCAGTAGATGGGCCCGGTTATGGGTGGCGATGACCACTGAGACGCATCTTTCTTGCATGGCTACCTCCTATGCTATATGCAGGCGGCGGCCGGTCCAGGCCCCGACGAGGGGCGAGCAGGAACCCGGCGAAGCGGAGCCTGCCAATCAAGGCCATAGGGACGGGCTGGCGGGCCAGGGAAGGAATAAGGGCTCGCCAGCAGCCATACTAGATATGGCTGGGGTGGAGGATTTCAATACCCGACGAAACGCTTGCCGTACGTGGCGGGCGTTGGCTTGACCGCTCAGCGCTGGTGGCGAGCGCCGTCGAACAGCTCGGCCTTGGCATCTCGCATGACGTTCTCGCAGGCGGCCTGCTGGGCCAGCTGATTGAGCAGGGAGTGGGTGACCTCGAAACCCTTGACCAGGCAGGTGTCGATCTCCTCGGCCGTCACTTCAGGCTCGATATGGCATTCGATCGTCACTGTACGCCCCTTGCCGTCGAGCCTGTCGGCCCAGCGCCGTATGCGCCAGGCAAGCCGCTCGCGCCAGCTCGAGGCCGCGCCAGGCGCTTCGTTCACGGTGAAGTTGCAGTGCCACTCCGGTTTGTAGATTTTCATGAGAACCTCCCGTTCCGGCTGGGAACATCCCGCTGTTTCTCCCTGTTTCCGTCCGTGACGGTCGGGACGCCCGTACCTTCAGCATAGAAGCTATATCCGCTTGGGGCAGGTAAGCGAGTGTGTGAACGGGCATCGGCTCGTCAAGCCAGGCTGTGGAGGGGCATTGGACCAATGGCGTCTCTCTGTCCATGGTTAGAGTATCGGCCAATTCACACTTCATGGATGGAAACGTGAACAAGTTAGCTCGGCGTGTCGTCATTACGACAGGGGCTGTGCTGCTGGTGCTGTTGGGGGCAGTCCTGTATCTCGAATCCGCCTGGTTTCGTGGCTGGCTGGAGAGTCAGGCCAGTGAACAGCTGGGACGCGATGTGGAAATCGGTGGCCATGGCATCGACTGGGGGTTGCCGCTGACCCTGCGGCTCGATGACGTGCGCGTGGCCAATGCACCTTGGGCCGAGGCCCCCATGGCAAGCCTCGATGAGCTGTCGGTAACCCTCGACGTGGGCGCCCTGCTGGGCGGCGAGATCGTGCTGGAGCGGCTCGCCGTGGTACGGCCCGAGGTACGGCTGCTGCGTCGCGAAGATGGCACCACCAACATCGACGATCTGATAGACGAGCCGACCGAGGAGCAGGAAATTGCGCTCTGGCCCGAGACGTTCAGCATCGACCAGGGCCGCTTGGTCTATCGCGATGAGAGCCAGCGGATCGATCTCGACGTTGCGTTCGATACGCCCGGTGAGAGCATCGAGCACCTGAGCGTGGACGTTCGCGGCGAAGGTAGGGTGCAGGGCGAGGCGGCCCTTTTCCAGGGCTTGCTGCATCTCGAACTGGAGGAGCGCCGCGGCGGCCTTGAAGCGTTCCAGGGCCGCCTCGGCGACAGTCGTCTGCGCGGTGCCCTGGCGCTGGATATGGGTCGTGACGTGCCGCGCCTGATGGTTGATCTGGAGGCCGATACGCTCGATCTGAACCGCTGGAGCGAGGCATTGGACGCTGACGCAGGGCCCCCGGAGCGAGAGGCGACCGAGCAGAGGCGGCCGCTTGCCCAGCGCCTGGAGGTGTTGCGCTCGTTCGAGGCCGAGGTCGACCTGGCCATCGGCAGGTTGCAGATCGCCGAGCGTAGTTTTCATGACGTCGCATTCGAAGCTGCGCTGCGGGATGGCCGACTCGCCATCGAGCGGCTGCAGGCGATGGAACCGCTGGGGGATGGCAACGAACGACGGCTGGCACTGCAAGGCCGGGTGCAGGCGCAAGACGATGCCCAGGCCGCGCTGCTGGAGCGAGGGCGTCTCTATTACCGGGACACGGCTCAGCAGGTCGATCTGGAAGCGATTTTCGAGGCGCCCGATGAGCCCGGCGAAGGGCAGCGCCTCCAGGTTCGCGGCGAAGGCCGGCTGCAGGAGGACCCGGTGGATTTCGCGGGCTTGCTGTACCTCGACGTCGAAGCGCTGCGCGGCGGGGTCGAAGGCCTCGAAGCGAACATCGCCGAGAGCCGCCTGGAGGGGAGCCTGGCCTTCGATGTGGGGCGCGAGACGCCCTGGCTGATGGCCGAACTGGAAGGCGATGCGCTCGATCTGGATCGCTGGGGTCTGTTCGAGCAGCGCTCGCCGGAGGAGGCGCCTCAGGAGACGTCGCCGCCGACAGAAGGCGAGTGGGACCAGGGAATCGCCCGGGCTTTGGCGGGGCTGGACGAATTCGAAGCCGAACTCGATCTGGCTCTCGGGCAGCTTCACTACGCCGGCCAGACCCTGCACGATCTGGCCGCCGAGGTGGCGCTGGAAGACGGGCGGCTCACCATTGCCCGGCTGCAGACGCAGCAACAGCTTGGCGACGGGCAGCCGCGCTCGCTCAACGTGCAGGGATGGCTCGAGGCCGACGAGCAGCGTCTGGTGGCGGATCTACAGGCCCAACTGGAGCAAATCGACCTGACCGCGGCGCTTGCCCCGTTCGGTATCGGCGAGGTGGGCACGCTCGACGGGAACCTCAACACCCGGGTCGTCGACGGCGGGCTGCTGCTCGAGAACACCGCCCTGGATTATCAGGCCCCGCAGTGGGGGCTGGCGCTCTCGTTTCGCGCCGACACCCGCACGGAAGGGGTCGAGGGGCAGCGGGTGCATCTGGTCGGCGAGGGCAGCTACGAAGAGGAGCCCTTTGCCTTCGATCTGCTGATCGGGCCGCTGCTGGATCTCACCGACCCCGGTACGCCCTATCCCGTTGCCGGCGAGCTGGCCAGCGGCGACACCCGGCTGTGGATCGATGGCAGTGCCGTGCAGCCCTTCGCGCTGGCATCGGTAGAGGGCAGTGCCCGGCTGGAAGGGCCGAGCCCGGCGGAGCTCACCGATCTCACCGGCATCAACCTGCCTGAGCTGCCACCTTATCGGGTGTCCGGCTACGTGCGTTATCAGGACGATCTGCTCAATATCGATGGCCTCGATGGCGGCTTCGGTGACAGCGACGTGACCGGCGACGTGCGCCTGCGCTTCGGCGAACGCCCCCAGTTGTGGGCTACGCTGGTCTCCCAGCGGCTGGAGGCGGACGATCTGCTGCCGATGCTGGGTATCTCGCCGGAAACGGGGCCGGAAGAGACGGCCTCGCCAGAGCAGGAGCAGTGGGCGGCGGAAGAGGAGCGCGCCGAGATGGTGTTTCCCGATCGTGAGTGGGACCTGGAGGCGCTGCGCAACACCGATATCGTGCTCGACTACGAGGCGGTCGACGTGCAGGCGGAGCACGTGCCGTTCGAGTACCTGGCCCTGGCACTCGAGCTGGAGCAGGGTGTGATGACGGTCGAGCCGCTGCGGTTCGGGCTTGGCGGCGGGCAGGTCAGCGCTTCCTGGGTGCTGGATGCGCGTCAGGCCGCCATCGAGGGAAACCTGCAACTGGCACTGGATCAGGTCAACCTGAGTGCCCTGTTGGACGAAGCCGGTCTGCCCGAAGTGGCCCGCGACACCTTGGGCGTGATCGGCGGGCGGGGCGATTTCCGCTACCGCGGGCGCTCCATGCACGAAGCCATGGCCGGGCTCGATGGTGAACTCGAGCTGGCCATGTCCCAGGGCTGGCTCGACATCATTGCCGCCGAGCTGCTGCCGCTCAACGTGGCCAATGCGTTGGTGGCGGCGCTGACGGGCGAAGATCAGGTGCAGCTGGAGTGCACCTACGTGAGCTTCGTCGTCGACCGCGGCCTGGCCGACCTGGACGAATTCTTCATGGCCACCGAGATCGCTCACTTCGAAGGGGCGGGGGCCATCAACCTGGAGACGGAGCGCATGGATCTGGCCTTTCAGGGGCACAACATCGATCCCACCCTGTTCACCGGCAACTCACCGGTAGAGCTGCAGGGGGCGCTGCGCGATCCGGAAGTGAACGTGATCACCCAGGAGCTGATTGCCCGCGGGGCGCTGTCGCTGCTGGGCGCCGTGGTGGCACCCCCCCTGGCGATCCTGCCATGGGTCGACCCCGGCGGCGGCGAGCAGGTCGGGATGGGCTGTGAACGGGCGCTGGCGGAGTTCGATGAGTGAAGCCGCCGCCTCACTGCGCCTCGTGCCAGGCCTCATGACCGCAGCTCAGGCAGTGGAAGAGCGCTTCGAAGCCGCTGCGGGTATCTGCCGAGCGGCGCAGCGTGCCTTTCTGGTAGGTGAACGAGCGCAGCGAGCAGACCGGGCAGCGGATCTCCTCGTAGCGCAGACGGCGGGGCAGGTCGTCCGGCGCCTGCTCCGCTGACGGAGCGCCTGCATCGCGCAAGCCGTCGAGCTCCGCGTACAGGGTCTTCGCCAGGCGCTGAGCCTCTTCCGCCTGCGCAGGCGCGGCCAGCTCGGCCAAGCGTTCGATGCCTCTCTTCAAGGCGGTCAGGCGTGGTGCGATGTCGGCCATTGGGCTCTCCTGCGTCGCGATTCAGTTCCTGTTCAATCAGCATAACCCGGACTTGCCGATATGACATGCGACGCCTGCCAAGTCATCAACTGCTGGCGGAGCTCTGTGGCGGTCGGCTCGGCCTGCTGAAGGATCTCGTGAATACGGTTGAAGTGCAGTAGTCGGATGCCGTGCGATTCAGGCTTGAGGTAAAGGTCCGGCGGGCGATGATTCAGCCGTTGTCGCGCAATGGACTGCTGCATGATTTTGAAGCTCTGGAGGAGCATCTCGGTCAGGCCCGGTGAGTGACCGGTAAAAGGGTCCCGATTGCCCGACACATCGACGGCAATCACCATGTCCACCTCGTCCTGCAGCAGATCGAATGGCAGGGGATTGGAGGTGCCGCCATCAATCAGCAGCATGTCGAGATGAGGCACGGGGGCGAACAGTCCCGGGACGGCCATGCTGCCTTCAAGGGCGGGGAACAGTGGGCCCTCCTCCAGCACCACGCTGTCGCCCGTCCAGTAGTCGGTCGCCACCACCTGCATTGGGATGCGCAGCTCGCTGAAGTCACGCGCCTCGGTATGCAGCGCCAGGTAGCGGAGAAACCCCATGGAACTGAACAAGCCGCCATCCCCGATGCCGATCTGCAGCAGGTCGACCAGGTCTAGATCCGAACTGGTCAGCCCCGTCAGGGCGTCCAGCGGTGAGCCGGCAACGTCATCGAAAAGGTCGAGGATCTCATCAGCACTCAAGCCTGCGGCATAGAGGCCGCCGATGATCGCGCCGATACTGGTGCCGGCAATCCGGTCCGGCACGATGCCGAGCTCATCGAACACCTGCAGCATGGCAATATGCGCCAAACCATTGGCACCACCCGAACCCAGTGCCAGGCCGATGGTCGGACGGCTTGCTTCGTCTGGGGGCGGAATTGGCTCGGCAGTGGCCCGTTCGGGAGATGCCGCCAGGAGCGTCAGCAACAGGAGGGCGGCCAGTGCCATCCAGGCGGAAAATCCGAACAGACGCTGAGGCCCGATACTGCCCGTTACCGCTCTCCGTCGTGAGGCCATAGCCACCATCGGAATCACCTGCGTCGGTGTGCTGTTTCTTCAGCATAACCCGGACTTGCCGATATGACATGTTGGGCCGACGAACTCACCCGCGCCACGCAGCGATTCACCCGCGCAGCCATTCGTTAGCCGCCGGGGCCGTACTCCAGACACCGTTCCCCCATCGCCGGCCCTTGCAACAGCGCCCTGTTGAGATCACGCAGCGCGCTGCGCAGCCCCTCCTCCAGCACCGGATGGTAATAGGGCATTTCGAGCATGCGCTCGACCCCCATCTTCTGCTCCAGCGCCCAGGCGAGCAGATGGGCAAGATGCTCCACGCGCGGGCCGAACAGCTCGGCACCGAGGAACTGCCCCGAGCCGTGCTCGGCGTACAGGCGCATCAGGCCGCGGTTCTGGCGCATCACCACGGCTCGCCCCTGGTCCTCGAAGGAGGCGCCGCCCTCGGCGATACCCTCACAGCCGAAGCGCTGCCGCGCCTCTTCAAGGCTCAGGCCCACCGTGGCCATCTGGGGGTCGGTGAAGGCGATCGACAGGGGAGTGCTGCGCCGGCCCGCGCGCCGCTCGGGATAGCGCCCGGCATTGTGGCCGGCGATTCGTCCCTGCTGATTGGCCTCGTGCAGCAGCGGCAGCTCCTGGCTGGCGTCACCGGCGATGAACACATGGCTGGCCTCGCCGTCGGCGCGTTGGCACTGCATGGTGAAGCGGTTGTAGAGGGGCACGCCCTCGTCGTTGAGCGCCAGCCCGGCCTTCTCCAACGCGAGGGTGTCGAGGTTGGGGCGCCGCCCGGTGGCCGCCAGCAAGTAGTCGAAGCTTTCGGTCAGGCGCTTGCCGCTGCCACGCTCGCGGAAGGTGATCGCCACCTGCTCTCCGTCGCGCTCGATGGTGTCGACGTCGGCCGCCGGGTCGAGATAGAACGCTGCATTGAAGGTGTGCTCGGCGTAGTCGCGTACGGCCGGGTCCTGGAAGGGGCCGAGCGAGCCGCTCTTGCCGAACAGGCGCAGCCGCACGCCCAGGCGGCTCAGCGCCTGACCCAGCTCCAGCCCGACGATGCCGGCGCCGAACACGGCGAGCGAATCGGGCAGCGTCTGCCACTCGAACACCGCATCGCTGTCGATCAGACGGTCGCCGGCCGGCGCGAAGGCACGCGGGGCCTGGGGACGTGAGCCGGTCGCGATGATGACGGTGCGCGCCCGCAGCAGCAGCTCCTCTCCGACACGTAGCGTGTGAGCGTCCTCGAAGCGGGCCCTTCCCGCGAGCAGGTTGGCGGGTTCGATTTGTTGCATGGACTTGAGCACGCTGTCGACGAAGGCGTCGCGCTCGCGTCTGACCCGCGCCATGACGGCACGGTCGTCGATATCGGCGCGGCCGACCCGGATACCGAAGCCGGCTGCGTCCTCCACCTGATGCGCGCTCTCCGCCGCCGCGATGAGCAGCTTCGACGGCATGCAGCCCACTCGGGCACAAGTGGTGCCGGGCTTACCGTCTTCGATCAGCACCACCTCGTCGTGATACTGACGGGCGGCTTGCCACGCGCTCAGGCCGGCGGTGCCGGCTCCGATGATGGCAACCTCGACGTTGCGCTCCTGCATGACCTTTTCTCCCTGGCACTGGCTACCTCAAAGCCTAGTCGCTGAGTGCCGGCAAGGGTCAATGCAGCTCGAGCTTTCAGGATTTGCGGTTATGGCTGGGCTTGTTCTTCTGACTGGTTGAAGCCATTTTCTCGAGTTCCGCCTCGTCCATGGACTCGTACATCTGCTTCGATGCGCCTTCGAGTTCACTTACCTTCTTCTCTCCGCGCTTGGCGGCAAGTGCAGCACCGGCAGCCATTTGCTGCGCCTGTGATTTGGCTGGCATGGGCTTGCTCCTTTTCGTCGACCGTATCGTCAATTCAAGCGGCCTGATTCCATGGCGCGCTTATCACTGAACTTAGTCGGTGTTTGAGAAGCCTTCCGTTTCAAGATGTTACATGTCTCTGCCGTCAGTATCCGAATACGGTGTTCGCTAATTCCGACAATTTGTCTCGGCCCTGCTCTCGGCTACTGACCCACTCCGTTAATAACTAAAATACGGATACTTGAAGTTGCAAAACTCCTTTGACTGGTCGTGGCCGGCATGATATCTGAACCCTCAAGAAGAAGAACGATAGCGACCTGGCGTGAGTACAAGTCGGTAGTAAGGGACCACCGGAAACATGACGGGAAGCCCCGTCGTATGCTGCAGGGAAGGAGTTGCATGCGCCAGCTCGTTTTTCATGGCCGGTCCCAGGGGGCGGCCACTCAGGTTTGCCACGACGACGTCACCGGTCTGGTCACGCGCCGCTGCGCCGAGCGCCAGCTGGCCGCTGCGCTGGTTCAGGCTGCCGAGCAGGAAGCCGGCGTGGCCGTACTGCATGTCGATGTCGATCGCCTGAAGGAGATCAACCACTCGCTGGGGCGTCCCGTGGGCGATGCCTGCCTGCGACTCATGGCGCAGCGTATCGTCGAGACCGTCGACAGCCGCGGCAGCGTGAGCCGCATGGACAGCGATGAGCTGATGGTCGAGCTGCCGGGGGTGGCGGGACTGGATGACGTGATTCCGTTGGTGGAGAGGCTGCTGGAGCATACCCGCCGACCGCTCGAAATTTCCGGGCAGGTGCTTTTCTCCAGCTGTTGTATCGGCATTGCCCTCTATCCCGACCACGGCGTTACCGTCACCGAGCTGATGCGCCACGCCAACCTGGCCAGGCGCAAGGCACAGGCCAGGGGCGCTTCTCGATACAGTGTCTTCTCGCCGAGCCTGCTGGAAGACGACACTGATCGTGTGCAGCTGCGCTGTGACCTGCGTCATGCCCTGGAGCGGGGAGAAATGACGCTGGTCTACCGCCCCCTGCTCTGTGCGCGTAGCGGACAGGTCGTGGCGATCTCGGCTCAGCCACAGTGGAATTCGCCGCGCTTCGGCGTGCTGGAGCTGTCCAAGTGGACACCGGCAGCCCGCGACAATGGCCAACTGACCGATATCTGTCATTGGGTGCTGAAGCACGCCTGTCGGCATGCCCGCTCCTGGTACGAAGCCGGTTCGGGGCTGCGGGTGCTGGTTGGCGTGCCGGCCGAAGGCGTGGCAGACGAGGGCTTGGTCGAGCGTGTCGAGCAGGCCCTGGCCGAAAGCTGCCTGCCGCCTGGGCTGCTCGAAGTCGAGCTGACCGAGGGCGGCTTGATGCGCGATCCGCATCACGCCAGCCGCATGCTGGGCAGGCTCCAGACCATGGGCGTTCGCCTTGCCATCGACGGCTTCGGCAGCGGCCACTCCATTCTGGGGCATCTCGGCCTGTTTCCGCTCGATACGCTCAAGCTCGATGCGTTGTTCATCAACGACTGCCTCGACAACCCACGCCACCAGGCGATCATCCGCTCGGTCATCGCCATGGCTCACGAACTGGGGATCCGCGTGGCGGCAAGCGGAGTCAGCTCGCGTCGGCAGGTGGATTTCCTGCGTGAGCAGGGCTGCGACCTGCTGCAGGGAAGTCTATGGTCGCGCATGGAATACAGCGACCCGTTGGCGCAAGCCTGGGATTAGCCGGGCAGCAGCGAGGCAACGCGAGTTGCGGGCAAGCCGCTTTCGGCCGACGATGGCATCTCGTTTCCCCAGCCAGCCCTGACAGGAGCCGCCATGCCCATCGTGACCATCCAGCAATTTCCCCGCGACCTGACCCAGAAGCGCGAACTGGCCCAGCGCATCACCCAGGCGTTCGTCGAGGTCTACGGCACCCCGGAGGAGAGCGTGCAGGTCTTCTTCAGTGAAGTGGACGGCGAGAACTGGGCCAAGGCGGGCAAGATGGGCTGCGACCGTCAACAAGGGCAAGGCTGAGGCCAAGGAGGCACACATGCGTCTACAGCATGCTACCTGGCAGGAGGTCGAGGCCTACCTGACCCGCGAGACCGGTATCATCGTACCGATCGGCTCCACCGAACAGCACGGCCCCAACGGTCTGGTGGGAACCGACGCCATCTGCCCGGAAACCGTCGCCTGGGAGGTCGGTGAGCGTCACGGCGTGCTGGTGGCGCCGACCCAGAACCTGGGCATGGCTCAGCACCACCTGGCCTTTCCCGGCACCATCAGCCTGCGTCCCAGCACGCTGATCGCCGTGTTGCGCGACACCGTGCAGTCGTTGTCGCGGCATGGCTTCACTCACGTCTTCTTCCTCAACGGCCACGGCGGCAACATCGCCACCCTGAGTGCGGCCTTTGCCGAGGTCTATGCCGAGCGCAGCCTGCAACAGGCGCCAGGCGGCGAGCTGCATCTCACCACCAACAACTGGTTTGCCGGGCCGCGAGTGCGGGAGCTGGCCGAGTCGCTCTACGGCGATGCGGAGGGCACCCATGCCACCGCCTCGGAGGTCGCGCTCTCCTGGTTCGCCCGCCCCGAGGTGGTGAAGCAGGTCGAGATGTCGCCACGAATCGCCCCCCGCGGCAGCGCCCAGTGCGACGCCGACGAGTTCCGCCGTCGCTTTCCCGACGGCCGCATGGGCTCGGACCCGAGTCTGGCCAGCATCGAACACGGCAAGCGCTTCTTCGAGGCCAGTGTGGACGATGTGTGGGAAGCCTACCGGGCCTTCGCCAAACCCGCTTGACCTTGCAAAGGCTGGCTTGAGTTACCATGGTCATAGGCACAGTGCAGTCGACATGAGTGCCTATGACCTCCGACCCGCAGAAGCCATCGAAAGCCTCACGCCGGGGGCGTTCTCCGCTGGACATGGAGCCCGAGCAGGCCTCGGCGCGCCCGCAGCGTCCGCAGTGGCTGCTGTTCCTGTGGTTTGCCATCGGTATCCTGCTGGTCTTTCATTTCCTCGATGCCGCGGGCGAGCGGCCCCAGGCCGAACTCAGCTACAGCGAGTTTCTCGAGGCCGTGGAGGCCGGGCATGTGGAGGAAGTGACGCTGCGCGGCCAGTCGGTGGAAGGGCGCTTCTCCGAGAGCGGTCGTGAGGCCCGCGATGCCGAGCAGATAGAGGAGTTTCAGACCACCCGGCCCGATGTCGAGGATTCGCGGCTGCTGGAGCGTCTGGAAGCCCATGGCATCCATATTGCCGCGCGGCCCGTCGACCCGCCCTGGTGGCAGCGCGTGCTGCTGGGGGCGCTGCCCTGGATCCTGATCCTCGGCCTGCTGTTCTGGTTCTGGAGCCGCATGCAGCAGCGGGCCATGTCGGGGGGCGGCGGCCTGTTCAGCATGGGCAAGTCGGGTGCGCGTCAGATACGCAGCGAGGAGAGCCCGGTGCGGTTGGCCGATGTGGCCGGCTCCGAGAATGCCAAGCAGGAGGTCGCCGAGGTGATCGACTTCCTCAAGGACCCCCGGCGCTTTCTCGACCTGGGAGCCAAGATTCCCCGCGGCATCCTGATGATGGGGCCGCCCGGTACCGGCAAGACGCTGATGGCCCGCGCCGTGGCGGGCGAAGCCGGGGTGCCGTTCTTCAGCATCAGCGGCTCGGAGTTCATCGAGATGTTCGTTGGCGTGGGCGCCTCGCGGGTGCGCGATCTGTTCAAGCAGGCCAAGGAGCAGGCGCCGGCGGTGATCTTCATCGACGAGCTCGACTCCATCGGCCGCTCGCGTGGGGCCGGTATGGGCGGCGGGCACGACGAGCGCGAGCAGACGCTCAATCAGATCCTGGCCGAGATGGACGGCTTCGAGGTGGAGGAGTCGGTGGTCGTGCTGGCCGCGACCAACCGCCCCGACGTGCTCGACTCCGCGCTGCTGCGCCCGGGCCGCTTCGACCGCAAGATCACCCTGGAGAACCCGTACCGCGAAGCGCGTCGGCGCATCCTGGAAATCCATACGCGCAAGATGCCGCTGGCAAACGACGTCGACCTGGCCAGGCTGGCCGAGATCACCGTCGGCTTCTCCGGCGCCGATCTTGCCAATCTGGCCAACGAGGCGGCGCTCTTCGCCGGTCGCCGCGAGCAGCAGGAGGTCGACTGGGCCTGCTTCGCCGATGCCCGCGATCGCTTGCTGCTGGGCGAGACCAAGGACGTCGGCCTGGCCGAGCATGAGCGGCGTGTGGTGGCCTACCACGAGTCGGGGCATGCCCTGCTGGCCTACCTGCTGCCCAAGGCCGATCCGTTGGAGAAGGTCACCGTACTGCCCCGTGGCCGTGCCCTCGGGGTTACCGCCCAGGTGCCGGACGAGGAGCGCTACAACATGGGGGAGGCGTACCTGCGCGACCGTATCACGGTGATGTTCGGCGGCCGCCTGGCCGAGTCGATCGTGTTCGGTGAGGTCAGCAGCGGTGCGGAAAACGACATCGAACAGGCGACACGCCTGGCGCGCCGGATGGTAGGGCGCTGGGGCATGAGCGAGCGGATCGGGCCGGCAATGTTCTCGGAGAGCCACGAGCATGTCTTCCTGGGCAAGGAGATGGCTCAGGCGCGAGAGCACAGCGAAGCCATGGCAGGGCTGGTCGACGAGGAGGTTCGCCGTCTGCTGACCGAGCAGGAAGCCCGCGGACGTGAACTGCTCGAACGGCATCGCCAGGCGCTGGATACCCTGGCCAGGGAGCTCGAAGCGCGTGAGACCCTGGATGCCGCTGAAATCCGTGAATTGCTCCATGGCCTGGTACCGGCCGAGCAGGAGGGCTGATCGTGCTGCGCGTTGCGTCCACCCTGGCCGGCATCTATGGCCTCGTGGTGCTGTTGGCCTGGTTCTTTCAGGAGCGCCTGCTCTACCTGCCCCACGTGGGGCGCGAGCATGTCGCCACGCCGGCCGAGCGCGGGTTGGGGTGGGAGCAGGTCGAGCTGCAAACCGCCGATGGCGTGCAGTTGGACGCCTGGTGGATACCCGTCGAGGACGCTCGCGGCAAGCTGCTGTTCTTCCATGGCAATGCCGGTAACATCTCGCACCGCCTCGACTCGATCCTGCAGTTCCACCGCCTGGGCCTGTCGGTGTTGATCCTCGATTATCGCGGCTACGGCCGCAGCGAAGGCCGCCCATCCGAAGAGGGCACGGCCCAGGATGCCAGGGCCGGCTGGCGCTGGCTGACCGAGCAGCAGGAGGCGTCTGCCGACGAGATCGTGCTGTTCGGCCGCTCGCTGGGGGCGGCGGTGGCGGCTGAACTGGCGGCCTCGCTGGCGCCGCAGGGGCAGCCGGCAGCGGTGATTCTCGAGTCGCCGTTTCGCTCGGTGCCGGCACTGGGCCAACAGCTCTACCCCTTCCTGCCGGTACGCTGGCTGGCAACGCTGGATTATCCCACCGAGCGTTATGTCACCCATATCGAGTCGCCGCTGCTGTTCATCCACAGCCGCGACGACGAAATCATCCCTTTCTCCGAGGGTGAAGCGGTGTACCGGGCGGCCAATGAGCCAAAGGAACTGCTCACCATTCGCGGTGGCCACAATACCGGTTTCATCGACAGCGAGCCGGATTATTCCGCGGGTATCGACGCTTTTCTCGAGCGTTATGCCGGGCTTCCTCACTGACTCGTCATTCTGGCGTAAAGTGAATGAAAACAGAAGGATAGGCGGCTCTGTAGGGCCGTGATGACATTAAGGTAGCGTCATGAAAAGTAACGCTTCATGTCGGCCGATTGCCGCCGGGTAAGTGGTATTTCGCTGCGCCCGGCGGTGCGAATTGACAGGCTTTCCACGGGTACTATTTTTCGAGTGTCAGCCAAGCAATGAGTCTGCACCGGATTGTTGGCTCAAAGCCCGATTCGCGGGCTGGTCATATCTGACAAAACATGGAGGTGGCGAATGAGCGATACCCATAGCCGTGGGAGTTCGGACGGCCGCGCAAGCTCGGAAGCAAGCGTGGGCAACGGAAGCGGTCAGCCCGGTGTTGACCGTGAGGAGATTCGTCAGCAGGCAGCGGAAGTAGGCGATGAGCTGCGCGACGCCGCCCAACAGCAGGCGGAGAGCCTGCTTGACCGCCAGAAGGCCGCGGCGGTCGATCAGGCCGAGAGATTCACGACGGTACTGCACAAGATGGCCGACGAGTTCGAGCGCCAGGAGCAGCCCTATTTCTCGGGCTGTGTCAGTGAGCTGGCCAAGCGCTCCGACGCCTTTACCCGCAACCTGCGCGAGCGCGACCTGACGACCCTGCTGGAGCAGACCCGCGATTACGGCCGTCAGCACCCCGCCCTGTTTCTGGGCGGTGCGGTCGCAGCCGGCTTCATGCTTTCCCGCTTCCTGCGTAGCTCCAGTCAGGACGACATGCGCAGCCACTAGCCCTCGGGACAGCCCTCACTTCAGCCGAGTGAACAAGGGAGGCGACACCTCATGGATGCGGAAAACCCCATTGATGCAAAAAACAGGGTACGGACGGAGGAATCCTCGATCGGCGTTCTCTTCACCAGCCTGGCGCGGGAAGTGACTGCGCTCGTGCGCAAGGAGTCCGAGCTGGCCAAGGTGGAGATGAG
This sequence comes from Billgrantia desiderata, assembly GCF_900108215.1. NCBI lineage: Bacteria > Pseudomonadati > Pseudomonadota > Gammaproteobacteria > Oceanospirillales > Halomonadaceae > Billgrantia > Billgrantia desiderata. Next base: position 47,562 of record NZ_FNVC01000013.1, on the reverse strand, counting down.
CGAGAAGACCCATCAGGCCATGGGTGCCATCGCATCCATCGCCATTGCCGGGGCGGTACTGCTGTGCGGCTTTCTGGTCCTGCTGGCCGCCGCGGTGTTCGGGCTCAATACCGTGCTTCCCCCTGAAACCACCCCGTGGCTCTCTGCGCTCATCGTCGGCGGAGTCGTGGTGGTGATCGGGCTCATCATGCTCCAGGCGGGGCGCAAGAAGCTCCAGCGTGAAAGCCTGATGCCGACCCGCACGCTGGCCAGTCTGCGGCGCGACAAGGCGCTGGCTCAGCAGCACGAAGAGACGGCCAAGGAGGAGCTCAAATGAGCCAGGACGGTCGGCGCCGTGCCGATGAGATCGAGAGCGAGATCCACCAGGCGCGGGCGCGTCTGGATGAGACCCTTCATCAACTCGAAGCGAGACTTTCTCCCGAGCAGCTTATGAACATGACCTACGATTATCTCCGTCGCGGCGGAGCCGAACGGATCGTCACCAGCCTGGGGCAGCGCCTCAAGGAGACCCCTCTGCCGGTGATGGTGACCGGTATCGGCCTTGGCTGGCTGGTGCTGGCCCAGCGCAAGTCGCACGCGCATCACCACGAGGCGCTGCCGCAGCGGGGCGGCTACCCGGGCGCCACCTTGCCCAGCGCCTCGATGGCGTCATACGACGGTCGCGAAACCGTCAGCGGAGCCGGCACCACCACCCTGGGCCATGACCCGGCGGCGCTCGGCGCCACGCCACGACACGGCAGCGCGGCTCATGACGACGGCAGCGGCATGACACGCAAGGCGCAGCAGATGGCGGAGAACCTGCGTGAGCGGGCCGAACACGCAGGCGGCCGGGCCAAAGATCGGGTGCATCACCTGAGCGACCAGATGCGTGAACGCGCCGCTCATCTCGACGAGCAGCGTCATGCGGCCATGGACGCCGCCTCGTACCGCACACGCGAGGTTGGCAGCCAGACCATCCACTTCGTGCAGGAGCATCCGCTGGTGGCGGGGGCACTGGGCGTCGCCGTCGGTGCGGTGCTGGGCAGCCTGTTTGCACCGACGCGAGTAGAGAATCGCCAGCTGGGCGAACTGCGCGACCGGGCGGTGCAGCGTGCCGAAGAGGCCGGTCAGGAGCAGGCCGAGCGAGCCCAGGAGAAGCTGCACGAAGGCGTGGACCGAGTGAAGGAGGAGCTTCGCGAGCGTGCGCAGGATGGGTCCCAGAGCCGGGCAAGCCACTCCTCGAACGCGGCCAGCTACGTGGAGAATCCTTCCAGCGAAGAGCGCTTCGCCAAGGCGGGTTCACCGACCAAGAGTGGCTCCGATACCCAACAGGGCGAGGCAACGAAGAAGGGTGGAAGCACTCCGCCCGCCAAGGGGAGCTGAAGCTCCACCATTTTACGTAGCAGAGCAGTCAGGCAGACAGTGCCTTGCCGCGCCACCCCCGGTGGGAGTAGCGCGGCTTTTTTCATGCCTAGGCGTCGATCTCGGCGTTGTGGAATACGTTCTGTACGTCGTCCAGGTCGTTGAGCGCATCGAGCAGCTTCTCGAACATGGCCACGTCGTCGCCTGAGAGGGTGGTGGTGGTCTGCGGCACGAACTGGATCTCGTCGGTCTCGAACTCCAGCTCACCGAAGGCATCGATCAGCGCCTGCTTGGCCTTGGCGTACTCGGTATGCGGGGCGAAGACGGTGATGCGGCCTTCCTCGTTCTCGATGTCGGTGACGTCGACATCGGCCTCCATCAAGGCCTCCAGTGCCGCTTCCTCGTCGTCGCCGGGGTAGGCGAGGATGGCGCAGTGGTCGAACATGTGACTGACGCTGCCCGGCGTGCCGAGCTTGCTCTTGGCCTTGTTGAAGCAGGCGCGCACGTCGCCGAAGGTGCGGTTGGGATTGTCGGTCAGGCAGTCGACGATGACCATGCAGTTGCCCGGGCCGAAGCCCTCGTAGCGGGCCGGTGAATAGTCTTCGCCGCCCACGCCGCTGGCCTTGTCCAGCGCCTTCTCGATCACGTGGCTGGGCACCTGGTCCTTCTTGGCGCGCTCCATCAGGCCGCGCAGCGCCAGGTTGCCGTTGGGGTCGGTGCCGCCCTGCTTGGCGCAGACGTAGATCTCGCGTCCGTACTTGCTGTACACCTTGGTCTTGGCGGCGGCCGTCTTGGCCATGGATTCCTTGCGGTTCTGAAAGGCCCTGCCCATAGCGTTTTCCTGTCGAATCGGGTACGAGGCTGGATTCTACGAAACCGGCCCGGCAGGGAACAGCCCTATTTGATCTCCCTGCCTCGGGTGTGATGCGGATCATGTCTACACTGTCGGCATTGGTTCACTCCCGAGGGCTTCTTCATGGACCACCTTCAGTACCGTCATGCCCTGGCCGCACAGCGCGAGGCCAGCGAGCTGGCCTTTGCCGACAGCGAGTTCGAGGCCCGGCAGAGCCGTGTGCGCAACGCCATGGGGGAGGCCGGCCTGGATGCGCTGCTGCTGACGGACCCGTCCGACATCTACTACCTGACCGGCTACAACACCTTCGAGGTGTCGGTGCACGCCTGCCTGGTCTGCTCGCCCGAGCGGCTGACGCTGCAGGTGCCCTCCATCGAGACCGGGCCGGCGGTGGTCACCGCGCGGGTCGACGAGCTGCTGGGCTACCGCTGGGAGGGAATCGGCGAGGTGATCGAACCGCTGGTCGACACCCTGGCGCCGTTTCGCGCCATCGGCCTGGACCTGTACGGTGCGGGGCTGCGCCACGGCGTGCTGCGTGAGCTCCAGGCGCGGCTGGGCGCCGAGCGCTTCCGCGACGATGGCGGCGAGCTGCTCGACCGCATTCGTATCGTCAAGAGCGAGGCGGAGCTCGGCTGTCTGCGCGAGAGCGCCCGTATCACCTCGCTGGGGCTCAAGGCGGCTGCCCGGGTCGCCGCCATTGGCATGCTGGATGGCGACGTGGCGGCCGAAGGCGCCCGCGCCATGCTGGCCGGTGGCAGCGAGTTCATGAGCATGCAGCCCATCGTCACCGTCGGGCCTCGCAGCAGCGTGATTCACCTGAACCATCAGCGCCATCGCATCGCCCCCGGCGAGCCGGTCTTCATGGAGTTTGGCGCCGCCTACCGGCGCTATACCGCACCGATGATGAAGACGCTCATCGCGGGCACGCCCAGCCAGGAGATGCTTAGGACGGGGGAGCTCTGTCGCGACCTGTTCGAGGCGCTCAGGGGGAAGATGCGCCCCGGCAATACGTTCGACGATGCCGCGCGGGCCGCCGCGGAGGTGCTGGCGCCGCACGCCGAACGGGTCTTCTTCTCCGGCGTATTCGGCTACGCCGTGGGGGCGCAGTTCCCGCCCAGTTGGGTGGAGGGCAGCGGTTATATTGCGCGCGGCCAGCAGCGCGAGTTCGAGGCCGGCATGGTCTTCCATCTGCCGTTGTGCCTGCGCATACCCGGCCAGTGGGGCATCGGCCTCAGCGACACCGTACACGTCACGCCGCTGGGGGCTGAGCCTTTGACCGACAACGACTGGCAGCTCGAGAGCAGCGTGCTCTGAACGGGAGAGGCGCCAGGTGAGCGCTATACTCAAGGATGCACACGGCGCGCCAGTCGCTTGGCGCTGCGCCGATGAATGCCTCAACCGAGAGGAGGAGGACGCCATGACTCAGACCGTAACGGCGACCTATCAGGACCTGATGAAGGCAGCGAATGCCTACGACGAGTTGGTTTCTGAGGGCTTCCCGCGGGAGAAGCTCTATTTCGACAAGGAGGCCAGCCAGATCAAGGTGATCGTGCCGGACGACTCCAAGCCCGAAGCGGAAAAGATTCTCAGCCGGCATCAGCCGGACGACCTCTGGGCCCGCCCCTACGAAGCCCATTGAACGTTGGAGCTGGATGCGCCGGGCCGGTCAGGCGACGCTCAGCGGTGAGCCTTGTTCTTGGCCTGGTCATCCAGTTCGCTGGCCCGGCGATACGCCGGGCGGCTGCTGACCCGCGCCCAGTAGTCGGCAAAGGCAGGGCAGGGGCCCAGGCCGCCGTATTTCAGCCCCCAGCCGATATGCGCGCCGAGATAGACGTCCGCGGCGGTGAACTGGGGGCCGGCAATGTACTCGTGTTCGCTGACGGCGATCTCCAGCGTATCCAGCACGGCTTCGATACTGCCGTAGCCGACCCGGCCCTGTTGATCGACGTTGGGTTCCATGCCCAGGTCACGATCCGTCATGGCGGCTTCTAGCGGACCGGCGGCAAAGAACAGCCAGCGGTAGTAGGGGCCGCGCTCGGCCAACGGCGGCGCCAGGCCCGCTTCCGGAAAGGCATCGGCCAGGTAAGCGCAGATGGCGGCGCACTCGGTCACGATCGTCTCGCCGTGACGTATGGCCGGGACCTTGCCCATGGGATTGATGGCCAGAAAGGCGGGCGACTTCATGGCGGGACCGAACTCGACGACTTCCGTACGATAAGGCGCACCGATCTCCTCCAGCATCCAGCGGGCAATGCGCCCCCGCGATACGGGATTGGTGTAGAGGATGAGGGTATCCGACATGGCAGCGCTCTCCTTGGGCTCTCCCCAAGATAGCAGTCTTCCTAAGAGGATGTAGCCGGACGGTTAAACGCAAGCTCACGCGGGGTCGAGCAGGCGCGGCCCGGCACCCTCCTCGGCCAGTTCGTCTTCTGGATTGCGCAGCGGACACTCGTCCATCGACAGGCAGCCGCAGCCGATGCAGTGGTCGAGCTGGTCGCGCAGTTGGGTGAGCCGCACGATCCTGTCGTCGAGCGCCTGGCGCCAGCTCGCCGATAGCTTTTGCCAGTCGGCGGCGGTCGGCGCGCGGGATTCCGGCAGTGCCTCGAAGGCAGCGCGAATCTCGCCCAGGGTGATGCCGGTGCGCTGAGCGACCTTGATGATTGCCACGCGGCGCAATACGTCGCGCGAGAAGCGTCGCTGGTTGCCTGCGTTGCGTCGGCTTCTGATCAACCCCTTGGCTTCGTAGAAGTGAATGGCGGAGACTGCCAACCCGCTGCGCCGGGCGACCTCTCCGACGCTGAGTTCGCGATGCAGCAGCGCGGGACCCTTGCGTTTGCCCGACGGCTTTCGGAGAGGTGTGCTCGAAACATCGCAGGGGGTGGAGTCGCTCATCGTCGCAGTGCCTCGTCAGTTATTTCTTTTAAAATAATTTATCAGCTTCATTGATATAAACGATCAGGAAGTTTGATTGTGCATTCTTCCACAATGCTCGTATGGTTTTCGCTTCCCTTTTTCACGTGTTGTCCATGAAGGTTTCATGAACTCCTTGACCTCAATCTAAGTTTAGGTTTTAGCCTGCTTCCTGTCATTGGATCGAATCCTGCTTGATACAAAGTTTTCTTAAGTATTCTTGACGATGGAGTTGTCATGTTCCGTTACTTCGAGAGATTGGTGAACCCCTACCCTTCAGGGCAGGCCGGTACTCCACCCAAGGGACTATTCAAGTTCATCCTGCACTTCTCACGTCCGGTATTGCCGTTGCTGCTGGCCATGTCGCTGGTCACTGCCATGGTGTCGGCCGCCGAGGTGGTGTTCTTCGGCTATATGGGTGAGCTGGTGGATTGGCTGGCCAATGCCGAACGCGAAGGTTTCTTCGCCGAGTACGGCTGGCGCCTGGCGGGCATGGCGGCGCTGGTGGTGGTAGGCCTGCCGCTGCTGGTGCTGCTGCAGTCGCTGCTCTCGCACCAGGGCATCTTCGGCAACTACCCGATGCTCGGGCGCTGGCTGGCGCATCGTCACATGCTGAGCCAGAGCCTGGCCTTCTACCAGGACGAATTCGCCGGTCGCGTATCGCAGAAGGTGATGCAGACGGCGCTGGCGATCCGCGAGACGGTGACCAAGCTGCTGGGCCTGATGGTCTACGTGCTGGTCTACTTCATCGGTGCCATGTGGCTGATGGGCGGTGCCGAACCCTGGCTGATGGTGCCGCTGGTGGCGTGGCTGGTGGGCTACGGCACGATCATGTGGGTCTTCGTGCCGCGGCTGCGCCGGGTCTCCATGGAGCAGGCCGACGCCCGTGCGCGCATGACCGGGCGCATCGTCGACAGTTACAGCAACATCCAGACCATCAAGCTGTTCGCCGATACCCAGCGCGAGCAGGCCTACGCCCGCGACGCCATGGAGCAGTTCATGGTCACGGTGCACCGGCAGATGCGCCTGGCCACGCTGCTCTCGGTCTCGTTGACGGTGCTCAACTCCTTGCTGCTGGCCAGCGTGGCCGCCATTGCCATCGGGGCCTGGTATTTCCAGGCCATGTCACTCGGCGCCATTGCCGTGGCCATCGCCCTGGTCATGCGCATTCGCTTCATGTCCGACTGGATCATGTGGGAGGTGGCAGGGCTGTTCGAGAACATCGGCACGGTGCAGGACGGCATCAATACCATCGCCCGTGAGCCCACGGTCAAGGATCTGCCCGGTGCGGCGATGCTCAGCGTGCCCCGCGGCGAGATCCGCTTCGAGTCGCTGCGTTTCGGCTACGACCGGCCCGACGGCGCGCAGGCCCGCGTTTTCGACGGCATGAGCCTGACCGTGGCGCCGGGCGAGAAGGTCGGCTTGATCGGCCGCTCCGGCGCCGGCAAGTCGACCCTGGCCAACCTGCTGCTGCGCTTCTACGACCTGGAAGGCGGCCGCATCCTGATCGACGGGCAGGACATCGCCGAGGTCAGCCAGGAGTCGCTGCGGCGCAAGATCGGCATGGTGACCCAGGACACCTCGCTGCTGCACCGCTCGGTGCGCGACAACATTCGCTACGGCAGCCCCGAGGCCACCGACGAGCAGGTGCTGGAAGCGGTGCGTCGGGCCCATGCCGAGTTCATCTTCGAACTGGTCGATCACAAGGGGCGGCGCGGCCTCGACGCCCATGTCGGCGAACGTGGCGTCAAGCTCTCCGGCGGCCAGCGCCAGCGCATCGCCATCGCCCGGGTGCTGCTCAAGGATGCGCCGATCCTGGTGCTCGACGAGGCCACTTCGGCGCTCGATTCCGAGGTCGAAGCGGCCATTCAGGAGCAGCTCGACACCCTGATGGTGGGCAAGACGGTCATCGCCATCGCACACCGGCTGTCGACCATCGCCATGCTCGATCGACTCATCGTCATCGACGAGGGACGCATCGTCGAGAGCGGTACCCACCGCGAGCTGCTGGCGCTCGATGGCCTCTACGCCTCGCTGTGGCGGCGTCAGTCCGGCGGTTTCCTGGGGCTGGACACCGAGGAGAGCGAGCGGCAGGAAAGCCCGTTGAACGCGGAGTCGTGAGTCGGGCACAACCATAGGCAACGAAGGAGGGGGTGAACATGCAAGGCGTGGAACGTGAAGTCATCAACCCGCGGGGCGTGCCCAATACCCTGCAGTACGGCTTCAGCCAGGCGGTGATGGTCAAGGGCGGCTACCGTGTGCATCTCTCGGGACAGGTGGGGGTGGATGCCCACGAGTGCCTGGTGGGGCCCGACCTGGAAGGGCAGACCTTTGCCGCGTTGGACAACATCGAGGCGATTCTCGGCACGCTGGGCGGCGACCTGTCCCACGTGGTGATGCTGCGCATCTATATCGCCGAGCCCGCCCGCTACGATCAGGAAGGGGTGGTGGAGGCACTGCGCTCGCGCTTTCCCAAGTCGCCACCGGCCTCTTCCTGGGTGATCGTCAGCGGTCTTTCCGAACCGGAATGGCTGATCGAGATAGAGGCCGAGGCGGTGCTGCCGGAGCTGCCCTGAAGCGATACGGGAAGCTGCCTGAGCCAGACGCTATGCCAGCGCCTGTTCTTCTTCCGCCGGTGCGGCGTGGGCAGGCGGCTGCCAGGTATCTCCGGCGGGCTCTACCGTGATGCGCATGCGCTCGACCACGAAGTCGACGAAGGTGCGCACCTTGGGCGAGACCAGGCTGCCGCCGGGGAAGACGGCGTTGAGCTCGACCTCGGGGCCTTCCCAGCCTTCGAGAATACGCCGCGGGCGGCGTGCTTCGGGGCTCATGCAGGTGACGAACTCGTTGGCCAGCATGATGCCCTGACCGTCCTCGAGCATGCCGCGCAGGGCGAAGGGGTCGTTGGCGATGGCGATGGGGTCGACTTCCACCTCCACGGCTTCCCGGCTCTCGCTGTGGTGCAGCTGCCAGACGTAGCGCTGGCCGCGTTGCTCCATGGCCTTGGCCAGCACGGGATGGGCGGCCAGCTCCGACGGCTCGCGGGGTTCGCCGTGCCGGGCGAGATAGGCCTCGCTGGCATAGACGTAGGAGCGAAAGCGGGCCAGGGGGCGGGCCACCAGGCTGGAGTCGGGCAGAGGGCCGACCCTTAGCGCGACGTCGATCTGGTTGGCGACCAGATCCAGGCGCTCGTTGGAGAGCACCAGCTCGATGCGCACCTGGGGATAGAGCTGACGGAAGTCGCGCACCAGGATCGAGGTGAACTCGGTGCACATGGTGAAGGGCGCGGTGACCCTGAGCCAGCCGCGGGGACTCTCTTCGAGATGGTGCACCGCCTTTTCCGCCTCGCCCAGGTCGCGGGCGATGCGGTTGCAGTAATCGAAGTAGATGGCACCCGCCTCGGTCAGGCTCAGGTTGCGGGTGGTGCGGTGCAGCAGCCGCGCGCCGAGGCGCCGCTCCAGGTCCTGCACCTTGCGACTCACCGTGGTCTTGCCGAGGCGAAGCTGTTTGGCGGCGGCGCTGAAGCTGCCCTGTTCCACGACCTTGGCAAAGATCAGGGCGTCGTTGAGGTCTTGCAGCATGGTCGTATTCCTGTGCCGTGCGCAGTGCCGGGAAACCCTGTGAGGAAAAGCACCGTGTCAGGGAAATACTGCAGGAGGGCAAGAACGGTTGCACGGAGACTGTCCCGCCAAAGGGACAGTATTTCCCTGCTGGCCCGACTAATCAAGTGCCCGGTAACACTATAAGGTGGCGGTTTGCGAAGTTTGCCGTCGATTAATCACGCCGCCGAACGACATTAATAAGTCAGAAAAGATAGAGACCAAGAAATAGAGGCAAAGGAATAGCGGCCAGGCTGAGTAAAGGAAGCGCTGAACAAATCGACGAGCGAGATGAAGCACAAGGCGCACGGAGCATAGGAACCGGAGCATATGGGGTATATGTGAGGATTCCGAGCACCGCGCAACGCAGTGATTCGCTCGCGCAGGCATTTGTGCAGTGTTTCCTAAACGGCATGGCGAACTTCGTGTTGGTCAATGGGGAGAGGGAGTATCGATGAACGTCCACAAGATGTTCGAGAGTCGAGGGAGCCGGCGTGCGCTCATGGTTACCGCCATGCTTGCCGGGATCGTCGTGCTGACAGGATGCGAGAGCCAGGCCGATACCCAGGCCGGCGCCGAACAGGGGCCGCCGCCACCGCAGGTCAGCGTGGCTCAGGTGCTGGTCGAGGACGTGGAGCTGTGGGATGCCTTCACCGGCCGTATCGAGGCAGTGGAGACGGTGGACCTGCGCCCGCGCGTGTCCGGCTACATCGAGAGCGTCAACTATACCGAGGGTGAGAAGGTCGAGAAGGGCGACGTGCTGTTCGTCATCGACCCGCGCCCTTACCGCGCCGAGCTGGAACGGGCCGAGGCCGAACTGCAGCGAGCCCGAGCCCGTGCCGAACTGGCACGCAGCGAAGCCGCCCGGGCCGAGGCGCTGGGTCAGAGCCGCTCGATCTCGCGTGAAGAGCTGGACCAGCGTCGTTCAGCGGCGGCTACCGCCGCGGCCGACATCCTCGCCGCTCAGGCCATTGCCGAGACGGCCCGGCTCAACATGGAGTTCACAGAGGTACGCGCGCCCATCGCCGGACGTGCCGGCAGGGCATTGGTGACCGCGGGCAACCTCGTTTCCGAGGCCACGCCGCTGACCAGCATCGTCGCCCTGGACCGAGTCCACGTGCACTTCCACAGCGACGAGCGGGCCTACCTGCACTACGACGCCCTGGCGCGCAACGGCGGTCAGTTCAGCCTGCGCGACGGCGGCGTTCCGGTGCGTGTGGGCCTGGCCAGCGACGAGGACTACCCCTACCGCGGCGTGGTCGACTTCATCGACAACCGTCTCGATGCCGACACCGGCACCATCCTGACCCGTGCCGTGCTCGACAACGGCGAGGGTCGCTTCGCGCCCGGCATGTATGCCCGGGTTCAGCTGCTGGCGGGCAGCGCCGAGGGCACCCTGCTGATCGACGACAAGGCGGTGCTCACCGATCAGGACCGCAAGTACGTGTATGTGGTCGATGAGGGCCGAGCCATGCGTCGCGACGTGGAGCTCGGGCGCATGGTCGACGGCCTGCGGGTGGTGACGGCGGGCCTCGAGCCCAGCGACCAGGTGGTGGTGAACGGCGCCCAGCGGATCTTCTTCCCGGGCATGCCGGTGGCGGCGGAGAGCGTCGACATGCGCGGCTCGGGGGCGGCGGCCGGCGAGTACGCCGCCGTGCGCTGAGCCGACGCACCGCCCAGCACGACTCCGTATAACCATAACCCCTGAATGACGTTCACGGGGCGGACCACGCGTCCGTCCCGTAAGGGAGTCTCGTCATGAATTTTGCCAAATTCTTCGTCGACCGGCCGATCTTTGCCGCGGTGCTGTCGATCCTGATCTTCATTGCCGGCGCGATCACCATTCCGCTGCTGCCGGTCAGCGAGTACCCCGATGTGGTGCCGCCCACCGTGCAGGTGCGCGCCGTCTATCCGGGTGCCAACCCCAGCGAGATCGCCGACACGGTGGCCACGCCGCTGGAGGAGGCCATCACCGGGGTCGAGAATCTGATGTACATGAAGTCGGTGGCCGGCTCCGACGGGGTGTTGGCGCTGACGCTGACCTTCCGTCCCGGTACCGACCCGGACGAGGCCCAGGTGCAGGTGCAGAACCGGGTCAGCCAGGCCCTGGCGCGGCTGCCCGAGGCGGTGCGCCGCCAGGGCGTGACCACCGACAAGCAGTCGCCCGACCTGACCATGGTGCCGCAGCTGATCTCGCCCGACGGGCGCTACGACAGCACCTACCTGCGCAACTACGCGGCGCTGCACGTGCGCGATGAGCTGGCGCGGCTCGAGGGGGTGGGCCAGGCGATGCTGTTCGGCGCCGGCGACTACGCCATGCGGGTGTGGATCGATCCCGACCGCGCCGCCGCGCGCGGGCTCACCGCCGGCGACATCATCGCCGCGATCCGCGAGCAGAACGTGCAGGTCTCGGCCGGCCAGCTCGGCGCGCCGCCGACGCCGCAGTCGTCCGACTTCCTGGTCTCGATCAACGCCCAGGGGCGCCTGACCACCGAGGAGGAGTTCGGCAACATCGTGGTCAGGGCCGGCAGCGGTGGCCAGATCACCTACCTCTCCGACGTGGCGCGCATCGAACTCGGCGCCGCCGAGTACTCGCTGCGAGCGCTGCTCGACAACCAGCAGGCGGTGGCCATCGGTATCTTCCAGGCGCCCGGCTCCAATGCCATCGCGCTCTCCGATGCGGTGCGCGACAAGATGGAGGAGCTCTCCCAGCGCTTCCCCGAAGGGGTGGAGTACACGATCGTCTACGACCCGACGGTGTTCGTGCGCGATTCGATCAAGTCGGTGATCAAGACCCTGCTCGAGGCGGTGCTGCTGGTGGTATTGGTGGTGACGCTGTTCCTGCAGACCTGGCGTGCTTCGGTGATCCCGCTGCTGGCGGTGCCGGTGTCGATCGTGGGTACCTTCGCCGTGCTCTATCTGCTGGGCTTCTCGATCAATACCCTGACCCTGTTCGGCCTGGTGCTGGCCATCGGCATCGTGGTCGACGACGCCATCGTGGTGGTGGAGAACGTCGAGCGCAACATCGAGGAGGGGCTCGCGCCGCTGGCGGCGGCCCACCAGGCCATGCGCGAGGTGAGCGGGCCGATCATCGCCATCTCGGTAGTGCTGTGCGCGGTGTTCATCCCGATGGCCTTCCTCGAGGGCGTGACGGGGCAGTTCTATCGCCAGTTCGCGGTGACCATCGCCATCTCCACGGTGATCTCGGCGATCAACTCGCTGACCCTGTCGCCGGCGCTGGCGGCGCTGCTGCTCAAGCCCCACGACGCACCCAAGGACCGCCTGTCGCGGCTGATCGACTTCCTGTTCGGCTGGGTGTTCCGCCCCTTCAACCGCTTCTTCAACGCCAGCTCCAAGGGCTACCAGGGCGGCGTGGCGCGCAGCCTGCGCCGACGCGGCGCGGTGTTCGCCGTCTACGCGCTGCTGCTGGCGGGTACCGGGGTGATGTTCCAGGTGGTGCCGGGCGGTTTCATTCCCACCCAGGACAAGATGTACCTGATCGGCGGCGCCAAGCTGCCCGAGGGCGCTTCCCTCGACCGCACCGAGGCGGTGATCCGGCGCATGACCGAGTTGGCGCTGGAGACCGAGGGCGTGACCTCGGCGGTGGCCTTCCCGGGGCTCAACCCGCTGCAGTTCACCAACACGCCCAACACCGGCACGGTGTTCTTCGGCCTCGACCCGTTCGAGTCGCGCTCGCGTAGCGCCAACGAGATCGTCGCCGAGCTCAACGGCAAGTTCGGTGCCATGCAGGAGGCGTTCAGCTTCGCCTTCACTCCGCCGGCGATCCTCGGCATCGGTTCGGGCTCGGGCTTCTCGCTGTTCGTGCAGGACCGCGCCGGGCTCGGCTACGGCGAGCTGCAGCAGGCGGTGGACGGCTTCAGCGGGGCGCTGATGCAGGCGCCGGGCATGGGCTATCCGATCACCTCCTACCAGTCCAACGTGCCGCAGCTCGACCTGCACGTCGACCGGGTCAAGGCCAAGACCCAGGGCGTGGCGCTGACCGACCTGTTCGAGACCCTGCAGGTCTATCTCGGTTCGGTCTACGTCAACGACTTCAACCGTTTCGGACGCACCTGGCAGGTGATGGCCCAGGCCGACGGCGACTTCCGTATGGACGTGGCGAACATCGAGCGCCTGCGCACCCGCAACGAGCATGGCGAGATGGTGCCCATCGGCAGCATGATCCGCGTCGACCGCACCTTCGGCCCCGACCCGGTGATCCGCTACAACGGCTACCCGGCGGCGGACCTGATGGGCGAGGCCGATCCGCGCGTGCTGTCGTCGAGCCAGGCCATCCAGGTGGTGGAGCAGCTCGCCGCGGGAGTGCTGCCGGCCGGCATGGCGTTCGAGTGGACCGACCTGAGCTATCAGCAGGTCAACCAGGGCGGGGCGGCGCTGATCGTGTTCCCGCTGGCCATCCTGCTGGTGTTCCTGGCGCTGGCCGCGCTCTACGAGAGCTGGACGCTGCCGCTGGCGGTGATCCTGATCGTGCCGATGTGCATGCTCTCGGCGCTGATCGGCGTGAAGCTCACCGGCGGCGACAACAACATCTTCGTCCAGGTGGGCCTGGTGGTGCTGATCGGCCTGGCGTGCAAGAACGCCATCCTGATCGTCGAGTTCGCCCGTGAGCTGGAGATGCAGGGCCGCGGCATCGTCGAGGCGGCGCTGGAGGCGTGCCGCCTGCGCCTGCGTCCGATCATCATGACCTCGATCACCTTCACCGCGGCGGTGGTGCCGCTGATGCTGGCCGGTGGTGCCGGCGCCGAGGTGCGCCAGGCGCTGGGCACGGCGGTGTTCGCCGGCATGCTTGGCGTGACCCTGTTCGGCCTGTTCCTGACCCCGGTGTTCTACGTCGCCCTGCGCAAGCTGGTCTCGCGCGGGCAGGCCGAACCCCGTGACGCACAGCCCGTGGAGGGCGCCTACCATGCCTGATCTGGCCAAACCGATGAGAGCCCTGCGCAACCTGATGCCGTTGCCGCTCGCCCTGGCGCTGGCCGCCTGTGCGGTGGGGCCCGACTACCGCGCGCCGACGCTGGCCGAGCCCGCCGCCCTGGCGCGCGCCGAGGCTGAGCTCGTCACTCCCGAGGCGGTCGAGCGCGAGTTCTGGCGCGGCTTCGACGACCCGCTGCTGAGCGAGCTGGTCGAGGAGGCCTTCGACGCCAACCACGACCTGCGCATCGCCCTGGCGCGTCACGACCGCAGCCTGGCACTGCTGCGCCAGTCGCGCCGGGACCTGGCGCCCAGCGTCACCGCCCAGGGCGGCGCCTCGCACCAGCGTGCCAGCGCCGACCAGATGCCCCAGGCGACGCGCTCCCAGCGCGACTTCGAGAGCTATGATGCCGGCGTCGCCGCGCTGTGGGAGCTCGACTTCTTCGGCCGCGTGCGGCGTGCCGTGGAGGCTCAGCAGGCCGAAGCGGAGGCCTCGGCCGCCGATGTGCGCGCCATGCAGGTGGTAGTGGTCGGCGAGCTGGTCGATCAGTACGTGCGCCTGCGCGGCCTGCAGGAGCAGCTGCGCGTGGCGCGAGCCAACGCCGACAACCAGCGCGAGTCGCTGGCGTTGGTCGATGCGCGGCTGGAGGCGGGGCGCGGCACCGAGTTCGACAGCGTGCGCGCCCGGGCCCAGCTCGAGAGCACGCTGTCGCGTATACCGGCGCTGCAGGGCGAGATCGCCGCCATCGTCCATCGCCTGGCGGTGCTGACCGGGCGCGAGCCCGGCGCCCTGATCGCCCGGCTGGAGGCGCCGGCACCGCTGCCGGCGCTGCATCAGCGGGTAGCGGTGGGCCTGCCCGGCGAGCTGCTGCGCCGCCGCCCCGATATCGCCGCCGCCGAGCGGCGCCTGCACGCCGCCACCGCCAGCATCGGCGTGGCCACCGCCGATCTCTACCCGCGCTTCACCCTGAGCGGGTTGCTCGGTACCCAGGCCGCCAGCACCGGCGACCTGTTCGGTCGCGACAGCCAGACCCGGCTGGTGGCGCTGGGGGTGGACTGGTCGTTCCTCGACAGCGGTCGGGTGCGGGCGCGCATGGCCGCCGCCGATGCCGACGCCGAGGCCAATCTGGCGCGCTACGAGCAGACCGTGCTGCAGGCGCTGGAGGAGGCCGAGACGGCGCTCGCCCGCTACGCCCAGTCGCTGCGCGAGCGCGAGCATCTGGAGGCCGCCGCCGCGGCCAGCGCCGAGGCGGCCCGCCAGGCGCGGGTGCGCTTCGAGGTCGGCGTGATCGACTTCCTCGAAGTGATCGACAGCGAGCGTTCACGGCTCGAGGCCGAGGACGGCCTGGCCCAAAGCAGCGTGCGTGCCGCCACCGCCCTGGTGAGCGTCTACCGGGCGCTGGCCGGCGGCTGGGAGGAGCGCATGGACGCGCCGCGCCAGGCGAATGCCGAACCGGCGCTGAGCTCCACCTGATGAGGGCGAGCCCGGCTCGCCTGCATGACGACGAGCCGGCATGGCGCCATGCGCCGTGCCGGCTCAACCTGTCCCACGTTCCCCGCTACGTCCCCCAGTAAGCACTCGCTGACCTCGCTGCGCCGGTAGGGCGTATTGCCCGCGATTATCTGCTATGCTGCTCGCCTGCCTTTAGACGAAGCGCGACCTCGGCTCGTGCCTTCGCATCCACCCTCGCTTGCTTGCCGCTTCGGCAATCGCTCAGTCTCGCAGGTTCATTTCCGTGTCCGACTCTCCCAACGACGGGGCCTTTGCCTCGCTGCCGCTGGCGCCACCGCTGCTGGCCAATCTCGATTCGCTTGGCTACCTGGCCATGACGCCGGTGCAGGCCGCCAGCCTGCCGCCGGTGCTGGCGGGCCGCGACGTGATCGCCCAGGCCAGGACCGGCTCGGGCAAGACCGCGGCGTTCGGCCTGGGGCTGCTCTCGCGTCTCGATGTCTCGCGCTTTCAGGTTCAGGCGCTGGTGCTCTGCCCCACTCGCGAGCTGGCCGATCAGGTGGCCGGCGAACTCCGGCGGCTGGCGCGCACGCTGTCCAACGTCAAGGTGCTGACCCTGTGCGGTGGCGCTCCCTTCGGTCCGCAGCTGGCCTCGCTGGCGCATGGCGCGCATGTGGTGGTGGGCACGCCCGGTCGCATCGAAGAGCATTTGCGCAAGGGCGCGCTCGATCTCGCCTCGCTCGACGTGCTGGTGCTGGACGAGGCCGACCGCATGCTCGACATGGGCTTCCAGCCCAGCCTGGAGGCGATCGTCGGCGCGACGCCCGCCAGCCGCCAGACCCTGCTGTTCAGCGCCACCTACAGCGACGAGGTCAGGGGCATCGCCCAGGGGCTGATGCGTGACCCGGCCGAGGTGGCGGTGGCCGAGGCCCATGACGAGAGCACCATCCGCCAGCGCGTCTACCGGGTGGCCGACGAGACGCAGCGTTTCGCCGCGCTGCGCGGGCTGCTGCTGCAGCACCGGCCGCGCTCCAGCGTGGTGTTCTGCAACACCCGGCGTGAGGCCCAGGAGCTCGCCGACGCCCTCGCTGAGGCGGGCTTCAGCGCCCTGGCGCTGCACGGCGACCTGGAGCAGCGCGATCGCGACCGCATCCTGGTGCTGTTCGCCAATCACAGCGTCTCCATCCTGGTGGCCACCGACGTGGCGGCCCGCGGGCTGGATATCGCCGCACTGGATGCGGTATTCAACTACCAGATCGCCCGTGATCTCGAAGTCCACGTGCATCGCGTCGGACGTACCGGCCGCGCCGGCGGCTCCGGCATCGCCTGCACCCTGGTCAGCGAGAGCGAGGCCTATCGCCTAGAGCGGCTGAACGAATTCCTCGGTGAGCCGCTGGAGGAGGCACCGCTGCCGCCGCGCAGCGTGCTGACGCGGGAGCCGTTCCTGCCGCAGATGGCCACGCTGCAGCTCGACGGCGGCAAGAAGCAGAAGGTGCGCCCCGGCGATATTCTCGGTGCCTTGACCGGCGAGGGTGGCATCGAGGGGGCACAGGTAGGCAAGATCAAGGTGCTGGAGCGCAGCGCCTACGTGGCGGTGCAGCGCGAGGTCGCCAAGGCGGCGCTTGCCCAGCTCGGCACGGGCAAGCTCAAGGGGCGCTCGTTTCGCGCCCGGCGTGTCAGCCGCTGATGGCCGCTTTAGAACAGTAGGAGGATAGGTGAAGGTACCTAAACGATTGCAGCCGCTGATCGACGACGGCTTGATCGACACAGTCGAGAGCCAGCTGATGAGCGGCAAGGAAGCCCAGGTCTTCGTGGTGATTTCCCACGGCGAGCGGCGCTGCGCCAAGGTCTTCAAGGAGGCCAAGCAGCGCAGCTTCAAGCAGGCGGTGCAGTATCAGGAGGGGCGTCGCGAACGCAACAGCCGCCGCTCGCGGGCCATGGCCAAGAAGACCCGCTACGGCCAGAAGGAGCAGGAGCAGGCCTGGCTCAACGCCGAGGTCGATGCCCTCTACCGGTTGGCGGCGGCGGACGTGCGGGTGCCGCAGCCCTACGGCTTCATCGACGGCGTGCTGCTGATGGAGATGATCAGCGATGCCGAGGGCCTGACCGCCCCGCGACTGGACGACGTGATCCTGAGCCCCGAACAGGCCCGCGAGTACTACGCCAAGATCCTGCGCGACGTGGTCAAGATGCTTTGCGCCGGCCTGGTGCACGGCGATCTCTCCGAGTTCAACGTGCTGCTGGCCACCGACGGCCCGGTGATCATCGACCTGCCCCAGGCGGTGGATGCCGCCGGCAACAACAGCGCCGAGTGGATGTTCGAGCGCGACGTGGACAACATGCGTCGTTACTTCGGGCGCTTCGCCCCGGAGCTGCTCGGCACCGACTACGGCAAGGAGATCTGGGCGCTCTACGAAGCCGGCGAGCTGCATCCCGAGAGCCGGCTGACCGGCTGCTTCGAGCATGACACCGGCACCGTGGACGTGAACGAGCTGATGAGCGTGATCGACGACGTGCGCGAGGAGGAGGCCTACCGCCAGGGGAGGCGTAACCGCGGCGACGAGCCCGGCGTGGAGGAGGCCGCCGAGGAGTGGCAGGAATCCCAGCGGGAGCGTTGAGCCGAATTGGAGTACTCTTTCGAATCATCTCCAATCAATAACCGAGCGAGGATCGCCATGTCGTTGCATAGAGCGCTGCCCATCCATTCCGGACGCTGGCTGGCCATTGCCTTGGTCCTGCTACTGGCAGGGTGCCAAACCCAGCCGCCGGAGCCGCCTGACGAGGACAAGGCGGCCATCGACCGCATGCTGGTCTTGATCGACGAGCGGCTCGACGTGGCGCCGCTGGTGGCGCAGTCAAAATGGAACAGCGGCGCGCCCATCGAGGCGCCGGAGCGCGAGGCGCAGATTCTCGATCAGGTGGCAGAAGATGCCGAGGCGGCCGGCGTCGACGATGCCTTCGCCCGACGCTTTTTCGACAAGCAGTTCGAGGCCAGCAAGCAGATCCAGCGGCGCCTGCACCACCAATGGCTGCAGGAGGGGCGTTCCCCCTTCGCCGATCCGCCCGATCTCGCCGAGGAGGTGCGCCCGGTGCTCGACCGCCTGACGCCACAGCTGATCGAAGCGCTGGCCGACATGCAGCGTATCGCCGAGGTGGAAGGCTCAGGGCGCTACCTCGAACAACGCGCCGCGGAGCTGATCCAGGATGACTTCGACGGCGAGCCGCGTGACGTGGCGATTGCGCCGCTGAGAGAGCGCTTCGCGCCCTAGCGGCCACTTCTTACTCCACCATCGCGGAGCCTAGGGCTGCCAGGCTCGGGGGTGTTCGGCCTTGAGCACCCCCTGGTCGTCCCAGTCGTCCCAGCCGGCGAAGGGGATCGCTGCCTCGCCGTCCAGCCCTTCCAGCCGCCGTGCCCAGGCGGCTTTCTCCGCTTCCAGGCGTTCACGGAACGCCGCCTCGTCCTGGTAGCTCAGCCCGCCGCCCTGCACCCCGTAGGTGACCTGGGGCGGCAGCACGCTGACGCCCAGATAGTAGAGCGAGTAGTGGATCGGCCACAGCAACGCCACGATATGGCCGCTGCGCCCGTGCCGGCTGAAGGTCGGCGCCGGGGCGCCGGTGGTCACCGAGAGCATGACCTTCTTCCCGGGAAAACGGCCGCGGTCGTAGCGCATGCGACCGCTGTAGAGCCCGCCGTAGACGAACACCCGGTCGAACCAGCCCTTGAGCATGGCCGGCTGGGCATGCCACCACAGCGGAAACTGCAGGATCACCAGATCGGCACGCTCCAGGCGTTCGATCTCGCGCTTCACGTCGGCGGGTAAAAAGCCACCCTCGTAGGCGTGGCGCTGTTCGGTGAGGGGGAAGAACGTCTCGGGCTCGGCCCGTTCGACGTAGTGGCCAGGCCGCTCCAGCGGATCGAAGCCCTCGGCGTAGAGATCCGAGACCTCGACACGGTAGCCTTGCCGCTGCAGGGTCTCGACGGCGACCTCCTTCAGGGCGCCATTGAACGAGCGCGGTTCGGGGTGGCAGAACACGATCAGGGCATGCATCTTGGGTCTCCGCTTGGCTGGCCTACTTGGGAAACACTGCACAAATGCCTGCGCGAGCGAATTGCTGCGTTGCGCGGTGCGCGGAATCCTCACATATACCCCATATGCTCCGGTTGACTCGCAGCCTTCGGCTTCTCGCCCCTTCGGGGCCAGCCTACGGCTGTTTGTCGCTTCGCTCGGTACTGTGCTCCGTGCGCCTTGCACTTCATCTCGCTCGTCGATTTGTTCAGCGTTTCCCTTGATGCGTGCCTTAAGGCTATGCTGTACGTTGACGAACCGACATTCCCAAAACATGACAGCCGACTTTGCATGATTGAACAGCCCGCCAGAGAGGATCTTGCATGAAAGCCGTGGTCTACGAGGCCTTTGCCGCTCCGCCGCAAATCCAGCACGTTCCCGATCCGACGCCGGAAGCGCACGGCGTGGTGGTCAAGGTGATGGCGACGGGCGTGTGCCGCAGCGACTGGCACGGCTGGATGGGGCACGACCCCGACATTCGGCTCCCCCACGTGCCGGGGCACGAGCTGGCGGGCATCGTCGAGGCGGTGGGCAAGGACGTGACGCAGTGGAGAGAGGGCGATCGCGTCACGGTGCCCTTCGTCGGCGGCTGCGGCAGCTGCCCCGAGTGCTACTCGGGTAACCACCAGGTCTGCGACAGCCAGTTCCAGCCCGGCTTCACTCACTGGGGCTCCTTTGCCCAATACGTCGGCATTCACCAGGCGGACATCAACCTGGTGGCCTTGCCAGAGACGTTGGACTTCGCCACGGCGGCCAGCCTGGGCTGCCGCTTCGTGACCTCGTTTCGCGCCGTGGTCGACCAGGGCAAGGCATCCGCGGGCCAGTGGGTGGCGGTGCACGGCTGCGGCGGTGTCGGCCTCTCCGCGATCATGATCGCCAATGCCGTGGGCGCCAACGTGGTGGCCGTCGACATCTCGGCCGAGAAACTCCAGTTGGCCCGTGAATTGGGCGCGGTGGCCACCGTGAACGCAACCGAGGTGGCAGACGTCGCCGAGGCGGTCATCGAGGTGACTCGGGGCGGTGCCCACGTGTCGCTGGATGCCCTGGGGCACCCCACCACCTGCTTCAATTCGATCAGCAATCTGCGCAAGCGCGGCAAGCACGTTCAGGTCGGGCTCATGCTGGCCGATCACAGCACGCCGGCCATTCCGATGAGCAAGGTGATTGCCCACGAGCTGGAGATCCTCGGCAGCCACGGCATGCAGGCCCATCGCTACGGCGCCATGCTCGACATGATCCAGACCGGCAAGCTCTCACCCGAGAAGCTGGTCGGCCAGAGGATCAGCCTGGAACGGTCGATCGAGGCGCTGACGAGCATGGATGAGTTCCAAGGCGTCGGCGTGACCGTGGTGACCGAGTTCTGAGCAGCAGCTGAGCCGCGCCATGCCGGGGTTGGGGGGAGTGAATCGTGACTGAGCAGTCGCTGCACTGGGACGACCTGCGCGTGGTGCAGGCCATCGCCGAGGCGGGTTCGCTCTCCGGCGCCGGGCGGCGGCTGGGAGCCAGCCACGCCACGGTGTTCCGCCGCCTGAACGCCATCGAGCGGCGTCTGGGCGTGGCGCTGTTCGAGCGCTCGCGCACGGGTTACGCACCGACCCCGGCGGGGGAGGACCTGGCGGCAACCGCCGCCCGTGTGGAAACCGAGGTGCTGGGCGCCGAGCGGCGCGTGGTGGGGCGTGATCTGCGCCTCTCCGGCAGCATCCGCGTGACCACCACCGATACGCTGCTGATGGGGTTGCTGTCGCCGATCTTCGCCGGCTTCCAGCGTGTGCACCCCGAAATCGTGCTCGAAGTGGCGGTCTCCAACCAGCTCTTCAACCTCTCCCAGCGCGACGCCGACGTGGCGGTGCGGCCCTCGCCCTCGCCACCCGAGCATCTGGTGGGACGGCGGGTCGGCACCGTCGCTCAGGCCGTTTACGCTCGTGCCGATGACGCCGCCGATGCCTGGGTCGGGCCGGACCGTCACCTGGGCTATGCCGCACTCGACGCCTGGATGGCCGACCAGGAGGCCAACGAGCGCTGCCGCTATCGCGTCGACACCATGCTCGGCATGCTGGCTGCCGTCCGCGACGGGCTCGGCCGCGCCGTGCTGCCCTGCTATCTCGCCGATGCCGAAGCGGCCCTGACGCGACTCGGCGAGCCGATCCCCGAGCTGGCCACCGATCTGTGGCTGCTGACCCACCCCGACCTGCGCCGGGTGGCGCGCATCCGCGCCTTCATGGCCTACGTCGCCGAGGCCGTGAAGGCATCCGACTACCGACTAGCGGGCCAGCCGGCGCGGCCGGCTCACTCCTCGGGCAGGGCATAGGCCATCACGCTGTCGCCCAGGCTGGTTTCGGCCTGAAAGGCACCGCCCGCGGCGATCACCACGTATTGACGCCCCTCATGCATGTAGGTCATCGGCGTCGCCTGGCCGCCGGCGGGCAGGCGCGCCTCCCACAGCATGTCGCCGCTGGTGTTGTTGAAGGCACGGATGTAGTCGTCCATGGTGGCGCCGATGAAGGTCACGCCGCCGGCGGTGGTGACCGGCCCCGCGCTGGTGGGCGCGCCGACGGTCATCTTCAGTCGCGAGGGGATGCCCCAGGGGCCCTGGTCGAAGCTGGTGCCGATCGGCCGGGACCAGACCAGTTCACCGGTGACGAGATCGGTGGCGCTGAGAAAGCCCCAGGGTGGTGCGGCACAGGGCATGTCCAGCGGCGAGAGCCAGGCGCCACGCTGCGCCGCCACCGGGGCGCCGAGCATGGGCTGTGCTTCCTGATCGATATAGCTGGCATCCTCTTCGCCGATGGGGGCGATGTTCTCCATCTCGTCGGCTTCCTCACGCGGGTAGAGCACCACCCGTGACGGCATGCGGTTGTTGTTGACGAGCATCAGCCCGTTGTCGAGATCGAAGGCGGCGCTACCCCAGTTGATGCCACCGAGAATGCCCGGGAACTGCAGCATGCCGCCGGGATGGTCGAGGGTCGGGGGAGTGAACATGCCTTCGTAGCGCATGCGCTCGAACTGAATCCGGCAATAGAGGTGGTCGATGGGGGTGGCGCCCCAGGTGTGGGCGCCGGTGAAATGCTCGACCTCCTGGCCGGGTATCGAGCCGAAGTTCGGCATCTGTGGGGAGAAGCGCTGCACCTCGGCGGTCCAGTCGCCCTCGATGGCGCCCTGGGGGGCCGGGCGCTCCTCGATGGGCAGCAAGAGCTCACCGGTCTCCCGATCGAAGACGAACACCTGGCCGTACTTGGTCGCCTGAACCACGGCGGGGCGAGGCCCATCGTCGGTGGGAAAGTCGATCAGCGCGGGCTGGGCGCCGAGGTCGTAGTCCCACAGGTCGTGGAGCACCGTGGTGAATTTCCAGCGCACTTCACCGCTGTCGACCTCCACCGCCACCAGCGTCGAGGTGAACTCCTCCTCCTCGGGGCTGCGGTCGCCGCCGTACTGGTCATTGGCGGGGTTGCCGGTGGGCAGGTAGACCAGCCCCAGTTCTTCGTCCGCGGAGATCGCCGTCCACACGTTGGGCGTGCCGCGCGGGTAGACCTCGTATTCAGGCGGCTGCCGGTCCGGTGTGGTCCATACCGAGTCCCAGGTCCACTGCCATTCGCCGCTGATGGCGTCGTAGGCACGCACGGCGCCGGAGGGTGCGTCGCGGCGCTGGTTGTCGGTGACCTGATGGCCCACCACGACGATGCCGTTCACCACGATCGGCCCCGAGGTGTTGGAGAGCAGCCCCAGCGCCTGCGGGTCCATGCGGTCGTTGAGATCCACCGTGCCGTTGTCACCGAAATCGCTGCACAGCGAGCCGTCTTCGGCGTCCAGTGCCATCAGGCGGCCGTCCAGCGTGCCCAGCAGCAGGCGACGAGGGCACTCCTCGACCGGCTCGGGGGCCTCGAAATAAGCCACCGAGCGGCAGGCGGTCGAGAACACGTGCTCCTGGGCTTCCACCGCCACTTGCGGGTCGAAGTGCCACTGCTGCTCGCCCGTGCCGGGGTCGAGGGCGAAGACCTGGTTGCTCTGGGTGCAGACGTAGAGGCTGTTGCCGATCTTCAGCGGGGTGTTCTGAAAGGCGTAGGGGGCGGCATCGCTGGGCGGCTCGTCGCCGGTATTGAACTCCCAGGCAACTTCCAGTCGATCGGCGTTGTGCGGCGTGATCTGGTCGGCCGGCGAGAAGCGCTGGGCCAGATTGGTACCGCCGTAGGCGACCCAGTCGGTGTCGTCCGGAGCACTCGGCTGACGGATCTCCTCGGCCGCTACCGTGGTGGGTGCGTCGGGGCCGGAGTCGAAGATGAGCCACAGCACCGTCCCGGCGTAGCCGACCATGATCAGCACGCCGAGCAGTGGGCCGGCATAGGGCAGGGCCGGCTGGTAATAGCCGCGGCGATACAACACCGGCAGCAACAGCAGGGCGACAGCCAGCAGCCCGGCCATGAGGCCGGTACGCGCCATCAGGTCGATGTGCCAGACCGGCATCCAACCCTTGCCGGCAATTTCCCACAGCGACCAGAGAAAGGTACCTGCCACGGTGGCGGCATAGACCCACACCCCCGCTGGCAAACCCAGCATGAGCATGACGGCAGCCGCCAGCGTGCCGATGCCGGCCAGGAGAAAATAGAACGTTCCGCCGAGATAGATCAGGTAGGCGCCGCCCAGCGACATGGCCAGGCCGAGCAGCAGCAGAACATAGGCGAGAACGGTGACGGCCCAGCCGGCCGCTCCTCGTGAGGTGTGCACATCCATGGCGTTACCTGTGGTCAAGGGCGAGAAGGTAGGCCCGATTGGGGGCAGGCTTAAAGCTAGGTCACGAATCGGAGGAGGCCAAGGGCTTGTTGAAATAGCGCCCAGGGCTGGTGCCGAGACTGCGGCGAAAGGCGGCGATGAAGGCGCTGGGCGATTCGTAACCGACCTCCTGGGACACGACGGTGACCGAGCGCCCTTCCGCCAGCATGGGCAGGGCGGCGAGCAGGCGGGCCTGCTGTCGCCAGGCGGCAAAGCCCATGCCCGTCTGCACCAGGAAGCGTCGTGCCAGGGTGCGTGACGAGGCGCCGACCCTACTGCCCCAGGTGGTCAGGTCGTCCCGGTTAGCCGGGTTGTCACGCAGGGCGGTGCAGATCCGCCGCAGCGCGGGATCGTCGGGCTCGGGCAGGTGCAGCGGGACGGTGGGTCCCGCGTGCAGCTCGTCCAGCAGTACCGCTACCAATCGCGCTCCGGCGCCGTGGGCGGTCGCCTCGGCTGGCAGCTCCATCAAACGCAGTATCAGCTCGCGCAGCAGCGGCGAGACGTTCACTACGCGTGGCTGGGCCGATGGCCCTAGCCGCTCATCGAGATAGAGGGTGCGCAGCTTCACAGGCCGGTGCATCAGCAGCGCATGCTCCAGGCGAGCGGGAATCCATACCGCAAGCTGGGGTGGCACCACCCACCACCCCGCTGGGGTCGCCACCGTCATCACGCCCTGGATAGCGAAGACGAGCTGATGGCGCAGGTGATGATGACGGCCGGTGTCCCAGCCGGCGGGGTAGTCGCAGGCATAGGGCTGTACCGGACCCGAGGCGCTCTCGATGCGCCGCTGCAGGGCGTCGCGTGACAGGGGCGTGGCGTGGGCCAGGGTGTGGGGCATGTTGTCCGTTTCGCGATATGTCTTGTCAGAATGGCGAGAGAAGTCGCTTCGCGTCCAGTTTAGCCTGAAAGCTCGGCAACTCTGGAGTCTGGCCATGAACGGCAAACGCGTTCCGCTACTGTTCCTCAACCTGGGGCACGCCTACGCCCACTATTTCATGCTGATCCATCCCACGGTGGCGGTGGCGCTCGAGCGACGCGGCCAGGGCGATTACGCTGCGCTGCTACTACCGGCCACGGCGGGCTTCGTCGCCTTTGCCGCCTTTACCCTGCCGGCGGGCTGGCTGGGCGACCGCTGGAGTCGGCGCGGCATGATGGCCCTGATGTTCCTGGGACTCGGTGCGGCTTCCATGCTCACAGGCTTTGCGAGCGGCCCTTACCAGCTGGCGGCCGGGCTGTTTCTGATGGGTAGCTTCGCGGCCATCTATCATCCCGTTGGCATCGCCATGGTGGCGGAGAGCAGTGATGGCGTCGGTCAGGCGCTGGGGGTGAACGGCGTGTGGGGCAACATGGGCGTCGCGGCGGCGCCGCTGCTGACCGGTGCGCTCACGGGCATGCTCGGCTGGCAGGCAGCCTTCTTCATCCCCGGGGCGCTGTGCCTGGCGAGTGGCATCGCTTACCTGGCGCTGGTACCGGCGCAGCGTAAGCCGCGTCAGCCGCTACGGTCGGCCGGCGATGCGCCGGCAGCGGTGAAGGCCTCAACGGCCATACCGGGCCGGATCCTGGCCTACCTGATCGTCACCGCTCTGATGGGCGGCCTCGTGTTTGCCTCCACCACTGTCGCGCTGCCCAAGATCATGGAAGACGCCTTCAGCGGCGGCGGGAATGCCCTGCTCGGTGCCGCCGGGCTGGCCTCGCTGATCTTCGCCAGCGCCTCCATGGCGCAACTCGTCACCGGCAGGGCGGTGGACCGGGTCGCGCCGCGGCAATTGATGCTGCTGCTGGCGTTGTTGCAGGTTCCGCTGTTGCTGCTGATGGTACAGGGTGGGCAATGGCAGATCGTTGCCCTGTCGCTAGGGCTGATGCTGACGGTGTTCGGTGTCATTCCGGTGCAGGATGCCATCGTGGCACGCCATACCGCGAGCGCCTGGCGGGCACGGGTCTTTGCCGTGAAGTACGTGCTGTCGTTGGGAGTCGGTGCCCTGGCCGTGCCGATAGTGGCCTGGGGTTACGAGCCGGCCAGCGGATTCGTCCGGCTCTACCTGTTGCTGGCAGCCTGTGCCGTCGGAGTGGCCATGGCGGCCTTGCTGCTGCCGGCCCGACGCTACGCGCAGGCGGCTCTCGGCGATAGCCAGTAACATCGAGGGTAACGGGGAGTGCGCGGGCGGTTCGGCGTGGCGCATCAGGAGAATGGAGGACACGATGGAACTCTCATCTCGAGCGGCCGGCCAGTCGCTACCGCAGGAGGCCAGGGACGCCTTCGACATCGTCGCCCGTGAGTTGGGCGAGAGCGTGGTTGGCGTCTATCTGTTCGGCTCGGCACTTGCCGGCGGCCTGCGACCCCACAGCGACGTGGACGTGCTGGTGATCGTCGGCCAGCCACCCGAGGAGGCGATACGCCGGCGGCTGGTCGAGGCGCTGATGCGGGTCTCCGGCAGCCCCGCCAACGACGGCTCACCCAGGCCGTTGGAAGTGACGCTGCTGTGCCGTCAGGGGCTGATGCCGTGGCACTACCCGCCGAGGAGCGAGCTGGTCTACGGCGAGTGGCTGCGGGACGAGTTCGAGCAGGGCCGTATACCGCCGGCGGCTGCCGATCCCGATCTGGCCGTGGTGCTGACCACCGCCAGACAGTGCAGCCTCGCCCTGTACGGGCCGGAGCTCGCTGAGCTTGTGGCGCCGATTCCCGAGACGGACCTGCGCCGGGCCATCCTCGATTCACTGCCTGGCCTGATGGCGGGGTTGCAGGGCGATGAGCGCAACGTGCTGCTGACCCTGGCGCGCATGTGGATGACCCTGGAGACGGGAGAGATCGCTCCCAAGGACGTTGCCGCCGCCTGGGCGCTGGAGCGCCTGCCGCCCGAGCATCGGGCCACCATGGCGCTGGCGCGGCGCAGCTATCTCCAAGGGGATGGTTCTGAAGGGGAACGTCCTGAAGACGGCGACGAATGGGCACGGCGCAAGCCGCAGGTGGAAGCGCTGGCGGCCTATCTGCAGCGCGCCATCGCTTGACCGAAGGCGGGCCCATTAGGCTAGTCTCTTAGCACGCTCATTTTTTCGAATTGCTAGCTCGAATTGCTGGCTCGAATTGCTAAGGAGTATTCCATGAAGGTCGTTACCCTGGGCAGCGGCGGTGGGTTGGATCAACTGCAGGTCGTCGAACGCGATGCGCCGGGCGAGCCGGGGCCGGGTGAGATCCGCGTGCGGATCCATGCCAGCTCGCTCAACTTCCACGACTATGCCGTGGTCGCCGGGATGATCCCTACCGAGGATGGCCGCATTCCCATGTCCGATGGGGCGGGCGTGGTCGAGGCGGTTGGCGAGGGGGTCGAGGAGTTCGTCGTTGGCGATGCGGTGGTCTCCACCTTCTTCCCCTACTGGCTCGACGGCCCGGCGCGGGTCGCCGACTTCAAGACCACGCCCGGTGACGGCATCGACGGCTACGCCCGCGAGCAGGTCATTCGCCCGGCCACCTGGTTCACCCACGCGCCCAAGGGCTACCGCCACGAAGAGGCCGCCACCCTGACCACGGCGGGGCTCACTGCCTGGCGCGCGCTGGTGGTGGACGGCAACCTTAAGGCCGGCGATACGGTGCTCACCCTGGGCACCGGCGGCGTTTCCATCTTCGCCCTGCAGTTCGCCAAGGCCATGGGGGCGCGAGTGATCTCCACCTCCTCCTCCGACGAGAAGATCGAGACGCTCAAGAAGCTCGGCGCCGACCACACCATCAACTACAAGGCCGAGCCGGAGTGG
Organism: Billgrantia desiderata; assembly: GCF_900108215.1. Classification (NCBI taxonomy): domain Bacteria; kingdom Pseudomonadati; phylum Pseudomonadota; class Gammaproteobacteria; order Oceanospirillales; family Halomonadaceae; genus Billgrantia; species Billgrantia desiderata. The sequence goes on along the minus strand of NZ_FNVC01000013.1, from coordinate 19,902 downwards.
GGCAAGAAGGTCCAGGCGCTGACCGAAGGTCAGGGCGTCGACCACGTGATCGAGGTGGGGGGCCCCGGTACCCTGCCGCAATCCATCGACGCCGTGCGCATCGGCGGCCATATTGCGCTGATCGGCATCCTGACCGGGCGCGGCGGCGAGGTGCCCACCGTCAAGCTGATGGCCAAGCAGGCACGTCTGCAGGGGCTGATCGTCGGCAGCCGCATCCACCAGCAGGAGATGGTGCGCGGCATCGAGGCCTGCGGTGTACGCCCGATCATCGACAGCACCTTCAAGCTCGAGGAGATCGCCGACGCCTTCCGCCACGAGGAGTCGGGACGTCACTTTGGAAAGATCTGCCTGTCGTTCTAACCCGCTGAGGCGGCCGCCAACTGCTGCAGCGCTTCCTGGGTGGCCGCGTCCGCCGGAAAGAACGACTCGATGGCGAGCTCCTCAAGGGTGACGTCGAGCGGGGTGCCGAACACCGTGGTGGTACTCAGCAGCGACAGCACGCGGCCATCCGGCATGACCAGCTCCAGCGGCACGACGATGCCGCCGTGGCGTGATGAGGCGCTGGCCAGGTGAGGGCGGGCGCCGGCCGGTATCGGATACCCCTTCAGCTCCTCGCCGAGCGAGGCCAGCACCGGGTCGGCGGTCGTCTCGGCCTGGCGTGTCAGGCGCTCGAGGATATGGGCGCGCCATTCGCGGAAGTTGCCGATGCGCGGCGCGAGCCCCCGGGGATGCAGCGTGAGCCGCAGCACGTTGACCGGCGGCTTCAGCAGTTCGGCGTCGATGCCGTCGAGCAACGCCTCGAGCGGGCGGTTGGCCAGCAGCAGGTGCCAGTGGCGGTCGACGGCCAGCGCCGGGTAGGGGGCGTGGCTCGCCAGCAGCCGTTCGATCACGCCGCGCACCGCACCCAGCTCGGGGGCGTCGATGCCGCGCTCGCCGAAGGCGGGGGCGAAACCGGCGGCGAGCAGCAGCCGGTTGCGCTCGCGCAGGGGAACGCCCAACTGTTCCGCCAGGCGCAGCAGCATCTCCCGGCTGGGCATGGCCCTTCCGGACTCGACGAAGCTGAGGTGGCGCTGGGAGATCTCGGCCTCGGCGGCGAGCGCGAGCTGGCTCAGTCGCCGCCGCTGACGCCACTCCTTCAACAGCTGCCCGGGGGTAGGGGAATTCATTGCCATAAAGCCAGATTAGCGCCAAGCGATATGCGTGGCTATTACCTTGCAGGTAATCGCCAGGCCGCACCAGCGGGGCGAAGCTGTCGAGGCAAACCCACCACTGGAGCAACGCCATGACCGCCTACGCCATCGCCCGCCTGCAAGACGTCACCATGGGCCCCGAGATCGTCGAGTACCTGGAGAAGATCGATGCCACCCTCACGCCTTACGGCGGCCGCTACCTGATCCACGGCGGCCCCACCGAGGTGCTGGAGGGCAGCTGGCAGGGCGATACGATCATGCTCGGCTTCCCCAGCCTGGAGCAGGCCCGGGCCTGGTATCGCTCCGAGGCCTACCGGCGCATCCTGCCGCTGCGCACCGCCAACGCCATGGGCGACGTGATCCTGGTGGAGGGCGTCGAGGAAGGGCACCGCGGCATCGACATTCTTGGTTAGATACTCCAGGCGGTGTCAGCCTGGCCTTGTGACCGAGGGCGCGAAATCCCCGGTATCTGCGTAATTCAGGCTGGCTATTCGCCGCGGCTTTTCCGACATTACGGCACATGGAGCCCGCTGCGTTAGCGGCGGGAGTGGAGAAAGCAGGATGAGGGAACGAGAATGAAAAGGCGCTTTGCCATCTTGTTGGGATCGCTGGCCATCGTGCTGATGGGGTGTACCGCCATGGAGGGAGCGATGACGCACGACGAGCCGCTGGTGAACACCTACTGGAAGCTGACCCAGGTCGGCGATGCGACGCCCGAGGCGGGGGACAACCAGCGCGAGGCGCATTTCGTGCTGCACACCGAGGAGAACCGTATAGCGGGCTCCACCGGATGCAACCACCTGGCGGGCAACTATCGGCTGGACAACGACGCCCTCCACTTCGGCCCCCTGATCACCACGCGCATGGCCTGCCTGCAGGGCGGCGAGACCGAGCAGGCCTTCCTGGCCGCGCTGGAGGCGACGGCCACCTGGCAGATCGAAGGCCAGACGCTGACCCTGCGCGATGCGTCTGGCGCTGCCGTGGCGCACTTCGAGGCGGTGCATCTCAACTAGGCCGCGACCGCCTTCGGAGATTGGAGACTGTTCGACCCCTCAGCCCCACTCAGGGAACAGAGGCTCGCCTTTTTCCAGCAAGGATTTCAGGCTGGAGAGTATGGCGGGCCAGCCCACGCTGATACCTTGTAGCACCTTGCTGCCCGGCTCGAACCGGTCGTGAGTCAGCGTCAGGCGAACCTTGCCCATGTACTCCTCGATCTCGAAGGTGACCCGAGAAGGGTTCTCAGCCTGGGGCTGGGCTGCCTGCTCGCTTTTCTGCCCCGACATCTCGCTGGACGGAGCGAAGGTGTAGGAGAGGCGCCTCGGCGGGTCGGCTTCCAGCACCTCACCTGCCCAGTCGAGAGTGCCGTCCGGCTTGAGATGCTTGACGGTCGAGCCGACCTGCCAGTCCGAGGTGATACTGCGACCGCCCCAATACTGGCGGGTGAACTCGCCATTGGTCAGTGCTTCCCACACCTTGTTCGGGGTGGTGTCGATGTAGGTGACGTAAACGAACTCGGGCTTATCCATCTTGGGAGTCCTCCAGGGCTCTCTTCAGCGTTTCCAGCGCCTCCAGTCGGCGACGCTCGAACTTCCCGATCCAGCGTTCGTGGATCTGCTGGATCGGTGCCGGATTCAGGTAGTGCAGCTTCTCCCTGCCGCGCCACACGACCACGACCAGGTTCGCCGCTTCCAGCAGTGCCAGGTGTTTGGTGACGCCTTGCCGAGTCATGGCCATGCGCTCGCAAAGTTCGCCCAGGGTCTGCCCGTTGTTCTCGTACAGACGGTCGAGCAGCTCGCGGCGGCAGGGATCGGCAAGGGCCTTGAAGACGTCATTCATGTCGTTCTGCATGAAGCAATTTAGGCAACTGTTTAGTTGCATGTCAAGAAGTCAGGAGGCAATGATCGAGCGCACGAACTCACCCTTGGCCCGGGTATAGGCTTCGCGATCCGTGCCGTGACGCGAAGCCAGCTCGCGCTTGAGGGCGGCGTAGCGCTCGGCCTGCGCTGGGTCGGGGCGCAGCGCATCGCGAAAGGCGAGCCGCTGGCGCCATAGTTTGCCGTCGTGCACCACCACATGCAGATGGTGGGTACGGCGGCCGTTGGCATGGCGCATGAACCAGCGCCGGTCGGTCAGGCTGGCGTTGAACTCCACCGAAGTCACGTACCCGTGTTCGAGCAGCGGTTGGAACAGGGCGTCGGCCACGGCCATGGAGGCGACCCCGGCCATGACGTCGATGATGGGCTTGGCCGGCATGCCGGGGATGGCGGTGCTGCCGATATGCTGCACCTCGATCAGCTCGGCGGGGAAACGCTCCCGCAGGCGGCTGCGCTCGGCGTCGAAGCGTGCCGGCCAGGCGGGGTCGTATTCCACCAGGCGTACCGGCTCGTCAATGGCCTGCTGCAGCGACTGGGCTTCGTTCATGGGGGCTCTCTGAAGCGGAGGATTGCAGGATGGCAGCGGGCTCTAGCCGATGACGCAGGGCACCGGGCGGGTGGCCGTGAATGCGCTTGAAGGCGCGGCTGAAGGCGGCCGTACTGCCGTAGCCCAGGCGATAGGCGACGGTCTCGATGGGTTGGCGCTCGCGGCCGATCCACTGGGCCGCCAGGCGCATGCGCAGCTCGGTCACGTAGCGATGCGGCGTCATGCCCGTGACCGCCAGGAAGCGTTCGGCAAACACCGAGCGCGAGCTGCCCATCTCGGCGGCGAGTTCCGCCACCGTCCAGTTGCGCCCCGGCTCGCGGTGCAGGGCGGCGATGACGCGCCCCAGGCGCGGATCGCGCAGGGCCTCGATCCAGCCGGTGGCATCGCCGCAGCCGCACTCCACCCAGCCGCGCACGATGAAGGCCGCCATCACGTCGGCGAGTCGCGCCAGAATGGCGGCATAACCCGCACGCTCGCTCTTCGCCTCGCGCTCCATCGCCTCGAGCATGGGCAGGATCTCGGGCTGGCGCTCCAGCAGAGTGCCGACGTACATCACTTCGGGCATCAGCGAGACCAGGGCGTGCATGCTGCCCAGGTCGAATTCCATGCAGCCACTGAAGGTCAGGGCGCCGTCGAGGGTGCAGTCCTTCGGACAGGCGCGAATCGCGCTGACCGCCTCGCACAGCCTGGCACTTTCGAAGGCGGCAACGTCCTGTGCCGGCTGGTCGGGTGTCGAGAGCAGGGCATGCAAACCGCCGCGTGGCAGCAGTAGCGCATCGCCGGTGGCCAGGGTATGCACGCTGCCGCTGGGGCTGCGCAGGTAGACGGGGCCGCGGGCCACGAAGTGGAACTGCGCCCAGCCCTCCACCTGTCCGAACTCGACCCCCAAGGGCGGCGAGAGCTGAATGCGGCGGTAGGCGATACCGCGCAGGCGCATGCCGAGCAGCAGCTCGCTGACCAGGTCGTTGGGCAGTTCCGGTTTCGGCATCTCACGCCCCCCTCATTCGTATTTGCGCAGCCGCCTTCAGCGTTACCGTTCACAAGTTTCGGATGAACGATCAATTATTCGAGAGCTTCTAGCATAGATCGTCCGGCCCGGTCGCTCTAGTCTTCTCGTTCCTGACGAATGCTTCTCTAGGAAAGGAGAACGAGCATGAACGAGTTGGCAGCGCGGGCACGGCCCGCCTGGGGGGCGGTAATCTCGATGGCCCTCGGTGTGTTCGGGCTGGTGACGGCGGAATTTCTGCCCGCCAGCCTGCTGACGCCCATGGCGGCGGACCTGGGCATTACCGAAGGCATGGCGGGTCAGGCGGTGACGGTTACCGCGGCGGTGGCGCTGCTGACCAGCCTGCTGATCTCCACCGCGACCCGCCGCATCGACCGGCGCCATGTGCTGCTGGGATTCTCCATGCTGCTGGTGGCCTCGAACCTGATGGTGGCGTTTTCCCCCAACCTGACGGTACTGCTGATCGGGCGCGTGCTGCTGGGGATGGCGCTGGGCGGCTTCTGGACCATGTCGATCGCCACCATGATGCGCCTGGTGCCTGAGGATCTGGTGCCGCGGGGGCTGTCGATCATGTTCAGCGGCGTTTCCGCCGCGACCATCGCCGCGGCGCCGCTGGGTAGCTACTTCGGCGATCTGTTCGGCTGGCGCGACGTGTTCCGCATGGCGGCAATGCTGGGCGTGCTGGCGCTGATCGTGCAATTCCTCACCCTGCCGCGGATGGCACCCAGCGGCATGACCCGCCTGCGTACGTTGTTCGACGTGCTGATGCGGCCACGAGTCGGCCTGGGCATGCTGGCCGCGGCTCTGGTCTTTACCGGCCACTTCGCCTTCTTCACCTACATTCGTCCGTTCCTCGAAACGGTGACCGGCGTCGGCGTGAGCGGTGTGGCCACCATCCTGCTCGGCTTCGGCGTGGCCAACTTCCTCGGCAACTACCTGGGTGGCTGGATGGTCGAACGCAGCCTGCGGCTGACCATGATATTGATGCCGCTGCTGATGGGTACGCTCGGCCTATCCCTGGTGCTGCTGGAAAGCACGCCGGCCACCGATGCCGCGCTGGTGGCAGTGTGGGGGCTGGCCTTCGGTGCCATCCCGGTGGCGTGGTCGACCTGGCTCACCCGCACGGTGCCGGACGAGGCCGAGAGCGCCAGCGGGCTGCTGGTGGCTGCCATCAACCTGGCGATCGCCACCGGCGCTGCGGCGGGTGGGCTGATCTTCGATCTGGGCGGAGCGCTGAACGTGTTCGCCGCCAGCGCCGCGGTACTGCTGCTGGCTGCACTGATGATTCTGATGGGGGTGAGGACACGACCGCTGGCAAGCGCCTCGACCTGAACGCTGCCTGGTAGAAGTGCGCAGCCCGCTTCGGCGGGCTGCGTTTTTGCCTTCGCTTCCTTCAGCTGTTAGCGTGGGGCGACAGAAGAACCAACAACGGAGAAAATGCCATGGATTCCGCCGTCAACACCATCGTCGGCCAGTCGCTGGTCATGCAGCAGGCCCAAGCCGCCCAGCAGGTGCAGCTCGAGGTCTACAAGGAAGCGCTGGACATGCAGAAGGATCAGGTCCAGGCGCTGATGGCCTCGGCTTCGGTGGAGCCGCAGCTTGCTAACGATGGCATGGTGGGTACGCAGATCAATACCTACGCCTAGTCTTGGCCGAAAAATTTCTGCGCTTGGCCATACAGCGTTAAAAATCAGCTCAAAGTACTCATTTACAACCGGTAAACTCCGTCTTTTCGCTGATTTTTGCCTTGTCTGGCCTTCGCTCGAAGATTTTTCAGCTCAAGCCTATTTCTGTAGCGCCCACTTCACTGCTTCTTCGGCGTGAATGGCCGTGGTGTCGTAGAGCGGCACCGTGGTGTGGCTCTGCTGTACCAGCAGGGCGATTTCGGTGCAGCCGAGGATCACCGCTTCGGCCCCTTGCTCGCTTAGCGATTCGATGATCTCCAGGTAGCGCTGCCGCGAGGTCTCCTTCACCTGCCCCAGACACAGCTCGTGGTAGATCACCTCATGCACGAGATCGCGCTGAGCGGCGTCGGGCACCAGTACCTCGATGCCGAAGCCTTCGGCGATCCGCCCCTTGTAGAAATCCTGCTCCATGGTGAAGCGAGTGCCGAGCAGGCCGACGCGGCGAATGCCGTCGGCGGCCAAGCGCTGTGCCGTGGCATCGGCGATATGCAGCAGCGGAATCGTGATCGAGGCCTCGATCTCCGGCGCGACCTTGTGCATGGTGTTGGTGCCGATCAGCAGAAAATCCGCCCCGGCGGCTTCCACGCTGCGTGCGGCCCGGCTCAGGATCTCGGCGGTGGCGTCCCAGTCGCCGGCATGCTGCAGCCGTTCGATCTCGGCGAAGTCGACGCTGTAGAGACACAGCTTGGCCGAGTGAAACCCGCCCAGGGCGGCCTTCACCCCTTCGTTGAGCGCACGGTAGTAGCTGACGGTGGATTCCCAGCTCATGCCGCCGAGCAGGCCGATGGTCTTCATGTTTTGCGTTCCCTCTGGTTGTCGTTATTCCAGTATTACTTGCCGTGCCGCTATGTCTCGTATTCGTCGTGACGCCGATTCCATACGTAGGGTGGCGTCTGCGGCCAGCCGGGCGGTGACTCTTCCCAGGTTTCCTGACGGCCGTAGGGCGTCAGGTCCAGGTAGGTCCACAGGCTGCCCAGGTACTCCACGCCGCGCTTGCCGCTGAAGTAGGTGCGAAAGACCCGCTCGCCGTCGCGCAGGAAGACGCTGATGCCGTGCCGCTCGCCGCGGTCGGTATCCGGCGCATGGCAGTTGCAGCTGGTCACGCCCATGTCCTGATTGAAGCTGCCGTTCAGCGACGAGAACCACGTCGGATGCTGCCAGCCCATGCGCGCCTGGTAACGCTGGAGCTTCTCCAGTGGCGCCCGGGAGACCAGCACCAGGCTGGTGTCGCGGGCGTTGAGATGGGCGGGGTGGGTCATGGCATCCACCACCCAGGAGCAGCCGTCGCAGCCGGCCTCCCAGTCGGGCCCGAACATGAAATGATAGACGATCAACTGACGACGCCCCTCGAACAGGTCGAGTAGGGTGACCTCTCCCTGTGGCCCTTCGAAGACGTAATCGGCGCGTACCTCGGTCATCGGCAAACGGCGCCGCGCGGCATTGAGCCTGTCGCGCTCACGCGTATGGGCCTTTTCGCGAGCGATCTGTTCCGCCAGCGCGCTGTGCCACTCCGCTTCGGAGACGATGGGAGGCAAGGGTGAGGTCGTCATGGAGTCTTGCTCCTCAAGCCAGATTGAGTTGCCAGGAGACGCCGAAGCGGTCGTTGAGCCAGGCGAAGCGCGTGCTGAAACCGTAGTCGTCAGGCGGCATCAGTGTCTCGCCGCCTTCCGTCAGGGCTTGGTGGAGGCGCTCGAACTCCTCGGCACTTTCGCACTCGATGAACAGCGAGATCGAGGGCGTAAAGGTAAAAGGATGGGCAATGTGGCTGTCGATACAGGTATACCGCCTGCCGACCAGGGTGAATTCGGCCTGCTTTATGCTGCCTTCCCGCCCCGGCTCCTCAGAGCCGTAGCGCTCGAGCCGGACGATATCGGAATCGTCGAACAGCGAGACGTAGAAGCGCATGGCCTGCTCGGCGTTGCCTTCGAACATCAGTTGCGGGGCGATGTGATGCGGCATCGGTACTCCTCCTCGAGACGTTCGAAGGTGGGCCAGAACGGGGAGGGCGGTTGACCGTGCAGCACCTCGGCCAGGATGCCCAGGTGGGTGTGCCAGCCGCTAGCCACGTTGACCATGGTGCCGTCATCGGCGAGGCGGCGGTGGGTCACGACCAGGCGCACCTGCTCGCCGGCCTCGCTGAGTTCGAAGGTCACCTCCGAAGGGGCTTCGTTGCCGCCGCCCCAGGTCCAGGCAAGCAGATGAGGCGGTTCGCAGCGCAGCACCTGGTGTTGTGTCGTGAAGCTGCCGTCGAACTGACGAAAGCGCTCGCTGGGCAGCGTTCTGTCGGGTGTCAGCTCGGTATTGTGAAAGTGTAGAGCAAAGGTGCTGCCCGCCCGCGGCTCCATGTTGCCGGGCGCGAGCCATTGGGCACGTTTGTCCGATTCGGTGAGGAAGGCCCAGACCCGTTCGATGGGCCCCGGCAGCAGGCGCTCGAAGCGGACGCTCTCTTCGGCAATCTGCTCGCCGTAGTCGGTGTCACTCATCTTGCTTCTCCTCCTTCGTCGACTGGCCATCCGGGGCGGCCTTGAGCGCCGTTTCCAGCGCGTTCAGCCGCTGGCTCCAGAAGCCTTCGTAGAAGCTCAGCCACTGCTCCGCCGCTGCCAGCGGCTCCGGTCGTAGCCGGCAGTAGTGGGAGCGCCCTTCGATACGGCGTTCCACCAGCCCCGCCTGCTCCAGTACGCGAACGTGTTTGGAAACGGCCGCCAGCGAGATGGGGAACGGTTCGGCCAGCTCGCCGACCTTGCGCTCACCCGCCGCCAGCCGCTCGAGCAGCAGGCGGCGGGTTGGGTCGGCCAGAGCATGGAAGACCCGATCCAGATGCGTTTCGTCATATTCAACCATATGGTTGATATAGCCTTTGCGAGCGAGATAGTCAACCTCTTGGTTGAATGTCCTGAAACTATCAGAGCGATAGAAACGTCTCCGCTTTACCTGAAGCAAACTTGAGGTATTAGCCTGCGCTACAAGGTTGCTCTACAAGACAAGCAGGAACAGGAGAACGCCATGCAGGCTGTACGGAACGCCCAACCCCTTCATGAATCGACCCAGTGGGAGACGTCGGCGCTCGATCTCGACGCTTATTTGGCACGTATCGACTACCGTGGCCCCTTGGCCCCCAGCCTGGAGACATTGACGGCGCTCCAGCAGGCGCATCTCGCCGCGGTGCCGTTCGAGAATCTCGAGATCGTCACCGGTGGTGAGATCCGCATCGACCTGGAAAGCCTCCAGGACAAGCTGGTACGACGTCGGCGCGGCGGCTACTGCCATGAGCAGAACACGCTGTTCGCCACGGTGCTGGACCGGCTCGGCTTCGAGGTTGCGGGGCGCAACGCGAGAATGCTGATGGGCGAGGATGCGAGTGTCGTCACTCCTCTCGGGCATACCCTGCTGGTGGTGAAAGTCGCGGGCCATGATTGGATGGTCGATGTCGGCGTCGGCAATGTCGGGCCGCGTGAGCCGATCCGGCTCGAGGCGGACCTTGAGGTGAGTCATGGCCCTTGGGAGTATCGCCTGGAGCGCTCGCCGCTGGGGTATTGGCTGCTGCGTCATAAGCGCCTCGGTGAATGGTTCAACATCTACCAGTTCAGTGACGAACCCTGCTATCGCGCCGACTCTGGCGAATACAACTATCTGGCCTCTCGCCACCCCGGATCGCCCTTCGTGCGGCGCATCGTGGCTCAGCACAACGGCGCCGAGATTCGGCTGGCGCTCACCGATCTCGAGCTGAAGATCTTCCGCCCGGGTCAGGCGCCGGAGCTGCAGCGGATTGAAGCCGATGCGCTGCCCGACGTGCTGCGCCAACGCTTCGGCCTGGCATTGACCCCGGAGCAGGAGCGCGCGCTGCTGCAACGAGCCGAGACGCTCGTCGAGACCACCTCCGAGGGGGAGCAGCTCGGAACCTGAGGGATCGCTAGAAACGTTTATCGGCAACTGCCGGCATCACCACCTCCCTGACATAGGCGCTGGGCGACAGCGCCAGCAGAGTGCGCACCAGCTGCACTACGTCGTGCAAGGGAATGAGCTCGCCGTCGCCGCGGCGGGCTGCGCGTTCGAGCGGCACGCTCAGGTCGTCCTCGGTGTTGAGATAGCCGAGCTGCAGGCAGGTCACCGCCAGGCGCTGTTCGCGAAAGCCCTCGCGCAGCGCCTCGGCAACGCCGCGCAGGGCGTGCTTGGTGGCACCGAAGGCGACCTCCGGCCGGCCGTGGCCGGGCAGGGCGGAGGTCGAACCGGTGAGCACGATACGCGGCGCACGGGAGCGCAGCAGCACGGGGAGCAGCGCCTGAATCAGCAGAATGGCGCCGCTGACGTTGACCGTAACGATGCGCTGGATCTCCGCCGGGCTGTCGTCCAGGAAGCGGTAGTCCGGCTCGAAGGCCCGACTTTCCCACAGCCCCAGGTTGTAGACCAGCACGTCGAGCCCCCGCGCTTCCACGGCTTCGGCCAGCGTGGCGGACGCCCGCTCGGGTGAGGCCAGATCGGCCTCGATCCAGTCGATCTCGAGTCCGGCGCGTACGGGCAACGGTTCCGGCATGCGACGCGATACGCCGATCAAGCGGTCGCCGTCATCGCCAAGCCCTTCGATGAAAGCCCGGCCCAGGCCCTGGCTTGCGCCCACGATCATCACGTTCATGGTGTTGCTCCTTGCTGTGCTGACGTTGCCCGCACCGTACGACCTCAAGCGCAGCTGAGGTCAAGCGCTGGGCTCAGCAAAGGAGCTCAGCAAAGCTTTCCCCGTGCTGCCTTGCGCTGTGCGCGACGCTCGGCCAGGGCCTGCTCGGCGTCCTCCTTCAGCGGCAGACGCGAGGCCCATAGGATGTCGTCGCGCCGATGGTTCATGTCGTCGAGCATATGGTCGTCGTGGGCCAGCAGCGGCAGATAGCGCTGGCGGAACCGCCGTCGGCGCAGGTAGCGGTGCAGCAGGGTTTCGATGGCATGGATAAGCTCCAGGGGCGGCATGGCCGGCATATAGAAGTCCGGCTGGGGCGGCGGCGTGGAATGCTTGGCTTGCGTCGGCTGGGGCTGATGATGATGCAGCGGTTCGTACTGACTCATGTCGCACCTCCTCACGGGCTGCCACAGGCTGGCTGCCGTGATCTCGCTTGAAAGTGAGTGGAGGGTCGCGACCTCTTGCAGGACAGTGTCGCGCTTGCGATTGGATCAATCCAACGAAAAAGACTAGAGTCTCCTTTAAGAGAAATTGAAAGGTGGAACCATGACCCAACTGCCCCCCACCACCCTGCATTCGCCGCTGCCGCTGCTCGATACCGACGTGCTGCGTACCTTCGTGGCAATTGCCGAATGCGGCAGCTTCACCCGGGCCGCGCGCCAGGTGTTTCGCACGCCCTCGGCGCTCAGCATGCAGATCAAGCGCCTGGAGGAGACGCTTGGCCACGCCCTGTTCGTTCGCGAGGCCCGCCAGGTACGCCTCACGCCCGAGGGAGAAACGCTGCTCGGCTATGGGCGGCGCCTGCTCAAGCTCAACGAGGAGGCGGTGACGCAGTTCCTCGCACCCAGCGTGTCGGGGCGGCTGGGCTTCGGCACCACCGATGACGTGGGCACGCGCATCCTGCCCGGTGTGCTGGCGCAATTTGCCCGCTCGCACCCGGCGGTTCAGGTCGACGTGGTGGTGGGCAGCAGCCGCGAGATGCTGGCTCGACTGGAAGCCGGAGAGCTCGATCTGATTCTGGTGACCGCCGGCAACCCGGGGCAGGAGATACGCGGCGAGATCGTTCACAGCGAACCGCTGGTGTGGGCGGGACGGGAAGGCGGGCTTGCCGCACAGCGCTCGCCGCTACCGGTAGCTCTGGCGCACGCCGGCTGCGCCTGGCGGGGCATGGCCCTCGAAGCCCTGGACCGGGCCGGCTTGAGTTACCGCATCGCCTACTCCTGCGAGCACTGTGCCGGCCAGGAGGCGGCCATGCTCGCCGACCTGGCGGTGGCACCTTTCCCGCTGAGCCTGGTGCGACCGCCACTGAAGCGTATCGATCCCGGCCTGTTGCCGCCGCTGGGCGAATATCAGTTGGCGATGGTGAGGCGGCCCGGCGCCGATCAGGCATGCGAAACGCTGGCAGGGCAGGTCATGGCGGCTTTTCAGAAGCTTTGAATCTTTCTCTGCCAGCGCATTTGCCTGGCATGACTGGCAGGTCAGCCGCGTTTTTCGCGGATGCGATTGAGCTGACGCTTGATTTCGGCCCGCTCGAGTATCAGCAGATCGAGCAGTTCGTCACGCTCCTGCCGGCTCAGGCCTTCATCGCTCATCAGGCCGTCGAGCAAGGCTTCGATATCCGCTTCATGCTGGGTTTGGGGAACGGAAGCGATACTGGGGATCAGTGAGACGATCATAAGCGTTTCCTCCTGCAAGTTGCCCCTTGTGATGGCTGAGAATGTCAGGGGCTTTATTTGTTCTTTTTGTAACTGCATGGTGAGTTCCCGAAGCGGGGCCGGTCAAATCCAGACGCACCGAAACCGTGCCGATTCGTGCATCTACCAAAAAAATCGTAGGCAGCGGTCGGGTGACGGTGGCAACAGATGACGATTCACTGCGCCATGTCGTTGGGGCGATAGAAGAAAAACGCCTCGGTTTCGATGGTCAGCAGAAACTCGTTGGCCCAGTGGGGCCGCACCGTGCGGTCGTGAAAATAGAGCGCGCCGTCGGTGTGGTCGGGCAGCTCCCGGTTCAGCGCCTGGCGCGCCACTTCCTTGGCCACTTCATAGGCATCGCCCTCCACCACCTCATCGGGGCGACCATCGCACCACCACGAGAACTGGCACGGGCTCTGCTCAGAGCCCTGCTTTACCACCTCGCAGACTGTGTTGGGAAACTCCTCGCTGGCAAGCCGGTTGATCACCACGTTGGCGACCGACTCCATGTCGCGGCCCTGTACTCCCTTGGCTTCCCAATAGATGCTGCGTGCCAGGCAGGTAAGCGGCTCTTCCAGCGGGTCGCTGCCCTCCGGATCTATGACCTGCGCCTCCTGCTCCTCGAGCGGCTTCACCGGCTCACGGACCTCAACATCCGGCGCCACGACCTGCTCCAGTACCTCGGTCTTGCGTACGGCTTCTTCTGCTTGCACCGTGCTATCGGCCAGCACGGCTGCGATGGGCAGCGCCAGGAAAAGCCAGCCGGCCAGCAGGGGAAGGCGCATGGCGGAACCTTTGTTGTGTCGTTATGGTTCGCGAAGTGAAGAGGTTACGTAACGAGTATAGCGGTCCGGATGTGCTGCCCCCCCGACGCCACCGCATGGTTTTCATCCTACGGCAGGGAACAGGCGGCGTGGCACCCACCACAGGAAGAATGCCATGCCGATCAGCTCAACCAGCGACTGGAACACGATGACGACCACGGCCAGCTCGTAGGAGGTAGGCAAGGAAAGGGCCAAGGGAAGCACAACGAAGGAGTTGCGTGTGCCCAGGCTGAAGGCGAGTACCCGCCCCTGGGCGGTGGGGAGTTTCCACATGGATGCCAGCAGCCGGGCCAAGCCAGCTGCCAGCAACAGAAAGCCGATGAAGGCCAGCAACAGCCCGCCGAGCAGCGGCAAGGAACCGGCGACGACATTCACCTGGGTGGCGGCAATGCTGAACACCACCAGGGCCAGCAGCGGTACCGGCAGCCATCCCAGTCGCTCGATGCCGGCTGCGCGCTTGAGGTGTCCCTGGGCCCACTTCTCGGTGATGAAGGCCAGCAGCAACGGCAGCAGAATCAGCCCGGCAAAGGCCAGCAACAGCTCACGCTGAACCAGGGCGAGGCGCAGGCTTTCCTCCAGGAACAGCCAGAGGTAGAGGGGAAGCAAGGCAAGCTGCAACAGCAGGCTTACCGGGGCGAAGGCGATGGCGTACTGCGCCTTGCCGCCACCCAAGTGAGAGAAAGTGATGAACCAGTCGGTACATGGCACCAACAGCACCAGCAGCAGGCCCAGGCGTACCGCCGGCTCGGTGACGAACAGGTTCGCCAGCCCCCAGGCGATGAGCGGCAGCAGGACGAAATTGCCGACCACCGCCGCGGCCAGAAAGCGCGTATCGCGCCAGGCGGCGCGCAGCTGCGTGAGCGGCACCTGGGTGAAGGTCACGTAGAGCAGCGCCCCCAGCAACGGCCACAGCAGCGCTTCCAGCACGCCGACCCGCTGCGGCAAAGCGCTACCCAGCGCCAGGCCCATGGCGATGAACGCCAGATAGACCAAGACCTGATACTTCTCGAGCGTCTGGCGTGTCAATCTGAAGGGCTCCCTGGCAGTGGCGGCTCAGCATCGCGCAGCCGCTTCGTGCCTGTAAAGCCAATACGTTCAAGGACAGACCGGAGGCCGCCATGATCACACTCCATCACTGCGTCAGCGCTCGTTCGTTTCGTCCCCTTTGGTTGCTCGAGGAGATCGGAGTGCCCTATGAACTGGTGATGCACGATTTCCCGCCCCGGGTACGCGATGAAGCCTTTCTTGAGATCAATCCACTGGGAACGGTGCCGGCGCTGTTCGACGACAGGGTGGCGATGACCGAATCGGCGGCCATCTGCCAGTATCTCGCCGGTCGCCATCCCCAGGCGGGCCTCGCGGTAACGCCGGACGACCCCGCCTACGGCGACTACCTCAACTTCCTGCACTTCGGCGAAGCGACGCTGACCTTTCCCCAGACCCTGGTGCTGCGCTACGGCCGGTTCGAGCCCGAGGAGCGCCGTTTGCCCCAGGTGGTGGAGGACTACTCACGCTGGTTCCTCTCCCGCCTGCGTACCTTGGAGCCGCGCCTGGAGCGTGAAGCGTTCGTCTGCGCCGGGCGCTTCACCGCGGCCGACGTGTCGGTGGGTTATGCGCTGCTGCTGGCCAGCTACATCGGCCTGGATGAGCGCTTCAAACCCGCCGTGGCGGCCTATTGGCAGCGCCTGCAGGCACGGGAGGCCTTCCAGCGGGCCAAGGTCGCCGAGCGTGAGGCGGCCCTGGCCCAGGGTGTTTCCCCCAAGCCGGCCATGGACATGCTGGGCTGAGCCTCAGGCGCTACTCGTTCGCTCTTCGGCGCAGCTCGGGCACGACCAGCACGGCCAGGGTCAGGGCAGTGATCGGCAGCACGAAATAGAGCATCAGGGCACTGAAACCGGCCAGCGCGTCGTGGTGGGTGGCAGCCAGTACCAGATAGGCGGTATAGGCCACGTAGTAACCCAGCAGCACGGCCCCTTCCCAGCGATCGATGGCGCTGGCGGTGAAGCAGATCGGCAGACAGGCGACGGCTACCGCGACCATCACCGGCAGGTCGAGGCTGAGCATGGCCTGGGTGACGGCGATGCCGGCAGGGGCGATCAGGGCGGTGATGCCCAGCACGCCGAGCAGGTTGAAGATGTTGCTGCCCACCACGTTGCCCACGGCGATGTCGCGCTGGCCGCGCAGGGCCGCAACGATCGAAGTCACGACCTCGGGCAGCGAGGTGCCTGCCGCCACCAGGGTCAGTCCGATCACCTGATCGCTGACCCCGAACCAGCCGGCCATGGTCACGGCCGAGTCGACGAACAGACGTGAGCCGGCCACCAGCATGGCAAGCCCACCGAGGACGTAGAGTGCATCATGCCATCCGGGGCGGGCCAGGGCTTCGCGGTCGGCTGCCGGCTCGTCGCTGGCCGCCTGGCGTTTCCCCTGCCAAAGCAGGAAGACGGTGTAGACCACCAGGCCAAGGACCAGCAGCCCACCGTCGAGCCGGCCGACGCTGCCGTCCAGTGTCATCACCAGCACTACCAGGGAAAGCACGATCATCAGCGGAATATCCAGGCGGATCAGCTGCTGGGCCACCGCCAGCGGCACGATCAGCGCCGAGACGCCGAGGATGAACAGCACGTTGAAGATATTGCTGCCCACCACGTTGCCCATGGCGATGCCCGCCTGACCGTCCAGAGCGGCCTTGAGGCTGACCACGAGCTCCGGTGCGCTGGTGCCGAAAGCCACCACCGTGAGCCCGATCACCAGCGGCGGAATGCCCAATCGCGCCGCCAGGCGCGACGCACCTTGCACCAGACCCTCCGCACCCACGATCAACAGCCCCAGGCCGAGGGCCAACAGCAGCAGCGTCACCATTCGAGAGTTCCTTACCGTTCAAGTCGTATCTTATCCACAGTGCGGGAATGCATGCCTGGCTTTTCTTCAAGAGCGTAGTTTACCGCTCCCGGCGTGGTTATTGCTCTTCTTGACCTCAATGTTGCTTGAGGTTTTACGCTTCGGCTGTGTAACCACGCAAAGGAGCGAATCATGCAACGCGTTCAACCGGATATTTGGGAAACCGAAATGGAGAGCCCCTTTCCCGGGCTGACCGTTCACGCCTACCTGCTGACCCGGGACGGGGGCAATGTCCTTTTCTACAACACTGGGCATCAGCATGAGATCGATGAAATGGCTGAGCTGGGCGGCGTGGCCTACCAGTACCTGAGCCACCAGGACGAGCTGGGGGAAACACTCAAGACCATTCACCAGCGATTCGGGGCCAAGCTGGGTGGCCATCGTGCCGAGCGGGATGAGTTTGCCCGCTATCGCACGCCCGACATTCTGTTCGAGCGGCGCGAGATGCATCTGGGCAGTGTCGAGGTGATCCCCACCCCAGGCCACAGCCCGGGAAGCACCTGCTTCCTGGTGCACTCGCCTCATGGCAAGCGCTACCTGTTCACCGGGGATACTCTCTACCGTGGCAAGAAGAGCGATTGGCACGCCGGCTTCATTCCCGGGCACAACGATGAAAAGGATCGCGAACAGCTGGCCGAGAGCCTGAGGCTGCTGCGCGAACTCGAGCCGGACGTGGTGTTCGGCAGCGCCTTCGTCGGTGATAGGGGTTTTGAGGAAACGACACCAGAGGACTGGAAGCGTCATGTCGATGGCGCCTTGGGGCGCTTGCTGGGTTGAAGGGGCCGAAGCGTCAGGTAAGCGACGCTTTCATTGCCTCATGAGCAACTGCCAGTACCCGACATCGATCCATCGATCTTGCTTGTAGCCAATCTCGCGGAAGTGAGCGACCTTCTCGAACCCAAGCGCTTCATGCAAGGCGATGCTGGCGGCATTGGGCAGTGCGATGCCGCCCACCACGGTATGCAGGGAGCGCTGGCGCAGCTGATCGATCAGCGCCGAGTAAAGCCGGCGCCCGACCCCCTTGCCCGTCACGCTCGGGTCCAGATAAATCGTCGCCTCCACCGAGCCGCCATAGGCGCAGCGACCCTTCCAGCTCGAGGCGTAGGCGTAGCCAATCACCTTTCCCTCTACCTCTGCCACCAGCCACGGAAGTTGGGCAGCCTGGGTCTCGGTGATTCTGCGAGCCATTTCCTGGGGCACGATAGGCTCCATCTCGAAGGTGATGCAGGTGTTGGCAATAAAAGGGTTGTAGATGTCGGTAATGGCGGCCGCATCGCCGGCTTCGGCAGGCCGAAGGGTAATTTCCATGGTCGATATCGTCTCTCTATGGTTTGCCATCCAATGCCTAGGCCGCCGGCGCCGCCAGGCTCAGCACGCGAGCGGTGAGCGTGGTGGTGTCGAGCATCAGCATGGCTTCCTGCTCGCCGTCCAGGCTGGCGATACGCTTGCCGCGGTCGATCCAGGCCGCCGAGCGGCCCCCGCCGGCATCGCCGTCGCAGGGTCCCACGCAGTTGGCCATCAAAATCGTCATGGCGTGAGAACGGGTGAAGGTGGCGTAGTAGGCATGCGCCTCGTCCATGCCCGGCGCTAACTTGGCCACGCTGGCCAGATAGACGTCCGCCCCCAGACTGGCCGCCGTGGCGACATGGTCGGGTTGTAGCGACTCGTAGCAGATCGCCAGGGCCAGACGGTGCTCACGGGTTTCGATCACCATCGGCCGCTCGCCGGAGGAGAAGTAGGGCAGTTCGTCGTCGTGGAGCCGCTGCTTGGCATAGGCCTGGCGCCCCGAATGGGGCTGAAACACCACCATGCCGATCCGCGGCTTCGTCGAGGTAACCAGCGGCAGCCCCACGCCGATCACGATCTCATGAGTGTCGCTCAGGCGCTGGAACACCTCCAGCCGTGGGTCTTCCGGGTGGGTGGCAAGTCCCTTGGCCAGCGTCGGCTCGTAGCCGGTCAGCGAGAGCTCGGGGAAGAAAATCAGCTCGGCATCGTGCGCTGCCGCCAGTTCGATGAACTCGGTGTGGCGTGCCACGTTCCCTTCGATATCGCCCGTTATCGAGGCGTACTGCACGGCACACAGCTTCATCGGCCCGCTCCCTCTCGCCTGGCTTTCCGGTAAGCGTAAGCCATTTTTCGAAACCACCACAACGGCCTGCCGTCGATGGCCGCAAGCCCAAGCCCGATCAGCCCCATGCCGGCCAGATGGCGCCACTCCAGCCGCTCGTTCAATACGAAGATACCGAGCACGATGGCGCTGGCCGGAATCAGGAACGTGACCAGCAGCAGGTTGGTCGCCCCTGCGCTTGCCAGCAGGCGGAAATAGATCAGGTAGGCCAGCGTGGTGGAGAACAGCGCCAGGCCGAACACGGCTGCCCAGGTATCCAGCCCCGGCCATGGCTGCTGCCAGAAGCGCTCCACCGTCAGGGCCAAGGGCAGGAGTACCAGCGCCGATGCCGTGACCTGCCCGCAGGCGGCCACCAGGGGCGAACAGCCCAGCGCACCAAAGCGCCGCCCGAACACCCCGGCAAAGGCGTAGGAGAGCGCGCCGGCCAGCACTGCAAGCTGCGCCCATGAGTGGCTGACGGCACCTTCGTGAACCTCGGCGCCCAGCATGTACACCACGCCGCCAAAACCGATTGCCACGCCCGCAAGGCGCGCCGGGGTGAGAGGTTCGTCGCGGGTCAGGAAATGCGCCACGACGATGGTGAAGAAAGGCGTGGTGGCGTTGAGAATCGACGCCAGGCCGCTGGCGATATGCCCCTGACCCCAAGCGATCAGGCTGAAGGGAATCATGTTATTGAGCAGGCCCATGCCGAAGAAGGCCATCCACAGCCGCGGGTCGCGCGGCATGCGCTGGCCCAGCAGCAAAATCAGCGCATGCAGCGCCAGCGCCGCCAGCCCCACGCGCAGGGCCACGATGGTGATCGGCCCCAGCTCCGCGACCGCCACTCCGACGAAAAAGAAGGAGCCGCCCCACAGCACCGACAAGACCAGCAACAACACCCACTGCGTGCGCCCCATGCTTCGATCGATCGTTTTCATCGCTACCACTCCGGTTGGTAATGGAGCCAACCTAGGGCAGCAAGGCGACGAAGGAACTCCGCTTCTTGCGCTGGAAGTGAAGTGGTCGAACTGCTGGCGCAGCAGGGCTGCCTATCAGGCGTAGTGAATCTGACGTTCCAAGCGTGTAACTATTCAGGTGGCTGCGGATGGGATATCGCCAACCAGCTGATTTTTCTGGCATAGTGCACAGCATCATTCGGCACACCTATGCGGTGATATGACCATCAGCGATATCAACGTCGACGAGGCCCTGGAGCGGGTCCGGCAGCAGCTCAAGGAAGACCAGACGGTCTCGCCGTCGCTGCGTGCCGCCATCGATGTGCTGATGCTGCTGGTCAAGCTCATGGCCGATCGCCTGGCCACCAGTAGCCGCAACAGCAGCAAGCCACCGTCCCAGGATCCCAATCGCCAGCGCCGCTCGCGCGCCAAAGGCGAGCGGCGCCCCGGCG